>JBKQPD010000019.1:0-3007 GCA_052145175.1 Binataceae bacterium (SeqCode) | reverse complement strand
TGAATTCAAGCCGCTGAGCCGTCGCCCGCATTGTTCCGTCATCCGCAAAATCGATTCGTTAAAAAAGCATGTCGCCAGAACCCGCGGCAAAATTGAGTCGATTATAAAATGAGGGGATTCATGAGGTGAGAATCGGGTATCCTGGCGGCAGGGTCGCGCAATTCTCGGCGGATTCCGCCTTCGATATGTTGGGATCTGATTTGCAACAAGGAAAGGTTTGCAACAAGGAAAGGTTAGTCACGGGAGCTCCGTCGGCTTCTTGATTGGGACATCGCCATTTCATCCCACCTGAATTGTTCCAAGAGATTCTCTGGTCGATGGCCGAACTACGGCGCCGTCGCCCGCGCAAGGCTTTCGCTCGTCGAAGGTTCGGCGCAACTCACGGCAGCTTCGCGTCCAATCGTCACGCCCCCAATCCAGCGGAAAACGGGAACCATCCGCGGCGGTTCGGCATTTATTTACGTCGGTCTAAACGAAGGTTGTTCCCTCCGACCGGCCGGCCTGACGCCCAATAACAATGCAGAAGTTTAGTGGAGGTGAAAATGTCATCAAGGTTCCTTCCCATTTTCGCCGGGGTCGCCATGGCGGCCACAGCCAGTGCGGCCTTTGCTTTCGACGCGATGGTGACCGCGCCGACTGTGTTACGGACCTACGCCTCGCATCGAGCCGCCGTGATCGAGGTTATCCCGGCAAACGCCGTGATCGACATGGCCCACTGCTATCGTGGATGGTGCGAGGCGGCCTACGCCGGTCAGATGGGTTATGTCTATACCCCCGTCCTCGTCAGCGGCGAGCCGGTCTCGCCCGCCGATGAAGGCCCGATAGAACTGCTGACCGCGCCGGTCACCGTGGTCGGCGGGGTCTTCGGCGCCGTAGCACCGGCCCCGGCGCCGGTTGTGGCGCGTTATTGATGCTCCGCGCCTCCCGTCAGCCTTGCCGTTGCGGGAGGCGTAAGCCGCTGGAGTTGCATTCCACCACGTTTCGCGAAGCTGTCGCGGCGTCCCCCCGCAAAAAGCGGACTTCGCAAATCCCGAGTAGTTATCGTCTTTTTCCGGGGATTTTCGGCCATTCGGCCTAAATGCAGAGAGGAGACCGCCTATGACCCGCTCTAAAATTTTAGGACTGGCGTTGGGAGCGTCGTTGCTTTTGGGCTATGAGCCGATCGCGGAGGCGACGCCTATGGCTGCGCCGCCAAGCGTGGTCGAAACATCTGCGTTTTCGGGTAATGTCACTCAGGTGCTGCTTGGAATCGAACGCCGCCACGAGCGTCGCGTGGAGCGTCGCGTTCATCGCCAAGTACGTCGCACGGAGCGTCGCGTCCATCGTCACGAGCGGCGAGAGATACGTCGACACCACTGAATTTTAACAAGCAGCCTATGTTCGCGGCGAAAACAAACAAACGCCCCGCGCGTTTGATAAAGCTCGGGGCGTTTTTTTTGAAGTCCGGAAGAGACAGCTCTCTCCGCAAAATGGAAGCTACGTTCAATATCACCAACTCTCGAAACATTCCCAAACTCGCGGAGACGTGGCGGCTAGAACGCTTCGGGGATGAGTTTCGACGTGTAGTCGGACCCGACATAGTCGTCGGTCTTGCGCTTCGGCAGCTCGATTTTCGCGGACGCCCGCCTTTCATATGGAATCTGGCTTAGCAGGTCGGTGATGATATTGAGCCGCGCCCGCTTTTTGTCGTCCGATCTCGCGACGCGCCAAGGCGCCCAAGGCATATGTGTCTTCTCAAACATTTCATCGCGGGCGCGCGTATATTGGTCCCAGCGCGCATAGGATTTCAAATCCATCTCCGACAATTTCCACAATTTGCGCCCGTCCGTGATGCGCGCTTGCAACCGTCTGGTCTGCTCCTCCGGGCTCACTTCGAGCCAATATTTCAGCAAGATGATCCCCGATTCGACCATCGCCTTCTCGATCTCCGGCGCGCCGTGGAAAAAAACTTCGAGCTCTCGCTCCGTGCAAAACCCCATCACGCGCTCGACGCCGGCTCTGTTGTACCAACTTCTGTCGAAGATGACGACTTCCGTGGCGGCGGGGAAATGCGGAAGATATCTCTGCAAATACATCTGCGACTTCTCGCGCTCCGTCGGCGCGGGCAGCGCCACGACGCGGAACGTGCGCGGACTGACGCGCTCCGTGAGCGCTTTGATGACGCCGCCCTTGCCGGCGCCATCACGCCCTTCGAACGCGATACAGACCTTTTTCTTCTCGCGACGAACCCATTCCTGCACTTGCACAAGCTCTACGTGCAAATCGGACAGCGTCTTTTCGTATTCCTTTCGCGTCAGCTTCTGAGCGGGCGCTTCGTCGAGCGAGGCCTGCGAGAGGGAGCCTTGCGGCGATTTTTCGTATTTCGCCTTCTCTTTCTTCGATTTTCCCATGTTGTTCTCCATTCTCGAAAGCTTAGCGGCGCCCTGAGCGGGCGTCCTCGCCAAAGCGTCCGCCCAAAAGGGTTACACCAAAATGTCATATTCGAGCGCGAAGGTCTCCTGCGCCAGTTGATGCGACTTCTTGACGCGGCACAAATCGCCTGCCGTCCTTGCTAACAGGGTTAGACTTGACGTCTACACGTCTAGCTTAGGCCAGCGGTTCGACACGGGTCTACAGGAGGCCATTATGCTCGAGCAGAACGCCCTCGGAAGCGCCTTTTTCAACTACTGGCGAGACTCTTGCGAACGCTCCATTCTCTTTCTCGACGTTTTGCGCGAGCGCGGAAACGTTTATCGCACACAAAGCGCGCGAACGGCCCCGCATGTGCTTAGTTTCGACTGCGAACTGCTTATAGACGGGCGCTCGCTGCCGAAACCCGTCAACTACGTCCTTGTGCGCGTCAAGCCGCCGGCGGGCGTCGTGGTCGATCCCGGCAAGCGGCCCGTCATCGTGTTCGATCCGCGCGCGGGCCACGGCCCCGGCATCGGCGGCATGAAGCACGACAGCGAGATCGGCGTCGCCCTGAGGGCGGGCCATCCCTGCTATTTTGTAGGCTTCTTGCCGCGGC
>JBKQPD010000018.1:0-23243 GCA_052145175.1 Binataceae bacterium (SeqCode) | reverse complement strand
CTGATGCACGCCGCCGCCGCTCTGGGGGTGCCCCTGGTGGCCCTGTTCGGCTCCACCGACCCGGCGGCCACCGGGCCTTTTACTCCCCGGGCCACGGTGCTGCGCCGGCCCCTGCCCTGCAGCCCTTGCTGGCGGCGCACCTGCAACCTGGGATATGCCTGCCTGACGGCCATCGGCGTGGAAGAGGTTTTGTCCGCGGCCCGGCCCTGGCTCACGGAGCCAGTAAGCAGTGAACAGTGAGCAGTGAGCAGTGAGCAGTGAGCAGTGAGCAGTGAGCAGTGAGCTGAAAGCTGAAAATGGAAAACAGAAAACGGAAAACGGAAAAAATGAGCAACCCCGCGGTTTTCCTGGACCGGGACGGCACCATCAATGAGGAGATGGGCTATATCAACCATCTGAGCCGCTTCCGGGTCTTCCCCCAGGCGGCCCCTGCAATCCGCCGCCTCAATGAGGCGGGCCTGAAGGTGGTGGTCATCAGCAACCAGTCCGGGGCAGCCCGGGGTTATTTCCCCCTGGCCTTCCTGGAAGAGGTGCAGCGCCACCTCAGTCAGCTCCTGTCCGAGGGGGGGGCCCGACTGGACGGCCTCTACGTCTGCCCCCACCATCCCAGCGCCGGCTGCTCCTGTCGCAAACCCAACCCGGAGCTGATCCTCCGGGCCGCCCGGGACCTGGACCTGGAGCTGAAGCGTTCCTACCTGGTGGGGGATCGTTATACCGACGTCCAGACCGCGGCCAACGCGGGAGTGAAGGGGGTCCTGGTCCTCACCGGCTACGGCCGGGGGGAATTTGAATTTATCCGCAGCCAGTCCCAGGTGCAGCCGGTCTATGTGGCCCGGGACCTGGAGGACGCCGCCGCCTGGATTTTGGAAGATTTACAGAAGGGTTGAACTGCGCCAGGGGGGCCGCGGCGTCTTACGCACCCAAAATGGCGCGCCAGGCGCGCCTTGGGCCCAGAATTGCGTCCCAGAACTATCTCATAAAAACCTGCGCCGGCGGAGGCCCACGTCTTTGCCGCGCATTTTTGGGGATCGTCACTTGTCGGAAGAGCATCCACGCATCCTCCTAGTAAAGCTCAGCTCCCTGGGGGACGTGCTCCACGCCCTGCCCACCCTGGAGGCGTTGCGCGCCGCCCAGCCCCTGGCCCATATCACCTGGCTGGTGGAGGCCGCCTATGCCCCGCTGCTGGATAAGCATCCAGCCCTGGACCAGGTCTGGGTGGCGCCCCGGCTGCGGCCGGGGGAAATCTTCGCCGGGGCCAATCCGGCCCTGCTGGGGAGGCTGCTGGGGCGTCTCAGGGCCAGCCATTTCGATGTGGTCATCGACCTGCAAGGCCTCTTGAAAAGCGCCGTGTGGGTGGCCCTGGCCCGGAGTCCCCGCAAGCTGGGCTATGACCGCACCCGGGAGTTGAGCTATCTGGCCCTGAACGAGCGCCTGGCCCCCTTCGATCCCGAGGCCCATGCTGTTTTCCGCTACCTGCACCTGGCCCGCCACCTGGGGGCTCCGGCAAATCCGCCCCGTCTCCGGCTGGGCCTGGGCGCCGGGGCGGCGGTCTCTCATCTGTTGCCGGAGGTTTATGGTAAGGGCCGGCGCCCCTTGGTGGTGTTGCATCCCGGGGCCCGCTGGCCCAGCAAACAGTGGCCCGCCGCGGCTTGGGCCCGCCTGGCGGACCGGCTCAGTTCTGACCGGACTCTGGGACTGCAGGTGGCCATCACCGGCAGCGCTGCGGATCGGGGGCTGGCCGCCGCAATTTTGCAGAAGGTTGAGGAGCCGGCCATAAATCTGGCCGGGCGCACTTCCCTGGCGGAACTGGCCGCCTTGCTGCGCCAGGCCTCCCTGCTGGTGACCCCCGACACCGGCGCCATGCACCTGGCCGCCGCCCTGGGAACCAGGGTGGTGGCCCTCTTTGGCCCCACCGCGCCTTGGCGCACCGGGCCCTGGGGCGAGGGCCACGCGGTGGTGCGGCTGGGCCTGGAGTGCAGCCCCTGCTTTAAGCGCCGCTGCCCGGAGCCCCGCTGTCTGACGGACCTGGCCCCGGAGACGGTGCTGGCGGCCTGCGAGAAAATCTTGCAAAAAGGATTAATAAATGAGTAAAATTATTTTTGATAAGAAAGCGGAAGGCCAATTACTTTTGAGACAGATCGAATCAGGAGTAAGCATTTGGATCGAAATGCTCAGAGGCTATGCTGAAGAAATTGAAAACTGTCTTATTAAGAAAATCAAACAAATAAAATCTTCGATTAATTCAGAAGATGATATTATAGAAAAAGAACAAATGGAAATGTTTCTTGAACTTTATAGAGCTTCGTTATTTATAACATGTTTTACATTTTTCGAATTTGAATTACGTATCATCTGTAATACGTTTTATAATCGTTATGAGTTAGAAAAGTCATTAGAAAACTATAACAAACCGAGAATTTCTCTTATTGAAAATATGGTTAATTATCTTAAGGATATCTGCAAGTTAAGTTTATCGCCTGACTCAGAATATGTGAAAAGAATATTTATTTATAATAAATTAAGAAATAACATTGCGCATAATGCGGGAAGATTGGTTCAAAATTATGATGAAGTGAAAAGTTTTATAAGTGAAAATGATGCTAAAATAACCATTAATGATTATGGACTTATAATATTCACAAGAGATTTTATATTCGATGCAATTGATACTTTTAATTCTTTCTTTGAAAACTTTTATGATGCATTTTATTCATGGATAGACTCAACGGTAAAGTAGCCCTGGTCACCGGGGCCTCCCGGGGCATCGGCCAGGCCGCGGCCTTCGCCCTGGCGGAGGCCGGCGCCGATATCGCTGTGAGTTACCGCCAGCGGGAGGCTCAGGCCCTGGAAACCGTCAGGAGTATCGAGCGCCTGGGGCGTCGGGCCATTCCGGTCCGCGCCGACGTCTCCCGGGCCGCGGAAGTGGCCGACATGGTGGCACTCATCGAAGCGGACCTGGGCCAGGTGGATATCCTGGTGAACAATGCCGGCATCGTCAGCGCCAAACCACTTTCGGAGATCAGCGAGGCTGACTGGGACGAGATGCTGGCGGTCAACCTCAAGTCCGCCTTCCTGGTGACCCAAAGGGTGCTGCCGGGCATGCGGGCCCGGCGTTGGGGACGGATCATCAACCTCTCTTCAGTGGCGGCCCAGACCGGCGGGGCTACTGCGCCGCACTATGCCGCCTCCAAGGCGGGGCTGCTGGGGCTGACCCACTCTTACGCCCGCCTGCTGGTCAAAGAAGGGGTTACGGTGAACGCCATCGCCCCGGCCTTGATTGAGACCGAGATGGTCACCGGCAACTTGAACGCCACCCTCACGGTGATCCCGGTGGGCCGCTTCGGGACGCCGGATGAAGTGGCCGCCGTGGTAGTGCTGTTGGCCCGGGACGGCTATATCACCGGCCAGACCATCAACGTCAACGGCGGCTGGTACATGAGTTGATCAAGCCATGAGCTTGCAGCCATCAGCTTTCAGCTTTAGCGAAAATGATTTATGCAGGGTGGGCGCCGCCCCCACCAAAAAATGGAGGTCTCATGCCCATCAACCAAGACTTGCTGGAGATCCTGGCCTGCCCCAAGTGCAAGGGCGACCTTAAGCTGACGGAGAAGGAAGACGGCCTCATCTGCGATAAATGCCGCCTCCTTTATGAAATTAAGGACGACATCCCCATCATGCTCATCGAAGAGGCCAAGCCGTTGAAATGACGGTTTTCAGTTTTCGGTTTTCGGTAACTGATAAGAACTATGCCGAATACGGAAAACGGAAAACAGAAAACGGGAAACTATCTGTGCCGTCCCTTTCCGTCACCATCATCGCCCTGAACCAGGAGGCCAACATCCGCGACTGCCTGCAATCGGTGAGCTTTGCCGACGAGATCGTGGTGGTGGACAGCGGCAGCGCCGACCGCACCGTGGCGTGGGCCCGGGAATATACGGACCGGGTGATCACCGCTCCCTGGCAGGGTTTTGCCGGCACCAAAAATTTCGCCCTGGATCAGGCCCGGATGGACTGGGTCTTTTCCCTGGACACGGACGAGCGGGTGCCGCCGGCCCTGGGGCAGGAAATCCTGGCGGTGGTCCGGGCCGACGGACCCCGGGATGGTTACCGGGTGCCCCGGAAGAATTACCTGGGCGGTCGTTGGATCAGGCGCCTGGGCTGGTATCCCGACTACACCCTGCGGCTGTTCCGCCGAGGCCGGGGCCGCTTTCGGGAACGGGAGGTCCACGAAGAGGTGGAAATGGCCGGGTCCCGGGGGACCTTGCGCACCCCCCTGGATCACTATTCCTATAACGATCTGCGGGAATACGCGGCGCGCCAGGAGCGCTACGCCCGGCTGGCCGCCCGGGAGATGGCCGGCCGCGGCCGCCGTCCCCTCCTGGGGGAGCGGTGCTGGCGTCCGTTTTTTACCTTCTGGAAGCTCTATTTCCTGAAGGCCGGGTTTTTGGAAGGTTCTCTGGGGATGTCCCTGGCCCTCCAGGGCAGCCGCTACAATTTCTTGAAATATCACTATCTGCTGGAACTGACCCGGGGGAAAGATCTCGATGCCCATTGATCCCAGCGCCCGCATCGCCGCCAACGTGGAACTGGCCCCCGACGTTACCGTGGGTCCCGGGGTCACCATCGACGGCCCCAGCCGCATCGGAGCCGGCACCCGCATCCTGGCCCACGCCTATATCGGTCCCCATACCTCCATCGGCCAGGACAACCTCATCGCCTTCGGGGCCATCATCGGTTACGAGCCCCAGGACTACAGCTTCCAAGGCGCGGAAAGCTACACCGTCATCGGGGACCATAACCTCATCCGGGAGTACGTCACAATCCACCGGGGCACCAAACCCGGGAGCACCACCCGGGTGGGAGACCACAATTTCCTCATGGCCACGAGCCACATGGGGCACAACTCCTCCCTGGGGAACCACGTCGTCCTGGCCAATGGCGCCCTGCTGGGCGGCTATGTGGAGGTGGCCGACCGGGCCTTCATCTCCGGCAACTGTCTGCTGCACCAGTTTATCCGGGTAGGGACCCTGGTGATGATGCGGGGCGGGTCCCGCGCCTCCCGGGATCTGCCGCCCTACAGCAACATCGACGACACCCACACGGTCAAAGGGCTCAACCTGGTGGGGTTGCGCCGGGCCGGGTTTACCGCGGCCCAAATCGCCCCCCTGCGCCAGGCCTTCCTGACCCTTTTCGGACGCCGCACCAACCTGGCCAGGGCCCTGGAGCAGGTGGAAGCCGAAGTGCCCCAGACTCCGGAGGTGGCCCACCTGCTGGCCTTCATCCGCGCCTCTAAACGGGGGGTGGCCATGGGCCCCCGCCAGGTCCGGAAGGACGATGAATTCTAAACGCATCCTGGTGATCAAGTTGAAGCAGCCCGGGGACGTGCTGGTGTCCACCCCGGTGATCGCCGCCCTCAAAGAGGCCTGGCCCCACTGCCACCTGACCTACCTGGTCCCTAAGGGGACCGAAGAAATGGTGGCCGGGCACCCGGGGCTGGACGACCTCCTGGTGGTGGCCCGGCGCCAGGAATCCTGGGGGGAGGCCCTGGGCCTGGTCCGGGAACTGCGCCGCCGCCGCTTCCACCTGGTCCTGGAACTCTCCGGCGGCGACCGGGGGGCCCTCTATGCCCGGCTCTCCGGGGCCCCGGACCGGCTGGGCTTCGACCACCCCCGCCGACCTTTCTGGCAGCGCCGCGGCTGCTTTACCCGCCTCCTGCCCCGGCCCGCGGTCAGGATGCACCTGGTGGACCAGAACCTGGAGGCCTTGCGGGCCTTGGGCCTCTCGCCTTCGGGACCGCGGCTGCAGTTTTATTGGGATCGGCAGGTGGAAGAGCGCACCCGGGAGCTGCTGGCTTCCCATGGGTTGGCCCCCCGCACCTTTGTGGTGATGCACCCCGGGGCCGGCTGGCGCTTCAAGTGCTGGACCCCCCGGGGATACGCCCGGGTTTTGGAGGCCCTGCAAGGCGAGTGGGGCCTGCCGGTGGTCCTTACCGGCAGCCGGGCGGCGCACGAGCAGGAGCTGTTAGCCGCCATCCTCCGGGAGAGCCGGCTGGCCCCCATCAACCTGGCCGGCCGCCTCACCCTCAAGGAACTGGGGGCCCTTATCCAGCGGGCCCGGTTTTTCTTCGGCGTGGACAGCGCCCCCATGCACCTGGCCGCGGCGGTGGACACCCCGGCGGTGGCCCTCTTCGGCCCCAGCGGCGCGTTTAACTGGGGGCCCTGGGGCGAAGGCCACCTGGTGCTCCAGAAAGATTGGCAGTGCGTCCCCTGCGGGCGGGACGGTTGTGAGGGCTCCAAGATCAGCCGTTGTCTCACGGAAATCGAGCCGGAGGAGGTTCTGGAGGCCATGGCCCGGCACTTCGGTAGGGGCGACCCGCGGGGTCGCCCTGCCCAGCCTTGAAGACGGTGGTTTTCGGTTAAGAATTCCGGTGGCACAGGCGCCCCGGCAGGGGCTTCCTGAGATCACGGCGGCCAGGGGCCGCCCTGGATACTGACCCCCAAATTTAACCAGACCTTCTCACATTCATAGCCTCTCTCCCGCCGCTTTGCGAGGCGCGGTTTGGCGTAAATGGTACCCAAAACGCGTCGAGATCGTTGGTCTGCCGTACCAAATCGGTGGTATCTGTCATGACTGCCTATCCTGCGCCTCCCCGCCGAACTGGTAACGAAGATGTGTTGCTTACTTGATTTGGTTCAGCCCGCGCAACTTGTAATGGATTTTCGGAATGGCTTGAAGCAAAGTCATTATAGGTGTCAGTGCCGCGGCGCGTTGGCTTTTTTTACTACCTTCGCGACATCGCTGCTCTTGCTTTGAACTGTCGGCCGCATCGCTCGACGAGCAACGGCCACGAAATTTTGCACGGCGGGAGACCGGTCATCGCGGCGATGCGCCAGGCAGATTTCTGTGCGCGGTGCATGCCCTTCGATGGGAAGAAAGAAGACTCCATCGGCCAGAAGCCGACTGGTGGACCGTGGCACGATCGATACGCCCAAGCGCGCCGCTACCAATGGAATGACGGACATGATTTCCGGCGCCTCCTGGCCGAGCGCTGGACTGAACCCGGCTCGATGGCATGTCGCGACGACTGAATCATAGGCGCCAGGGTTGAGCGCGCGCGGCCAGAGGACAAATGTTTCCTTGGCGAGCGCTGCGAGCGGCGCGGACGCCGAGCCGTTCAGCGCATGTCCGGCCGGCAAGACCATCAAAAGGTCCTCGTCGATCAGCGGTTCGATAACGAGACCGTCGTTATCGCCGATCGGCGGCCGGATAAAGGCAATGTCGATCTGTCCGGTGCGCAATCGCGCGACCAGCAGAGCTGAGTTGCTTGCTTCGGGAGTAAGGACGATATCGGGATACTTCATCCCGTATTCACGGATAATGGCCGGAATGAGCGGATGGAAATAGGTGCCGCCGCAGGAGCCGACAATGATCCGTCCGGTTTCACCGCGGGCGCGCCGCCGCACGCCGATCTTGACCTGCTCAACCTGCTTGAGGATGACGTGGGCCTCCTCGAGCATCAGCTTTCCGGCATTTGTCAGTTCGACGCCCCGGGTGCGACGATGGAACAGCGGCGTGTCCAGCTCCTTTTCCAACTGTCGAATCTGCAAGCTGAGCCCCGGCTGGTTGATGCCCAGCCGTTTGGCCGCGCGAGTGAAATTCAACTCCTCGGCGACGGCAACAAAATAGCGGAGATGGCGTAATTCCATCAGCCATAGGTCCGTACAGGAGTGAACGACGGTCGCCCAGCATCACCTTTCTTGTTTTTGGGGGCGGCCACTGCGCCCAACCGCTACAACTTTAAGATGCAATTATGGCTGCAGCTATCTGCAGCTATACGCTGCAAGTATGAAAGAAGCCATACTCAAATATTGGACTAGCGCTCTTTCGGCTGCCATCTCCGCTCAGACAGGACGAAGTACGGCCCCCACAAGGGCCTTGGCGAAGCACATCATTGATCGCGCAGAGCAAAAATTTCCACCGCAATCTGAGGACGGCACCGTTACAAATGCCAATACCGCGAAACACCAAAAAGCATCAGCGTGCTGCCGGCACTAGTTTTGAGAAAAATGATACTGCTGCGGCCGCGCAAAATAAGTTGATGGCAAAAGACAAACAAAGGCGGGAGACATTTGACCCGGCGAAGGTCCTGACCGGACACGGTGCCGGCCAATCGCGGCTGCGGCTTGCACCGGAGCAGATGATCTATTCGCAAGGTGATCCTGCCGATTCGTTGTTCTATATCGAAAGCGGGCGGGTCAAGATCACCGTTGTCTCGCCGGCCGGCAAGGAGGCCGTGATCGCGATACGCAGCGAGGGCGAATTCTTCGGTGAGTTATGCCTGATCAACCGGCAACGGCGCATCGCTACGACGACGACGCTGAACGATTGCTCGATCGTGTCGGTCGCCAAGGCAGCAATGATGCGTTTGCTGCGTCAGGATCCGGACTTCGCCGAAATGTTCGTAACCTACCTCGTGCGCCAACGTGCCGGCGAAGTGGAAAGCCTCATCGACCAGTTGACCAACTCAGCCGAAAAGCGCCTGGCGCGGGTTATGTTGCAACTCGCCGCCGGCGGTGACGATCCGCAACCCATGTCAATACGCATCAGTCAGGCTGTTCTGGCGAATATGGTCGGCACGACGCGATCGCGCGTCAACTTTTTCATGAACAAGTTCAAGCGGCAGGGTCTCATCGAATACAAT
The DNA here is from genome assembly GCA_052145175.1 of Binataceae bacterium (SeqCode). Classification (GTDB taxonomy): domain Bacteria; phylum Desulfobacterota; class Binatia; order Binatales; family Binataceae; genus JAJPHI01. The sequence continues at coordinate 14,542 of JBKQPD010000018.1, read as the reverse complement.
CGAGATGGCTATGTGAGCGTGCGCAAAGCCTTGCTCCGCGCCCTGTTGGAGGCTTAGTTATCCACAGGCTTTCCAAAGCAGGATCACCGTACCGCAGATGTATAAATTTGAGCAGCGCAGCATCAGATTGTATGTCAGATTTATGAAAGACAGGCGATTCTATCAGTTGTATCAGGGGGGTCTCACTCCTACTATAAGTTGCTGAAATGGTTACAAAATCAGGGGCGCGCCTAGACGACTTGCGCGCAGCACAGGACGCGCCGCGCCCCAATGAAATCCGCGATGAGCTCGGCAGGATTGTTGCCAGCGCCATATTTCGTGACTCGCTCCGGCTCACCAGCTTCCTGCGCTTCGTCGTCGAGGCCGCACTCGCCGGCAAGAGCAGCCAGATCAAGGCCTACACCATCGCCATTGAGGCACTCGGACGCCCGACAAGCTTCGATCCGCAGACCGATGCCATCGTGCGGGTCCAGGCCGGCCGACTTCGGCACGCGCTCGATCGCTATTATGCCGGGTCCGGCCGCGACGATCATGTCGGCATCGCCTTGCTGCGAGGAGGCTACGTGCCGGTGTTTCGCGTGCGCAAGGCAGCCGGCGAAGCGAACTTGCCAGATCACCCCGTTCAATCGTCGCATGGGAACGGCGCGCAATCAGCTCGGCACGATCGGGTGCGCGAATCGGGCACTCCTTGCGGCCGTGAAATGGCGATTCTGCAGCTACGGGTCAGGGAGCTGCAGGGCCAGATCGTCACCGCGCATCGAACCATTCGCGAGTCATATCTTACGGTTCAGGCCGCGCGAGCGCAGCAGAACGCCTTAACCGATCGTACTGAGCATTCGCCGCCTGGCAGGACGCCTCAAGATCGTGAGGGGGAGTCCGACGTCGAACCTTCGGAGACGAGGCTGCCGGCGCGTTGACCCAACTCCTGCTGCAGCGCCCCTTGCCTAGCCTCGGCCTCGACCAGATTGGTCACGTCGACAAACGTGACCAAGGCCCCTTCGACGACGCTGTTGTGGCCGCGATAGGGCAAAATGCGCATGAGATAATGCTTATGCAGGTCAGTGTGTTGCACTCGACGCTCGATGATCTGCCCACGCTCGAACACGGTTCGGATGTCGTTTCCGAGCTGACCGATGTCTATAATGTGACTGACGATGTCGGTGAGCGGGCGGCCACGATCGGTCGAGATGAGATTGAAGATCGCGGTGATGGCAGGGGTGAAGGTGCGGATGACCAGATTCCGATCGAGAAAAACGGTCGCAAGTTGAGTGCTTTCGAAGATGTTGCGCAAATCGGCATTCGCGGCATCCAGCTGTTCGATCTTGTCATTCAATTCCGTGTTGACGGTCTGCAGCTCCTCGTTGACGGACTGTAATTCCTCCTTCGACGTTTCGAGTTCCTCGTTGGTTGATTGCAGTTCTTCGTTGATCGACTGCAGCTCTTCGTTCGACGCCTTCAATTCTTGCAGTGCGATCTCATATTCTTCGATCGTCGATTGCAGCCGGTCGCGGCTCTCGCGCAGTTTCTGCTCCAGCCGCTCTACCGGGGCGTCCACGGGCGCCGTCCTGACGACATCGACATCGGCGGGAGTGACGGGCTCGCCGGCGTCGCGAAACACCACGAGAAAAAGCGGATCGCTATCGTTCTCGCCGATCGGCTCAACCGTCAAGTTGACGATCTGCGTGTGGTTGTCGCTCTCGACCGGGATGCGCTCGCGTTCCACCGGCCGCCGCTTTTCGACCACCTCGTGCAGCGCGGAATGCAGTTCGAGCCGCAAGCCCTTGCGCGTCATGGCAAGCAGCTGCCGGTTCGGCACCCCGGCCGCAGGCTCGAGATATTTGCCGGTATGGGGAGAATAATGAAGGATGTCGCCGTCGCGGTTGACCACGACGTATGCCGGCGCGAAGTGCTCCACGATGCGGGCGTCGGCCAACCGTCCAAGGTCGGCCGTCGTCGTCAACGGCTCGTGACGCACGGTTGCGGGACCGCCGGCGAACCAGCCGCGCGCCGAAAGCCTGGAAAAACCGGGCGCGGCGGCAACGTGATCGCGGCGCTGGAAAATGCGTTGCTTCTTGTCGAGGGGACTGAACAGATCGGTGTTGTGGCTGACGTTCTCCGCGGTGCCAAGGAACAGGAACGCGCTCGGCTTGAGGGCGAAATGAAAAGTCGGGATCACCTGGTCTTGCATTTCGGCGCCGAGGTAGATCAGCACGTTGCGACACGAGATGAGATCGAGCTTGGAAAACGGCGGATCGCGCAGCATATTGTGCGCGGAGAACACGCACATTTCGCGAATGTCCTTGCTGACCGTAAAACCCGCATCGTCCTCGGTGAAGAACCGCTTGAGCCGCGCCGCCGATACATGTTCGACGGACGAGCCCGCGTATTGGCCGAGGCGTGCGATCGCCAGCGCACCTTCGTCGATATCGGTCGCGAAGATCTGAATCTTGGGCGGCGAACGCACACTGTCCATGTATTCCCGCATCAGCATCGCGATCGAATAGACTTCCTCTCCGGTTGCGCAGCCGGGCACCCAGACGCGCACGCCGTCGTTGGCGCCCTTGCCCGCGAACATGCGGGGAATGACCAACCGCTGCAGCGCCTCGAATGCGGCGGGATCGCGAAGAAAGCTGGTGACGCTGATCAGAAGGTCGCGGAACAACAGCGAGGCCTCGTCGGGATCGTCGCGCAACCGCTCGATATATTGATCGAGACGGACGAGCCGCAGGACCTGCATGCGCCGCTGCACGCGGCGTCGGAAAGTCTTCAACTTGTAGCCGCTGAAATCGTGACCCGTCCGGTTGAGCAGGATCCGGCAAATCTCCTCATGATCATTAGTCGCGGCCTTTTCTTCGGGCACCGCGGCTGGCTCGCCTGATGTGAAGGTGTGCGCATAGTCGACCAGCCTTTTGCCCATCGTCTCTGCGGTGAGGACGACATCGACGACTCCGGCAGCGATGGCTGTATCCGGCATGCCACTCTGCAGCGGGCCGCTGGCATCGCGCCCCTGCGCCATGGTGAGGCCGCCGCGGTCCTTGATCGCCTTGATGCCGAGAGTGCCGTCGGTGCCTCCTCCGGAAAGCAGGATGCCGACGGCGGATTCACCCGCGTCCTCCGCGAGCGAGAACAGGAATGCATCGATTGGAAAGCGCGCCCGTTCGGCACTGATGGGATCCATATGCAACCGCCCCTCTTTGATGCTCAGCATGCAATCGGGCGGGCAGACATAAACGTGGTTCGGCCGGACCGCGGTGCCTTCGGTCGGAGACTCAACCGCCAGCGCGGTGTAGCGGGCAAGGATCGTCGGCAGCGCGCTCTCGTGGCCGCGCGCTTGATGGGTGACGACCACGAAGGCCATGCCGGGGTCGGCGGGCAATCCGCGAAAGAATGTTTGCAGCGCCTGCAACCCACCCGCCGAGGCACCGATGCCGACGATGAATAAACGATCGTCCGAGCCCACGCCTGCCGCCATTTGGAATGTTCCGGGTTTTGGCAACCAGCGCCGCTCAACAACCCTAGACTGATTATCAGGCCGATGCAATTGACCGCGCGACGGGCGGTGTCGCGCTTGCCGCGCTCACTTGCCGCTGCTACCAACCGCGCCGTCCCCGATGGGACGAGGACGGCGGATGGCCGACAAGAGCAAAGAATCCAACAAGCTCAAGGCGCGGCTGCCGCGCGGGCTTGCCGACCGCGGGCCTGCGGAGATCGCCGCGACGCGGCAGATGATGGAGACGATCCGGGCGGTCTACGAGCGCTACGGCTTTGAACCGGTGGAGACGCCGGCAATCGAATACACCGACGCGCTCGGCAAATTTTTGCCCGACCAGGACCGCCCGAACGAGGGCGTGTTCTCGTTCCAGGACGACGACGAGCAATGGCTGTCGCTGCGCTACGATCTCACCGCGCCGCTGGCACGCTACGTGGCGGAGAATTTCGACACGCTGCCGAAGCCCTATCGCTCCTACCGCTTCGGCTGGGTGTTCCGCAACGAGAAGCCGGGGCCCGGGCGCTTTCGCCAATTCATGCAATTCGACGCGGACACGGTGGGCTCCGCTTCGATGGCTGCGGATGCGGAGATGTGCATGATGGCCGCCGACACCATGGAGGCGCTGGGCATTCCGCGCGGCTCTTATGCCGTGATGTTGAGTAGTCGAAAAGTGCTTGATGGCGTGATGGAGTCGATCGGCCTCGGCGGCAATGAGAACGCGGGCAAGCGGCTCACGGCGCTGCGGGCGATCGATAAGCTAGACCGCCTCGGTATCGATGGTGTGAAGCATCTGTTAGCGACTGGACGTAAGGACGAAAGCGGAGATTTTACGAAAGGTGCAAATCTGCATGCAGAGCAGATAGCGCTGCTTCTTTCGTACCTGCTGCCTGAAGGTCCGCTTTCCGAAATCAACGTCGAGCGGGAAAGTTTGGCAACGGAGCGGGGCGAAGAACCAATCCAATTCGGAGACAGGGCTTATCTTCCAGGAAGCAGCATCGCTACCATCAGAGTGCTTCGGAAGCTGTTTTCTAATGAGACCTATCAACACGCTTTGGATGAGTTAGAGCAGATTGTAACTCTGACCGAAGGGGCCGGTTACGGATTCAATGATATCCGATTTAATTCCTCCGTCGTCCGCGGCCTCGAATACTATACCGGCCCCGTGTTCGAAGTTGACTTGACCTTCCCGATCAAGGGCGACGATGGAAAGCCCGTGCGTTTCGGCTCGGTCGGCGGCGGCGGACGTTATGATGGGCTCGTCTCGCGCTTTCGCGGCGAGCCGGTGCCGGCGACCGGCTTCTCGATCGGCGTGTCGCGCCTCGCCGCCGCGTTGCAACATCTCGGCAAGATCGACGGCAAGCCCGAGCCAGGCCCGGTCGTCGTCACCGTGTTCGACAAGGAGCGCCTCGCCGACTACCAGAAAATGGTGAAGGCGTTGCGCGACGCGGGCATAAGGGCGGAGCTTTATTTGGGAAGCTCTGGTTTCAACGCGCAGATGAGATACGCCGACAAGCGCAACAGCCCGTGCGTCGTCATTCAGGGATCGGACGAAAAGGCCAAAGGCGAAGTCACGATCAAGGATTTAATCCTCGGCGCCGAGCTGGCGAAGCTCGAAAAGGGCCGCGAGGAGCACCTGCAAAAGCAGGCCGAGGCGCAACGGTCCGTGCCGGAAGCCGAACTCGTCGAGGCCGTGCGTAGAGTGCTCGCGCGCCACGGACTAGGTCGGGAGTGATCGTCTGGCATGGCAGAAAAAGGATCGCGGATGCTCCAGGTGTTTGTGATCGTGGTGTGCGGTCTGATTGTTGCCGCCGCCGTCGCGCTCGCTGCCATGATCGTGTTTGGGACCGGCGGGCCTAAGCCGCCGCTCGCTTCGGTCGCAAAACCGTTCGACAGCGTCGATTTCCGCGATTTGCCCGCGATCGAAACAATTCCCGCCCGCAGTAGTACGCCGATCGCGTTCCGCGTCTGGCGGGAAAACCCGCCGTCAGCCGAGCCCGCGCTAGTCGTGATCGCCATCCACGGCTCGTCGGCATCGAGCTCCAGCCTGCATCCGCTGGCGAAGGCGCTCAGCGCGCAGGGCATCCCGGTCTACGCGCCCGACATTCGCGGCCATGGCGCAACCGGCTCGCGCGGCGACATCGACTACCCGGGCCAACTCGATGACGACCTCGCCGATTTTGTAGACGCGGTTCGCGCGCGGCATGCGAATGCGAAGCTGGTGCTGCTCGGCTTCTCTTCCGGCGGTGGCTTCGCACTGCACGCGGCGGCGACGCCGCTCGGAAAAGACTTTGCGCGCACGGTGCTGCTCTCGCCGTTCCTCGGCCCGCGCGCGCCAACCTACAGACAAGGCGAAATGTGGGCGGCGCCGTTTATTCCGCGCATCATTGCGCTGGCGCTTCTCAATCGCATCGGGATTCACGCATTCGACCATTTAATCGTGCTGGCCTTCGCCATCGATCCGAGCCGCGCCGATATCCTCACCAGCCGCTATTCGTGGCTGCTCACGCGCGCCTTCGCGACCAACGATTACGCCGCCGACCTGCGCCATGCGTCCGCGCCGATCTCCGTCCTGGTCGGGGAAAGGGACGAGCTCTTTGATGCCGCTAAGTTTGCCCCGACCATCGCCGCGGTCAGGACCGACATTCCGGTGATCGTCATCCCCGGGCTCAGCCATATCGAGATGACCACGGACCCTCGCGCCGTTCCGGCGATTGTTGCGGCGGTGCGCGGCATGGATGTAGCAAAGTGAAGTCCCCCTCCCCCTTGTGGGGAGGGGTAGGGGTGGGGGCCGCGAGGTGATACGAAAGCCTCGACCAGTGCGCGTCGCCTCCCGACCCCCCACCCTACCCTCCCCCACAAGGGGGAAGGGAAATCCTCAAAACTTCTTCGACATCCCGAGGAAATAGCCGCGGCGCGGACCGTATTGCGGGGCGAACACGCCGATGCCGGTGCCGCTTCTGATCTGATAGATCGTGTCGAAGACGTTGACGATATCGAAGCGCACCGTCATCGGCTTCGGATCGTCGGGCAGCAGAAACTCGCGCGCAATCCCGGCATTGAACTGCGTGTAGGGCGGTACCGAGCTGATATTGGCATCGCCCATGCGCAAGCCGCTGCCGTAGATCATGTCGGCGGCGAGCTTTGTCCCGCACCATGACGGCCCATCGGCTCCGGGGAGGCCGCCGAAAGACTCGCCCGCATAGGCCGGCCGGCCGCAGAATTGATAGGCGGCGCCGGCCGAGGCGGTGACAAACTGATTGTGATCCGTATAGATCCAGTGCGTCGCGAGGTACTGGAACTGGGTCAGGCCGCCGAGATCAGCGAGCGGGGTGGTGTTGTCGAACAGGTATTGGTTCGACACCACGTCGGTCGCTTTCTGCTGGGCGACAGCAAGGTTGCCGTAGGCTTGCAAATTACCGCTCTTGAATTTCGCGCTGAACTCGATGCCCTCGTTGACACCCTGGGCATAGTTGAATGCGTCCAGCACCAGCGCCTGGCCGAAATTTCCGTTGTCGATAAGGTCGGTTGCAATCTTGTAATAGGCGTCGACCCCAAGATCGAGGGTGGTGCAGTCTTTCGCCGTCGGCGAGCTGCACCCGAACGGTATCTTCTGATTGACGCCGGCATCGAAATAGTGCGAGCGCTCCGGCTGCACCGGGTCGTTCGCCTGGCCGGCGGGCGGCGCACCTGTAGTGTTGTTAAACAATGCGATGTTGGCCGGCGCGGCCTCGACCAACACCGGCGGAGTAAAATAGCGCGCATAGCCGGCGTGGAACGTCGTGTACTCGAACGGCTTGTAAGTGAAGCTGATGCGTGGGCTCAGCTGGTTGGCGTCGACATATTGGTACATCTGGTCGAAGCGCAGGCCGGCATTGATCGTGAACTTGTCGGTGACCCTCCACTCGTCCTGGATATAGACGCCAAGGAGCCAGCCGAGCTTGGCGGTCTGGTCGGTTATCGTCTCGGGCGCTCCGTTGTCGGAGCCGTCACAGATGGTACAGGGCTCGACGAGCGATGAATTGCCGACAAAGGCCTGTTCGCCGCTGACGGTGAAACCGGTGCGAATCGTATTGGCGGGGGTGATCAGGTACGAGCCGTCGCCCTGGATGCCGTTGGTGTAGGATCTGCGGGTTATGTCGGAGGCGATGCCGTTCAACAAGAGGTCGCCGATCGGGTCCGGCGTGTAGTGCAGCTCGTTGTAGCGGGTGAAATACGTAAGCTGCCCATCGAACCCGTTCACCGATTTCTGCAAAGCCAGCATGCCGAATTGGGTGAACTCGGTCTGATTCTCGTTGAGCTGCGATGAATCGAAACTGGTAATACCATATGCATCGGTGATTGGGGGGTTTCCCATCTGCCCGACCGGCTTGCCGGGCACGTTGGGAATCTGGAAACTGTTGTTTGCCGTTCCCGCGATCAGGGTTAGCCGGGTGCTGGGGTCGATGAATGTCGACATGTAGGCGAAGCCCTTTTCCTGTTCAGAGACATCGTGGATGGCGTGGTAGGCGGGCGTCGGATTTTCGATTCCCTCATTGGTCTGCAGATAGCGGCCGGTAAAGTAGTATTGGACGCCGGCAAAACAGTCCGCGGTCGAGCTTGACGGCGCCGACTTTCCGACAACCGGCGCGGTCGCGGGGCAGTTGCTGCCGAACGTGCCGCCATATTCGATGTATGGCGTGAAAGTTCCCTGGCTGCCGCCGTAAAAGCTGATGTTGCCGCTGTTGTTGAAGACGTCGGCGCGGGTTGTCATGTCGACGAGACCCACCGTGCGCAATCCGAACTCGCTTGGCAGCGCTCCGGTGACCAGCGACATGCTGCCGATCAAGCCGGTTTCAAAAATGCTGCCGAAGCCGGTGACGCCGTCGGGCAGCATGATCCCATTGATGCGGTATTGCACATTGGCGTGATCGTTGCGGACATGGAGCAGGCCGCTGGCCGCGGAATCCTGCGAGACGCCGGGCGCCTGCAGCAGCACTTTCTCGACCGTCGTGTTGGTGCCTTGCGGCAGCACGTCGATGGTGTCGTGGCTGATCGTGTCGGATGTCGTGCCGACGGTGGTGTAGAGATTGCCGCGCGCCTGGTCGAAAGCATCGGCTTTGGCGTTAAGCTGAGCGGCCGGCGTGACGGGCGCCGCCGGTGCAGGCGTGGCAACGTGCGCTCGCCGCGGTTTCGGCTTCGGTTTTGCCCCACGCACGACGACCTCGGGAAGCTTGGTCGGCGCGGTTTGCGCGCCGGCAAGATCCGAAAGTCCGATCAGGGCCAAACAGGCGCAACTGCCGAGAAGAACAACGCGATAGACGCGAACAGTCATCATAGCCTACCCCCAACTCGCGATTGGATTCGCCGCCCGGCGTCTCCGTGACGTCGGCGCGATGTGTGTACGATGGCCCGGTCATGCGGGGGCGGCGCCTCGCCAATGCAGGAGGCGCCGCAGGGAAGCGCACGGCACTGCCGGCGCATCGGCGCGGCAGGCCGGCGATCAGCACCAACCGGAGGTCAGGCCAGCGGCGGAGCGCGTGACTGAAATGGCGCGCGCCGCGACGCGATGAAAACGACCGCGACGCGATCGAAATGCTCGATGGGTCGAGAAGCGAACGGCACCGGCAATTGCGGCGCCGGCGGCAGGAAAGAGTTGGCGGCGAGATAGATCGTGGCGCAGATCGCGCAATAATCGTCATCCCCGTCATTGCCGGGGTGCTGCGCCGGAAGCTGCGACGCCTGCGCTGCCGAGCCGGCGACAGTAACAGGAGCGAAGGCGCGATGAACGCCGTCGAGGTGGACGTGCCCGAATGACACGGCGATCTGCAGCGCCAGCGCGGCGAGCGCCAGACAACTTCCAAACCGTCTGTTGTGAAGGATCCAACGCATCAGGCGAAATCAACCGATCACGGGGGGCCGCGGCCACGCCCCCGTCAGTCTATGCGAGAGCCGACTTCACACAACGCAATCGGATTGCAATGAGCCTCCCACCGGAGCGATTGGCGCATGCTGTGGCATCGGAGCGACAGTCCTGCGGAGCCGAGCTGGCCGCCGTTACCGTTTTCGAGTGTGAATACGGTGAGGATGTCCCCGCCATTCCCGATCTCCCCTTGGTAAAGAAAGATCGTAACGTTATAACGTTGCAATACGCAAGGGGGGTTGCAGGGGTAAAGGGTGGGCGCGGCGGCCCAGCGCGCGGATGGGCCGGCGCGTCTCCTCCCGGCAAGCCGGGCAAGCATTAACGGCTCACGCCAATCTTCGTCGAAACGCACCCCTGGCCGTGCTAAAGGGCCGCCAAAGCAGCCGTCGCGCATGTGGCATGAACCGACCACACGCCGGCGTGGATATGACCATCATGTCGAGCATGGCAACGACCGCCCCAGACCTGCGCGCGCAGAAGCTCGTCGCCTCCTACGTGCGGGCCGGCTACGCCCCGATCGAGCCGCCGATCCTGCAGCCGGCGGAGCCGTTCCTCGACCTTTCCGGCGAGGACATCCGCCGGCGCATGTTTCTCACCAGCGATCCGCTCGGGCGCGAATTGTGCCTGCGGCCCGACCTTACCATTCCGGTCTCGCGCGCCTATCTGCAATCGCCGGCGGCCGGCAGGGCGGCCGCCTTCTGCTATCTCGGAGCAGTCTTTCGCCACCGCGAGGGCGTAGCCGCGGAATTCCTCCAGGCGGGCATCGAATCCTTCGCCCGGCACGATAAGGCGGCGGCCGACGCCGAAATGCTGGCGCTGGGGCTCGAAGCGACCACGCTTTATGGATTGACCGCGCCGGAAATCCGCGTCGGCGATGTCGGGCTGTTTTCCGCCTTCGTCGCCGCGCTCGATCTGGCGCCGGCCTGGAAGCGCCGCCTGGTCAAGGATTTCAACCGGAAATGGTCGCTGGCGCACGATCTCGATCAGCTCGCGCTCGCCGCCGCGAGCGGGCCGCCGGAGTACCAGGGCGTGCTCGCCGCGCTCGCCGGCTCCGATCCCAAGGCCGCGCATCACCTCGTCACCGATCTTCTCTCGATCGCCGGCATCGAGGCGGTCGGCGGCCGCTCCGTTGCCGAGATCGCCGAGCGCTTTCTCGAACAAGCCGCGCTCGGCGCCGGGACGCGGCTGCCGCGCGAGACCCGGGCGCTGATCGAGCGTTTCCTCGCCGTGCGCGGCGATCCGGATGAAGCCGCCGGCGCGCTGCGTGCACTCGCCGCCGACGCCAAAATTTCGCTCGGGCCCGCGCTCGACCTGTTCGAGACGCGCACCGGCTTTCTCGCCGCCCGCGGCGTCAACGTGGGCGCCATCCATTTTTCGACCGCGTTCGGACGCGGCTTCGATTACTACACCGGCTTCGTGTTCGAGCTGCACGATGCGCGCGCCAAGGGCCCGCTCATCGCCGGCGGACGCTATGACGGCCTGCTGGCCCGGCTCGGCGCGCGCGACACGATCCCGGCGGTCGGCTTCGCCGCCTCGATCGAGGAACTCGCGGCTTGCGGAGGCGTCGCATGAGCGCGCCGCTCATTCTCGCCGTGCCGTCGAAGGGCCGCCTGCAGCAGAACGCCGAAGCCCTCTTCGCGCGCTGCGGGCTCGAACTCGTCAAGCCGCGCGGGGCGCGCGAGTATCGCGGCGCCATTGCCGGCTTCGACGGCGTGGAAATCGCCTATCTCTCGGCGGCGGAAATCACCACGCAACTCGGACAAGGCGCCGTCCATCTCGGCGTCACCGGCGAGGACCTCCTGCGCGAGATGATCCCCGACGCCGATCGAGAGGTCGTGTTCATTGACCAGCTCGGTTTCGGTTTCGCCAACGTCGCCGTCGCCGTGCCGCAGGCCTGGATCGACGTGCGCAGCATGGCCGATCTCGACGATGTCGCCACCGCCTTCCGGCTCAAGCACGAACGCAAAATGCGGCTCGCCACCAAATACGCCAATCTCACGCGCGCCTTCTTTGCCGAGCACGGCGTCGTCGATTACCGCATCGTGGAAAGCGCGGGCGCCACCGAAGGCGCGCCCGCCGCCGGTACCGCCGAATTGATCGTCGATATCACCACAACCGGCGCCACGCTCACGGCGAACGGCCTCAAGGTGATCGAGGACGGGGTGATCCTGCGCTCGCAGGCCAACCTCGTGGCCGCGCGGGGTGCATCCTGGGACGCCGCGCGGCGCGAAACCGCCCGCCTCCTGCTCGACCGCATGGCGGCGCAAAAACGCGCCGACTCGTTTCGCGAAGTGCGCACGCGCTTTGCCGCCATGAACGAGGCGCTGCTCAACACCGCGCGCGAAAAATTCGGCGTTGCCGCGCCGTTCGGCGGCCCGACCTCTTCCGGCATGCTTACGCTGCACTGCCCGCCCAAGCATGTGCACGCGCTGGCAATTTTTCTGCGCGAGCACGGCGCCGAGGCGGTCTCGGTCGCCGCGCTCGATTACGTGTACACGCGCGACAATCCGCTATTTGCGCGGCTCGCTGTGGAGCTTGATCGGAGCAAGCCGCACGGCAGCGGCAATCGGCCCGCCGAATAGACGATCGAATTGGTTCCGATCACGGTATATCCTGCGCGCATCCTCGCATACCAACAAAGCAAAGGACGGCCATGTCAGATCAAAACGAAAATGAGGAACGGCCGTGCCTGCATTGCCTGATTGTCGAAGTGATCGACAACTTCTTTGCAGAGTATCCCGTTTCAGCCGATGAGCCGGAAACGGTCGATCCGGACGAAGTCATCACCGCGCTCGCAAAAACGGTGGCGGAACTGACTTGCGGCCAAGATGCCGCGGGCCGGCAAAATATGATCGAACAGCTGACGCGTGAAGTTATGAATTATGACGCGGAATATCGGCAGCAAGACGAATTGGGCAGGCCTGGCTCCCACGCACGGCACTAGGTCAATTTCGGCGCGGGCGAGGCATTGACTGCGCCGTTAACCAAATCCGAATGGCAAGGATTGCAAGGCCTTTATCGCTCGCAAAGGTTCAAGAGACGCGCCATGAATGACGAAGCATTGAAGGCGGCGATCGGCCGGTTCCTGAAATATATCAACGCTACTGCACAACGCGAAATAGAAACAGCCATCCGTAAAGCCGTTGCAAGCGGAAAACTGCGCGGTAACGAAACCTGCACCGCGGCGGTGACGCTCTCGAGCGCGAAGATCGGACTGGACGTAACGATTTACAGCAAGATTGAGCTTTAACAAACGTCGTCCACCAAGATCGCTGAGCCGGTTGTCGCTGCGTAAATTTCTCGCCGCCCAGAAGGCACGCAAAAAAGCGCAGTTAGTCTGCAACGCAATATTGACATCACCGGGATGCCCCGCCGCGCACCCGGAACACGACAAAGTGCGAGAGCGAGAAATTCACCACGAAGCTTGCGAGAATGGCCACCGCCTTCGCCAGCCATACCGGCAGGAGGAGAAGTTCCGCAGCGACCAGCAGGGTTGCCGTGTTGGCGAGCCATCCGGCAATGCCGGAGACGACGAAAGCGAGGTAAGCATGCCACCTCAGTTTTCGTCCCGATTCCGCCGCAAAAGTGATCGAGGAGTTCATGACATACGAGCCGCTGACGGCAACGATCCATGACACCGTGTTTGCAGCGATCAAAGAGATGGTCGCGGCGTTGCCGCAGTGACAGAAATCGGCCAGCGAATTGAACACCGCAAGCGCCGACGAGGAGTGGTTTAATGCCGCACGCGCGAGCAAAAACACGCCGTAATCCACCGCCGTGTTAACGAGGCCGACAAAGCCGAAGGTGATCGCCTTCAGGCCGAGCGCGCGATGGCGCCAGCCCGCCAGGAGCTTGGCGCGAGTCCGGTCATAGCGGGAAACGCGAATCATTGCCGTCTCCGCATATCACGTTCGTCGCCATCCGCCAGCCTGGCGCACGCTCACCGGATCGGGCGGCGGCTGCGACCCTGCACGCGCGACAGGCCGGGCTGGTTGCGCTATAGATCGGCCGCGGAAGGAAGGGTCCAGTGGCTAACACGACGACCGAACCGAAATCGGCGGCACCGGCGCGCGCCGGCACCTCGCCTCGGACGTTGCGCGGTATTACGCCATCGGCCGTACGCGACGGAAATCCGGCCGAGCGGGACTCTGGAGCCGCACAGGGACTCTCCATCGTGGTCCCGCTCCACAATGAAGCACGCTCGCTCGCGCGTCTGCACGAGCGACTCGTCGAGGTGGCGCGAACTCTCGGTGCCAACCGCTCGCTCGCCTGCGAGGTGGTCTATGTCGATGACGGCAGCCGCGACGACACGCTGGCGATCGCCCACGGGCTGCCGGCGACCGCGTTGGACGTCCAGGTGGTGTCGCTGTCGCGCAATTTCGGCAAGGAGGCGGCGCTGCTCGCCGGCCTCGATCATGCGCGGCTCGGCGCGGTGCTCTTCATCGACGGTGACGGCCAGCATCCGACCGCGCTGATCGAAACGATGGTCCGCCATTGGCTCGATGACGGCTACGACGTGGTCTATACCGCCAAGGCCCATCGCGGCAATGAATCGCTGCTGCGCCGCCTCGCCGTGAAGACGTTCTACGTCCTGGTCAATTGGGGCGCGCGCACGAAGATTCCCGAAGATGCCGGCGACTTTCGGCTGTTGTCGCCGCGCGCCACCGACGCCTTGCGCCGTCTCCCGGAGCGCAACCGCTTCTTCAAGGGACTGTCGAGCTGGATCGGCTTCCGCCAAATCCGCATCGATTACGAGCCGGAGGAGCGCGCGGACGGCCGCACCACTTGGAATCTGCGCTCGCTGGTCGGATTGTCGATCGACGGATTGACCGCGTTTTCCGTAGCGCCGTTGCGGATTGCCACCTTGCTTGGTCTGCTGCTCGCTTTAACCGCGTTCGTCTATGGTGGACAGATCATCTACGAGACCCTGGTCTACGGCGAAAAGGTCCCCGGCTATCCGTCGCTTTTCGTCGGCGTCATGGTGCTCGGCGGCGTGCAACTCATCATGCTCGGCGTGGTCGGCGAATATATCGCCAAGATCCTTTACGAGCTGAAAGGACGGCCGGTGTATTTCGTGGCCGAGCATGCAGTGAAGCTGCACGAGGAGGACAAGCAGCCGGCGAGCGACGCGCAAACCGCGGCCGAGTGAACCG
>JBKQPD010000017.1:0-5572 GCA_052145175.1 Binataceae bacterium (SeqCode) | reverse complement strand
CTCTACAACACTAAACACCACTCTATGGCTTTCTACAATGCGCTGCTCCGCGAAGGGATCGAGTTCCAGTGCGCCGTGCAGTCTTCCGCGCTCGTCGACGGCGTGTTTTATGCTGTCCGGCCACACGGGCTGAACCGTCTCAGATCCGTCGCGGCGCAACTTTCCATCGGATTCACGGGGCATCGTCACAGGCAATCCGGCGTGGTCCGATCGCTCGGCCACAGGCAAGATATCGTGCTTCCCGTCATCCCTGGTCTGCACCAGTCTTCATCTGCGGAGGCGGAGCTCCGTATTCAAATTGCGTCTCAGATCCTGGCCGCCAACCTTACGTCGACCGTCCTCTTTCCGGTCATGCATGGGCGCCCAGAAGCCTGCGGTCCTTGACCGCCGCCCGCGCCGAAACATCTGTTTCGCTTGCAGCCGGATCGCCCATGTAGATGGTCCCGTCGCTCCACATCGCGTGCATGATCACCGCCAGTTTGCGCGCCACGGCGACCGTCGCCTTGTGATGGCAGCCCCGTTTGGCGAGGCTTTGCCCCCAGCTCTTGACCTTGTCCTTGCCTTTGAATCGCGTCAGCATCGCCGACGCCGCCTCGTAAAGCGCGCGCCGCACATCGGGGTCGCCCGCCTTGCTGATGCGGCCCTGAACATCGATCGACGAACCGGACTGCCAGCGCCGCGAGGTCAGGCCGAAATAGGCGGCCACATCGCGTGAGCGGCGGAACCGTGACGGATCGTCGATCGCCGTCAAGAAGCTCAGGGCGGTCACTGGACCAACCCCGGGAATGGCCATGAAGCGCCGGCATAATTCGTTGCGGGCGACGATCTTCACCACCAAATCGTGCAGCTTGCCATACTGCTTCCATAGCGCCGCGCGCGCGATGAGCATCGCATCCATCAGCTCGCTGGTCAGCTTGTCGTCGGCAACCGCTGCCCGCACCGCCGCTTCGAACCCGCTCCGCCCGGTGTTCCTGAAGCGGATCCCGAACGCCTTGAGCGAGTGCCGGATGCTGTTCTCGAGGTCAAGAAACTTGCGCTTCAGATCGCGCCGCTGTGACAGTAGAAGGCGCATGCGGTAACACGGCTCGCTCTTGATGAACGCCGCCTTGAACCAGCCGGTGCGTACGATATGGGCCAGTCCCAGCGCGTCGGCGGCGTCCGTTTTATTGCGCTGCGCCGACATCGCCGCGCGCACGTGGCGCGTCTCCAGACAGACCGCCGGAAGACCGCGTGCGACCAATTCGGGATGCAGCCAGGGCGACAGCGAACCCGCCTCGTGCCCGACCCGCCGCAATCGGGAAAGGAAGGGTTTTAGGACACGTAGGATCGCCTCCGCGTCGGTCGGCACGGAGGTCTGAAGATGCACCGCCCCCTTATCGTCGACCACGCAAATCGCCGTCTCGTCGATCGACACGTCCTGTCCGCTGAAGAATTCCATGCCCTTGCTCCTGTGCTTTTTCGCAGGCGCAATCCTATCAGCAGAAGCGCTCATTTTGGTCCTTTGCGAAACGGCGGCTGGACGCGCCCGCGGAGAAGGAGCACGCTCGCCCCGATAACAGGCGGCACTCTACTTCCATTTCGCGGAACGCACGATGCAATCCGATATCGTGCAATTGTCCTCCGAGAATCGCATTGTCAGCGCCAGTGTCATTTCGAGTTAAAATGAGTGCATTCGTGCGAACAAGAAACACCGAACCTGATGCCGCCGACTCGCACTCAGATGACTGATTGGATGGATTTCGCGTTGTCGTCGCGTGCTCATCAAAATGCAGAACAGCGACATTCTCTGGGCCATCCGTTGTCGATGACGCACCCGCCAAATACCAGCAACTTCGTCCGCCGCCCCGCCTTCGCCACCGCGCCTGCCTCTCACCCATGCGCGTACACCCTTCGTCGGCGTCTCGCGCCAGTGTCTCGCGCAGCAGGCCGACGCCGCTTGCGCGCCATCGCGCAGATGCGGAAGGGCCAGCGCCCCCTCGCGATGCTGAGCATTTTTCGCGCCCGGTCGATGATCCAGACCCCTCGGGGATCTCAGAGCAGGCCCGCTCGGGCGAATCCATCGCCAGTGGCAGTTCTTCGCGCCGCGTCGCGTGCCGAACAATCGAGCTGGGTCAGCCGCAGTGGACTTTCTGTCAGTCCGCGCGCAGCGATCCCGATACAGCTAATCAAACATTGGTCACTAGTGCATTTTCCCATCTCACTGAATCGTTGGGGATTCCCGAATCTGCGCGTTTCTGATTCAAACTGCGTGCTGGCGGAGGAGGCTGGCATGCATGGCCAAAGCTCTTTCCTTTGATCTGCGCCGCCGGGTGGTGGACGCCATCGAACGTGGTCTTTCGTGCCGCCAGGCGGCGCAACGGTTCGGGGTGAGCGCGTCGAGCGCGATCCGCTGGCTCGACCGGCGTGAAGAAGCAGGGCGATGTCGCGGCGAAGCGGCAGGGCGGCGACCGCAAGTCGGGCCGCATCGAAGCCGAAGCGGACTTTCTCCTTGGCGCGGTCGCATGGACGCCGGACGTCACGCTCGTCGAGATCCAGGAGAAGCTGCAGGTGCGCGGCGTCAGCGTCGGCGTTGGGACGCTGTGGCGATTCTTCGATCGGCGCCGCATCACGTTCAAAAAAAGTCGGCGCATGCCGCCGAGCAGCAACGCTGCGACGTGAAGACCGCGCGCGAGGCGTGGTTCGAGGGACAGCTCGATCTTGATCCGGAAAGGCTGGTCTTCATCGACGAGAGTGTGCTGCAGAGGCACGGAAGGGGTTCGCTATGAACTGACACCGTATCGTAAAGCTGCGTGAATGATGGGGGACGGCCCCCCGGGATCGGCTTTCAGGAGAAGGTCTCAAACCAGTCCGAGCTGCTGCGGTAAAGAGCCGTGGTGGTGAGCGTCGGATGAAAAGTTCGGGCGAGACCCGAGCAGGTGGGTGTCCGAAAGACGAACGAAAGTGAACCCTTCGAAGACGCGTCGTTATGAACCTAAGCGTCGCCGAAACCAGGAGTGTTTCGTCATCCTGGGACAAGTCCGTCAGGAGCCTGATGACTGGGCGGACGGCGACCGGCGTAGAGGGGGCGTGAGACGGACGCAGGCATTCACGTGGAACTGCAGGAACCAGACCCCTGATGCGAAGGGAGAAGCTCAAGCGGAGCAAACCGTGAGGCGAGAGTACCGAAGCAGGGAACTGGGGCGGACCGACCCGTACGAGCGTTGAGGGCCCTGTAATGGGGTCGGAGCAAAGGGGACGGGTCACTCAGCCATCCCCTCATTTTGAGACGAGTCCGAATGCCTCAGTGAAGAGGCTGTTGCGCCTCAACAATTCGGCGTATTTGGCGATGAGGGGCCGCAGCCTGTGTTCGGGCATGTTGGGGATGAGGTCGTAGAGCAGGCAACCCTGACGGAATAGCGAATGGGTTCGGCGCTTGGATGTGTTGGACTTCAGAAGTCGGTCGAGGCCGAGACTTTCGCCGGCGGCGCCGAGCAAAGTGAGCAAGACGACAGCGAGCGCATTCAAGAGCAGCAAGCGATCGCGCCTCTGCGGATCCGAGATCCGCAACGCGTTCATGCCCATACCGAATCTGAGATCCTTGGCGTCGCGGAAACTCGGTTCGATGGTCCATCTCCTGGCGTAGTGATCGACTATGTCGCGGGCAGTCGCATCGCGGTGGCTTGTCGCGATGCACCAAGGCTCCTTCATTTCCTTGGCGTGGATGCACACGACCGCCGGAACCTTGCATCGAGCGGTGGTGACTTCCGCATCGCGCAGCATGCGCGCCCGACCACCTTTGCCGACCCAGTCCGCGGCGAACCGCGTCTCGCCGTTCTCGGCAGCGACATGGATATTGCCGCGAAATCGAATGGCGTAGTCGAAGCCGAGGCTCCCCAGGAAAGCGAACAGTTTGACGTCGCCGAACCCCCGGTCGGCCAGGATGGTCACAGCGACGCCGTCGGGCAAACACGCCTTCAGGCGAGAAAGGCAGAGGTCCTCGAAGTCGTTGCGCGTGTTCTTCAGTTCGTCCTTACCGACTGTCAGCCACAGCAGCGGCGTCGCGCGTCCGTGGCCGGTGACCCCGTGCAGAGCCAGCGTCGTCTGGTCGTCGGCGTCGAAGTCGGTCCAGTCCATCGCGACTACGATGGTCTTGCGCTCGCCGACGGCGTGGCGGATCCAGGGCTCGAACAGATCCCAGACCCGCACGCCCTGGTTGCTCAGAAGCCGATCAACCTGTTTGATGGCGTGCTTGTCGACCAGTCCGCGCGCTTGCGCCAGCGCATGGCCGATCATGGCGACGGCGAGCGAAGCGCCAGTCACGACCCCGAGCGCGCCATCGGCCAGCGACAACACCCGCTTGGCATGCAAATCCTCGGAAAACACACGGCTGACGAAATTACGAACGGTTTCAATGCGATCGGTGGAGGTCTGCATCCCGGCCCCGGCGGCTGATTCTTGGTCCCGCCGCCGCTTGGCGCCTCAATTCAGGCGATCGTGAGTCCAGCTAAAAATGAGGGGAGTCCTAAGGACGGGTCAGGCGGTCGTATTGCTTGGAACAACTGGAAACAGGATGACTTCAATAGGTACGACAGACAAGCCGTTTCGAATTGAGAAACGTCAAGTGTACGAAGCTTACAAAGCGGTCAAATCCAACCATGGCGCAGCCGGAGTAGACGGTCAGACCTTGGAGATGTTTGAGAAGGATCTTGCAAGAAACCTCTACAGGATCTGGAATCGGATGTCCTCTGGAACTTACTTTCCTCCACCGGTTCGCGCCGTCTCCATTCCAAAGAAGACTGGAGGCGAAAGGATTTTGGGAGTGCCCACGGTCGGCGATCGGATCGCGCAGATGGTGGTCAAACGGATGATTGAGCCGAAACTGGAGCCCATCTTCCTCCGGGACTCCTATGGCTACAGGCCGGGCAAATCGGCTCTCGACGCCATTGGGGCAGGGCTGTTCAACGCTCTCTACTGAATCTCATTGAAAGTATTGATTTGAGTCCGCCGAGCGCGGCCGCGTAACGGTCCTGGGCGATGGTGTCGGATTGATTGTAACGTAGGATATTGTAGCCGAAGCTTCGTATTCTGGCGAAGACTCCAGGATTCTTGCGGATACGGGACGCATCTTCGCATAGCGTGACGTCACGTGTGTAGTGAGACATATTCTCGATGCCCCAGTGTGTGCGAATGGCGTCCGCCGCGCATTTTGCGTCGATGGCGCGGTTGGACAGGTAGAATGAGGTTTCCATCGAGGGCCTCCAAAGACCCGTTGTGGGCTGGTATGCCTGAACCACGCGCTCGACTTGAATGATGGCGACAACGTAAGAGTCCCATTGCGTGCCGGCGACCACGGGCTTTGCATCGAACACGGCGATGGTTCTGGTTTCGTGGCGGTTGCGCTTTTTTGCGTCCACGGTCTGGACGCAAGAAAGAGGCGTGGCAGTGGCGCAACTGGCTTCGGTCGCCTGACACAGGGTCGGCTGGTTGTCCTTGAGTTGAACGATCAGATGCGCGTTGGCGCTGGCGGCCGCCTCGAAGGTTTTTTTTGACAATGCATTGCGTCGCAGGTGACGATGTGGCCCGCTAGATCGAG
>JBKQPD010000016.1:0-3289 GCA_052145175.1 Binataceae bacterium (SeqCode) | reverse complement strand
CAAACCGCGCACTACTCGCATGTGCCGTTTCAGCGGGAATCACAGAGCGGTGAGGTACGCATCACAGGTACGGTGCCGTCCACTTGTTCCGATTTCAAAATTCAGCGCCCGTCGTTCCTCGGCATGTCCATAAGCAACGACATACCCGTGTATGTGGATGCAACGTGGAAGCAGACATAACTGCGTTTACTGTGCCGGATTAGGCCCGCAACAGAGTGAGTACGTTAGAGGACACGCTTTGCACACTGGTTTAGTGCTTCCTTCTGACCGAAAGTAGCGTTACAAGCTACGTGTCCGTCACGCAGGAGTCTTTCCAATGCGCTTTACCGCTCGTCGTATCTTATTGCTCTTTGCAGCAGCAGCGGTGTCCGCGGTCGTGTCCGCGGGTGCTCAAACGCTCCATCAGAGGCCGCGGCAGGCGGCTGAGACGCCTGTTGCGACACGGACGACAATTGCCAAGCCGGCAATGCCGTCGCCGCTGCATGTGGTTTTGCCCAAAGGCACGAGCCTGCAAGTGGAAATCACGCGACGGTATCCGATGAAGGACGGCGAGTCACTCAAGGGAGAATTGCTTTATCCACTCTATGCGTCGGGGCAACTGGCGATCCCGAAAGACAGCGTGGTTTTTGGCAAAGTTGTAGCGCTCGAGCCGGATGAAGAGACCCGTCGGCGCGCGCGTTTGCACGGCGACTTCACACCGTTTCATAGGGCCAAGGTGCGTTTCGATGAGGTCGCGCTGCCAGGCGGCGCCCTGCCCATCTCCGCCGCGGCGGTAGCGGGCGGGACTCCCGTGCTGCAACTAACTGCGGCCGGTGCGGCTCCGAGACATGCATTTATACGGCGCCAATTCGCCCAGGCGAGGCAGCAGGTGCACGACCAGATCAACTGGTTTCTGTCTCCGGGGCTGGGCGGCCGGGCGCTGGAGATGCTCTATCATCAGCTTCCATATCATCCCGAGGAGATTACTGCCCACACCGCGTGGTCATTCGAGCTGACCGCACCGCTTGCGTTGCCTGCGCCGTCCGCGCTGGCGACAGATCCCGCGCCAGCCTTGGAAGCCCACGAGAAGCAGGAAATCTGGACCGTGAACGCCCTACTTACGCACCAGCTAACGTCAGCGCGTGCGCATTCGGGCGATCCGGTTCAGGCACTGGTGGTACAACCGGTTTACGACAGAGAGATGAAGCTGGTGGTTCCACAAGGCTCAACGTTGATCGGCCACGTGACCGAAGCAAAGGCGGCGCGCTCGTTCGGACGCAACGGAAAGTTGCGGTTTACATTTCAGCGGGTGCGCTTCCCGCAGGGATTTGCTACGCCTGTCGAGGGATCGTTGGCGGGGGCCACGGCGGAAAAGATCCAGGACCTTCAGATGGATGCGGAAGGGACCGTGACTCCGCGCAACAAGTCCAGCGCGGTTGCGCCTATGCTGCTGACGCTGCTGGCCGGTCGCGCGCTCGATCAGGATGGCGGTGGAGGGATGGTGGTCAAGCAAGGCGTCGCTTCCAACGGATTTGGCCTGGCGGGACGCATTGTAGGCGTGACGGCTGGGGCACCGAATCTTGCTGCCGGCATTGGGTTCTATGCTGCGGGGCTGTCGTTCTACGACAACTTCCTGCGCATGGGTCGCGACGTAGTATTCCCCAAGGACACGCGGCTCGAGATCGAGACAACGCCGCTCCGCGCACCGGTGCTCAAGCCAGAAGGGCACTGAGGGCTAGGGGGGCTTCCGGCCGTTTGGCGACTTTCGAATCAGTCGAGCGTGAACCACACCCATTCATCAAGATGAACGAAACTTCATTCGCTTAGGCGCTTTCAAAGCCTCAGCCGACTCGTCTTATGTGTTACTTGAACCGGTCATAGGATCGCGATTCTCGCATGAATCCCGCTCCTGGACCAATCGCCACGAGGGTTCAAGACGAATCTGAGGATGAGCGTGTCAACACAACAAGTCGTGACTGAATTGAATGCGCATGAGATGGTGGACTTTTTCAGTTTCTCATTATTCCTACCCTCATCTCTCGATCCCAATTTTGAGGAAGCGCTTCGTCATGTGCTCAGCAATCCGGGCAGCCTGATCCGTCCTAATCTCGTTGTTCAGATGGCGACAGCTTATGGATTGATTCTTGAGTCTTCCAGGAATCTCGCAGTTGCCTTGGAGTATTTCCATACTGCATCGCTTTTGTTCGATGATCTTCCCTGCATGGACAATGCGCTGGAGCGGCGCGGAGCTCCTTGCACGCATTTGATCTATGGGGAAGAGGGGGCCATTCTCGCCGCACTTGCTTTAATCAATCGTGCCTATGCGCTATTGTGGCGCGCCGTAGCAAGTTGCCTAACCGCCGCGCAGGCAAAGGCATTAACCTTCGTTGAGCAATGCCTTGGAGTGGAAGGATTGCTCAACGGCCAGAGTCTCGATCTTCATTACTCCACGCTACCGCGGACCCTTGAGACAACCGACCGCGTGGCACGCGGCAAGACCGTCTCCATGATTCGCTTGACGCTCGTCCTGCCGGCGATCCTGGGCGATGCGGCTGCTTGCGAGATTCGGCAAATCGAGCGCATCTCCATTTTCTGGGGCCTTGCCTATCAGATTGTCGACGATCTCAAAGATCTGCTTCAGACCACGCCTCAGACTGGTAAAACCACTGCGCGTGATACCCTTCTCGACCATCCTAACGTAGCTGTTGTGATCGGAGTCGACGGGGCGGTGCGCCGGCTCACGCGCCTTATAGACATGGGCAACCGAATGCTTAACCGGCTGCTCCGGACACGGCCCGAGCTCGATTTCCTTAAGCGTCTACGTGACCAACTGCAGCGCGAATTGGCCACTGTCATTCAGGGATCGCAGGTTCTCCTGGAGGAGGTGGGTCGATGATCTTCCTCAGACTCATCTTCACTAATCTCATGCGACATCGTGTCAGGTCACTGATCAGCGTGACTGGTATCGCCTTCTCCGTTGCGGCCATGCTCTCGGTCGTGACCATCCTCGATGGCGCTGTTGGGATGTTCTCGAACATTCTCTCGAGCGATAGCGAGATGATTGTCTTCGAGCGCGACGTATCCGATCTTTTCTTCAGCAGCGTTCCGTCAGAGGCTGCCGCGCGAATCTCTTCGTGGCCTGTCGTGGCGCAAGCGAGTCCAATTCTATTTGGGATTGTAACCAGCCCAGGTCATCCTATCGTGACGTGCTTCGGAGTGACCCGCTCGGACTCGCGCATAAAAAATGCGACGTGGATCGCCGGTAATAAGAGCAGCTTTGGGAATGACAACCGAAGCGTAGTTCTCGGTC
>JBKQPD010000015.1:0-29023 GCA_052145175.1 Binataceae bacterium (SeqCode) | reverse complement strand
ATTAGCTTCGCGGGCGATCTTTATCCGCAGCCCGCGGATAGTCTCAGCGTAACCAATTCAGCGACCAAGCTGCTGCCGCAGACCCAGGCGGCGGAAGAGAGCTGGCTTACCGGCCTGCATGTCTCGGGCTATGTGAGTCAGACCTTCGGCATGTGGCAGAACCCGCACAACACGCACGAGTGGACGCATAGCTCGAACGCGCTCGCGGTGTCGCGGACCCTGCTGCAGGTCGACGAGAACTACCGGCTGAACGAGAACAATACATTCTTTGCGCGCGAGTGGTTCGTCTACGAGCCGCCTTACGCGTTCAACAGCTCGAACAACACCGTCGATTCGGCGGTGCAGAACGCCTACTTGAGCCCGTATTGCGGCGTCACCGGCACGCCTTCGAGCAACGCTTGCAAAACGGGTCGCGAGGTGGCGCCCGCCATAGGCCACACCCAAAACGATTTTTACAACAACTACTCGGTCCGCGATATCTGGTGGCAGAACAAGTGGGGTCCGTTGACGACGTTTGTGGGCAACCAGATCGTGGTCTGGGGGCAGTCGCTGGCGTTTCGCGTGGGCGACGTGATTAATCCGCAGGATTTCGTGTGGAACTTTGGTTTCGCCAACCTCGAGCAGTCGCGTAATCCGCAATGGATGATCCATCCGATTCTGAATCTGCCGGAGTGGGGGCCGCTTCAGTCGAACTTCCTCGAAGTGGTGGTCCAGCCGGGCTTCCAGCCGCAATGGTGGGAGAATGACTTCTATGACAACCGCTTCGGCGGGCCGGGTGGCGCGGTCAAGGATGGCCGTGTGGCTACCTATGGCACACACAGTCTGAGCATGCGGTTCGACGTCGCGTACGATAATCAAGCGCGCCCCGAAGAGGATTTAACCGCCAGCAGTGGCCCGGGGCCAAGCTTCGGCTTCGCCACGCAATTCAGTTCGCCCGGGAACAATACGCAGATTTGGAAGCCGAGTTTCTACCTGCGCTGTAACACCGGTAATGCGGTCTCGCCGGGTAGCGCACCCAACGGCTGCTGGAGTGGGGGAAGCATCATCGGTGCCCCTCTGTTGCACACCTTCTGGAACTGCCTTGGTGGTGGCCAGGTTCCGATCCCTATATCGAAGCCTAACGCGCCGGTATTCTTCAATCCGCTGCCGCCGGCCATGCGCCACAGCCAGGGAGCGGGCTGTAACCTCACGCTGTCGCACAACAATAATCCCTTGGGAGCGGCGGGTAATTACGCGCTGTGGGATTTTGGCTTGTATCACATCCCTGGGATGCAGCCCTCGAACTGGAACGACGGGGCGCGTATTCATACGTTGATTGGTTCAACCGAGCTGACCGCTTTGTACTACAACGACAACATGGACGGTGGTTTTCCGACCGCCCGCTTCGGCGGCCCTGGTGATCCGTATTACACGAATCTGGGACGGCTCGATTTCATGGACATCCAGGAAATCGGGGTCACCGGTGACCGGCCGATGCCGATACCGGCCGCGCTCGGCGAATACTTGCCGGTCGTGGGCCGGGCCGAGGCGGTCTACACGAACCATCAGCCCTTATACAACGACAATCCGCTGGCCTTGAGCGGAATCCGTTATTCGGACCTGATGAAGTGGATGGTAGCGCTGGACATCGACCAGGCGTATGCGCCGTGGCTGACCAGCACGGGCAACCTGACGGCGTTCTTTGAGGTTTACGACGACATCACGCTGGACAACAACAAGTTGACGCCGGTTGGTGCGTTGATCTCGGCGCGTAACAACAAGAATCAGGTCTTTTCGCTGGCGAGCATCGGGACCGGCTGGTTCTGGGAGGACGTCGAGCCGACCTGGACGATGATCTATCAGCCGAAGGGCACGATCCTCGCGCTGTTCCCGACGCTGGTGCTGAATCCACCGTGGACGAAGAAGTACTTCGTGAAGCTGCAGGCTATCGAGGTGATGGGCGGTGACCGGCTCCAGGGGCTGGGTCTGTTCAAAGGCCAGAGCCTCCTGACCGCGCAGCTTCAGTACAACTTCAACCTGATGTAGGAGATTGTTAATGCGGCACACGGCGCCCACGCGCCGTGTGCCGCGAGCACGTCGCGGCGCATTCAGCAAACGATCGCGCCGCGATGATGATGGGGAAGGCTGAAGTAGTGGCGGGATGGTGAAGCGAGTTCGCCCAGACCGCGGTTGCCGAAACCGATCCGCACCGACGCAGGGCGTCCCCAACGTGACCTGCGGACGACCTCGTAACCGCAGACTACGAGGTCTTAACGGGGCCATTTCTCCCAGCCAGCGGACGGCCAGGGATGCTGGAGCCCGTCGGCACCGCGGCCTTGGGCGGTTTTCAAATGCAGACATCATACGCGGTAGCTTAAGAGTCGAGGACGGTCTGAGTAGTCAGACCGCCCCTGCTGATACTACGAATTCGAAAACGACAGCGCGGGCGGTCGTTTCGTCGACCGACGGGCGCATTTGACCCGGATCTATTCCGGTACCTTGTTCGGTGCGGGGGCCGGTGCCGCCGGAGAGGCGCCAGCGACCGGTGTGCCCATCATTCCAGGTCCAGCAGGCTTGCCCATCATCCCTGGTCCAGTCATCCCGGGTGGCCTCATCATCGGCATTTGCTGCTTGACGTAATCCTTGGGCGGCTGGAAAGTATCGGCCGCCAGCTCCTGCTTGGTCACCTTGGTCACTGTCATATGGGTCGTGATCGTCGGTCGGTTCCCCGTTTTTTGCTTGAGGCTGGTATCGATTTTGAGGGGGATGCCCGGGGGGGTGTCGCTCATCAGGGCCATCGGCGTGCCCTTGACCTTCGCGGTCATCGTTTTCTGAAAAGCGGTGAAGTTGGCCGCGCCCGGTGCGGAGGTCGAGAAGCAGCCGTTCACGGTCATCTCGTTTTCGCCCAGACTGCCGACGCCCGTGTAGTCGTCGCAGGCGTAGCCCGCGATCTTCTCTTCGCCGCCGGTCTTTTTGAACGAGAGAGCCGATTTGCCGCCATTCGGCGGCATCATCATCCCCTTGGGCGGAAAGGGCATTTCGACGTACATCTTGCGTGCATTGCTGATCATTGTCCGGGTACCCTGGTCGAGGTCGGTGATCGACGATTGCTGACCGTTACCAATGACGTATTTCTGCTTGTTGCCCTGCACCATGACGGTGATTTTGTTGGTGGAAGGCGTTCCCGCACCGCGATCGATAGTCTGCTGTTCCTCGACGACGACACCCGCCCGAGCGATCCCACCGGTCAGCATCGCAATGCTGAGGAGGGCCGTGACAACCTGTTTCATGACATTTCCCCTTCGTGCGCCCTGCGCATCTTTACAAGCTTTTGACGAGATTTTGCGTGGACGGCGCCGCGACCGCAGGCGCCCGCTCGGTCACCATCCGATGAATCGAAAGCCCGGTCAGCCCAAACAACACCCAGGTCATTTCCTTGAGTCGACGCAGCAGTCCGATGGCGAATCCGATCCCCGCGGGATAGCCCAGTAACCCGAGAATCAGCGCTTTGCCGCCCTCCTGACTCACCAGCTTGCCAGGAATCAGGAAGGTCGCCCGTTCAACCAGGAGTCCCAGCGCTTCGACCAGCAGCGGCGTCATCCAGGTCAACGGCTGATGGAGCAGCTTGAGATAAATCAGGATTTCAAATGGACCCATGCTCCAGGCGAGCAGGTAGCAGCAACTCGCCAAGGCGAAGCGCGAGCGGTGATGAGCGTAAAAGTCGGTCAGCAGAGCGTCGGCGTCGGCGGCCGCACCCTGGACTTCAGGATTGGCGAGCTGCGGAATCTCAAACTTTGCCGCGGCCTTCCATAGATGAGAAAACGGATGCTTGAGTTGGACATAGAAAAATCCGCCGGCCAGCGAAAGGGCAATAAGCATTCCGCCGGCTACAGGCCAAAAAAGATGATATAACCGCGCTTCGGAGGGCAACGCGGTGATGAGCGCGCCACTGATGAACCCGATTTGCCCGACCGCTTCGGCCAAGGACGCGACGATTACGGTGGCCAACCCGGTGGCCATCGCGAGCTTCCGCCGAACCATCAGCGCCATCACGAATTGCCCGCCCAGTTGGGCCGAGGGCGTCACGTAATCGATTGCCTCACCCGCGATCCGCGCGACGAAGAGCTCACTGAAGCCGAGGTCCTGCGGATAGTCCTTGATCGTAACCCGCCAGCCGATCGTATTCGCCAGCCGGGCGACGACCTCGAGCGCGATTGTGGCCAACAGGCCCCATCCGACCAGACGGAGCGACTGCACGACGTGGCTTAAGCCGAAGTGGCGCAGGAACCAGACGTAAAACCCCAGCGCCAGCAACAGGATCAGGGTTTCGACGCGTCGCATCTATGGGGGGAATCCGTCGGTTCAACTGGACGGCGCGGGAAGCGCTCGCCGCATTCTTTCAGCCGCGGCAGATCAGCGCAAGGCAGTGCGGCTTCAGACCTTGAACCTGATATGAATGATGTCGCCGTCGCGCATCACGTAGTCCCTGCCCTCCAGGCGCAGCTTGCCCGCTTCCTTGACCTTCGCATCCGAGCGCAGCGCGGCGAAGTCGTCATAGCTGACCACTTCGGCACGGATAAAGCCACGGGCAATATCGCTATGAATACGTGCGGCGGCTTCGAGCGCCGTCGCGCCGCGCCGCAGCGGCCACGCGTGGGCTTCCGGTTCGCCCGCGGTGTAGAAGGTCATCAGCCCGAGATGGCGAAAGACGGCGGTTATCAGACGATCCCGTGCGGGGGCCTCGAGGCCGGCCTCGCGCAGCATCTCACTCTGGCTCGCCTGATCGAGCTCCCAGAGCTCGGCTTCGAAGCGGGCGGCGAGCCGGAAAAAATCGAGGTCACGCGCTAGGAGCGCCGCGCGCTCCGCCGCTGACGGCTCAACCCTCGCGCGATCCACGTCGCAGTTGATAACGGCTAGCGTCGGCTTGCGTGAAAGCAGGCCGAAGCTCGCGAAAACCTGCTGCTCCTGAGCGGTCATCTCGAGCATGCGGAGCGGCCGCCCCTGCTCAAGCCATTTGATGCATTTTTCGAGCGTGCCGCGTTCGAATTCGACCGGGCCTTTTTCCTTTTTCAGCCGCTCCAGGCGCCGCTCCGACTGATCGTAGTCGGCGAAGACCAACTCGGCTTCGACCTGCTCGATCGCCTGGATCAAATCGGTCTGCTTGCCCTCGAATTCCGGGATCACAATCAGCAGGGCGTCAACGTCGCGAATCAGCGGCAGCAGACTCGGATCGAGCGCGGCGCCTTCCTTCTGCTCCTTGGGATTCGGGGCAAAATCGAGCACGGTGAGCTCAATCTCGACCTTCTTCTTCGAACCATAGGTTGCCTCGAGAAAGTCGAGACGCGGATCCGCCACCTTGATCTGCCCGGGACGAGCGCGATTACGGGCGTCAGCCTGTCCGGGCATCGGGGCCAGCCCCGTCAGCGCATGGAACACGACCGATTTGCCCACGCCACGCGCGCCTATAATACCTGTCTTCACGCCAACCCTCCGGGAAATCCTGCAAGTTATGCTAAAGAAGGGGCATTCATGAATCGAGGCGAGGACTCACCACGATGCCGCAAGCGCCCGCTGACTATCAACTTCTCTATCCTATCGACTTTGGCGACCTTGACCCTGCCATCCGCCAAACCGTCGTGCAACTTTACGCCGCGGACGGCGGGAAGTCGCGAGGGTTGCTGTACCTGCCACCCAGGCACAAGCCGCGAACTGTCGTGATCATGGCGCATCCGCGCGCCGACTTCGCGCAACATTACTCGATTCCCGGGTGGGTGGCGGCCGGATTCGCCGCCTTCGCGCAGAATACGCGCTATCTGAACAACGATTCGATGATGCTGCACGAGAATCTGTTGCTCGATCTGGCGGCCGGAATTCGCTATCTACGCGAGGAGCAGGGCTTCGAATGCATCGTGATGCTCGGGAATTCCGGCGGCGGCTCACTGTTCGCCTACTACGACGCCGAGGCGCGGAAGGCGCGCGGCGACCGGGTCGCGGCGCCGCCCGGCGGTGGGCCTCCCGATCTCAACCAGTTCGATCTTCCCACTGCGGACGGTTTCATTCTGCTCGCGGCTCATCCGGGGCAGGGCAAAGTCCTGATGGGTTCCATCGATCCCGCAGTGGTGGACGAAGCCGATCCATACGCGGCCGATCCGGCGCTCGACATGTATGACGAACGCAACGGTTTCAGACCGCCTCCCGCCGCAAGCTCCTATGCGCCTGAATGGCTTGCGGGCTACCGCGCCGCGCAACAGGCGCGGGTCGCGCGTCTCGACGCCATCGCGCGCCGTTATATCGTGGAAGCACAAATCGGACGGGCCGCCAGCGGCTCGGCGGAGTTCGCTCAAGCGCCGGCGGATCATCGCAGGTTCGCGCAGCGGCGCATGATGGCGCCGCGCCTGATGGTCGTCTACCGCACTCTGGCGAATCCCAATTATTATGACCTTACGCTGGAACCGTCCGAGCGCGTCTTAGGTTCGATCTTTGCCCCGCGTCCCGATCGGTTCAATTACCACGCCTCCGGCCTGGGTCGTGTCGTGACGCCGGACGCCTGGCTCTCGACCTGGTCGGGAAAAAGCTCGAACGCTAACCTCGCGCGCAATCTCCCACGGGTGACGGTCCCGACGATGGTCGTCGGCGCGATGGCCGATCAGGATATTTTTCTGTCGGACGTCCGTACCGAATATGAGCAGTCCGGCGCGACCGACAAACGGCTCGAATTAATCAGCGGCGCCGACCACTTCATGCGCGCCGGCGGCACGAATTCCGTTCTCGGCGATCCACGTCCGCGACTCATGGAGCTGCTGACGGGATGGACGGGCGAACGCTTCGCGCCGTGAATCAGTGTGTCGCGCCGTGGGGGATGCTCGTGATTGGGCGCATAATGGGTGGGCCGTCCGGCGGTCACGCCGTAGGGCGAACGATCTTCAGCAATCGAACACCACGTCTTTTCCGACTGCGGAGTTCGTGGCAATCTACGGAAACCGCCACAGGCGAGGCGCCACCCTAGCTCAGTTGGTAGAGCAGCTGATTCGTAATCAGCAGGTCGTCGGTTCGACTCCGACGGGTGGCTCCAAAAACTCCAAACAAATCAACGATTTTTTGGGAGGACTTCACGATTCGACTCGCCAACTGGAGAAAATTGTCCGCAAACCGTACGCCTTTGTCAAGATACCCGTAGACTCGTGTTCCGCTCGCGCGCAGTAAGAATGAGCGACGTGACCGGGGGTTTTTGTACCAGTGCGAGTGCGGGAGAATTCTGGGAAGCAGCGCTGGGATGCGGACCACGAGATACCAGCCCAAACTGATCATGACGCTGCTGCGGCAGGTGGAGGTAGTGATCGCCCATGGCAAGCTGACACTGCAGGCGTGCCGGGAAGCGGGCATCAGCGAGTCGTGTCACATACTGTGTTACGCGGCAAGAGGTCCCTCCGGGCCCCGCAACGAACGCTACCCGAGCTAAGTCAACTCGCGAGCCGAGGCAGGATCAACGGTTTGACTTCTTCGAAAGTCGCCATCTTGCGCAGAGCTTCAGTTGTTTTGTCGAGGGTGTAGGTACCGGAGATTATGCGCGCGAAGTCGAAGCGCTCGCGGCGCGTCGCGAGAAAATCGATCGCCTGATAAAAGTGGCGCGGCTCCGCCATGGCGACCGCATTGATCCGAACCTGCTTGAAAAACGTCGTCGGCGCGAGGGTCGCGGGACCACCGCCAACACCAATACTCACGATGCGCCCGTCCGGCCGCACCATCTCGATCGCTTCGCCGAGCACCGACGTAACAGCGCATTGAAAAACGATATCCGCGCCCCGTCCGTCAGTGTGATCACGCACCCATGCGACGCGATCGCTCAACGCCGGAGTCGCGCCCAGATCGAGCACGTCGTCAGCGCCCCACGCCCGCGCGACGGCCAAACGCACCTCGGGAGCGCCAATCATCAGCACCTTTTTGGCCCCGCGATCGCGCGCTACTGCGAGTGCATACAGGCCAAGGGGACCGCTCCCCAGGATCGCAACGGTCTCGTGACTTTCGAGCCGGCCGAGCTGCTCGTGACCGTTCATCACGGTCCTGAGGGCGCAGGCCGCGGACGCCGCCAGGGGCGGCGGCACTTCGTCAGGGACACGCACGATGCTCCCGCCCGGCGGAAAATAGTGATACTCGGCACATCCTCCCAGCAGGCTGGACGGATTGGCTCCACCGAAAATCTTGACGGCGGGACAGAGCGACACCTGATGAAGCACCGTGCAGTAGTAACAGTGCCCACAGCTGGGATACGTCGCAATGATGCGGTCGCCGACCCTCAGTGGCTCGCCAACGATATCGCGCAACTCGCCCCGCAGATCGACGATCGTGCCACAGGTCTCATGACCGGGAATGAATGGTGGAGTTCCAAAATGCCCCTGCCATCGATGCGTGTCAGTGCCGCATAGGGTGGCGGCTTCCACACGAATCAAGATTGATTGAGGTGCAAGCTCCGGCAGCGGAACCCGTTGAAGCTCCAATTCCTCATTGAAAGCCGTGATTACTGCCGCCAGACAGTCCGCCATTGGGATTCTCCTCCGGGGAATGAACCGTCACCAATCGTGGTCGAACATAGCATGAAATGCGTCGGAACCGCCTCGATGCTGCGATCGATCACCAACGAGACCTCAGTTCGGCTTGCGCGAAGCTCAAGGACGGCAGTAGAACTTCGTTACGTCGAGGGCACACGCAATCGACATATAAATAAACCATGAATATCGAAAAGATCATCTCGGCGGACGACCACGTTCAGGAAACCCCCGACCTCTGGGAGCGGCGCCTGCCCAAGCACCTGCGGGACAAGGCCCCCAAGATTATTCGCCTCGAGAATGGTGGATCGGCGTGGGCCTGGGGGAACAATCCGCCGCGCCCGCTGGGGATGGACGTATGGGCCGGACGCGAGATTCGCGACGACCGTGACATCGAATGCGTCCCGTGGGACAAAATCTATCGCGGCACCTACGATCCCGGCGAACGTTTGCATGCGATGGATCGGGATGGGGTTTACGCCTCGGTGTTGTTTCCGAATTTCTCACGCGCCTTCGTCGGGATGTGGCTCACCGACGCAGGTCCGCAGGGCGCGCAGAAGCTCGACTCGGAACTCGCGATCGCATGTATTCAGGCCTACAACGATCACATTGCCGATTTCAGCACGGAGGACGCCAAGCGTCTGATCCCCGTCGGCATCCTGCCGATGGAGAACGTCGAGACTGCCGTCGCCGAAATCAGGCGGATGGCTGCGAAAGGAATCCGCAGCGCACTGATCCCGCCCGAGCCGGGCAGGGGTCGCTTTTGGAACGACCCTGAGTTTGAGCCGATCTGGAGCGCGATGGCCGATCTCAACATGGTGGTGAGCTTGCACCTTGGAGTTCAGTCGGGCATCAAGCTCCCGGCTTATCTGCCGACCGCGCAGGGCGTTCCGCCGGGATCGGCCGAAACGATGAGCACCTTGGCGCGGATGCTGATGGCGGTCCCGGTCACGACGATTCTGTGGTCGGGGATTTTCGACCGTTATCCAAGTCTGAAACTTGCCGCAGTCGAGACGGACGTTGGATGGTTAGCGTACGTTAAGCAGCGCGCCGAGTGGGTGTATCAGAACTTCCCGTGGCGTTGGCATCGCAAGCCCAATCTTGCGAATCCTCCGGGCTATTATTTCGGCCGCAACCTCTTTGCAACGTTTCAGGAAGATATTGCGGGCATCGAAAGTCGTCATCTTACCGGCATCGACGCATTATGCTGGTCCTCCGATTTCCCTCATCCTGAGACCACCTGGCCGCGGACACGCGAGATGCTGGAAACGCAATTTCGCGGAATACCGGAAGCCGATGTGCGCAAACTCGTCGCCGATAATTGCGCCCGTTTGTTCGCGATTCAGTTGTGACGCGATGCCTATCCGCGTAATGCCATCTTGCGTAGCGAGGTTTTCGAGCAATGGCTGAACTTGCCGACTTGAGGGATCGGACGTGTTGACGGATCGGACTTGCATCGTCGGGATCGGTGAAACGCGCTACTCGCGCGGCACTGACAAGAGCGCGCTCGAGCTGTCGCTGGAAGCCTCGATGGCAGCGATTGCGGATGCCGGGATCAAGCCCGAAGAAATCGATGCGGTAATTTTACCAGGCGGCGCTGGTGGCGGCGGCACCGCGGGCGATTTTATCGCGAATCTCGGACTGCAGGACCTGCGTTACACGACCTCGCTTCAGGAGATGGGCGGAGCGATGTGCGTCGCGGCCCTCGAGAGCGCCGCGACCGCATTAGCTAGTGGCATTATCAATTACGCACTGATTCCACTGTGCTGCCGGTTCTATTCCGGTCGCAAGGCGCGCCAGTTGAATTCCGATCCCGGCACGGGACTACAATCCGCGGAAACGATCCGGGACTACTATGCACCATATGGCGTCGGCGCTCCGCCCCAGCACTATGCATGGATGGCCCAACGGCATATGCAGCTTTACGGTACGACGCACGAGCAGCTCGGTGCGATCGCGGTGGCGATGCGCAAGCATGCCCAGTTACATCCGAATGCCGTGATGCGCGGCAAGACCATGGACCTGGCAGACTACCTCGCTTCACGATGGGTCAGTCAGCCCTATCGCCTGCTTGATTGCTGCCTCGAAACCGACGGGGCCGGCGCGCTGCTGGTTACAACGGCCGAGCGCGCCAAGGATCTCCGCAGTAAACCGATCTACGTAATGGGTATCGCGTCGGGCCATCCCTATCCGCCGCATGATCTGCCGAATCGTCCCGATATTCTTAAAATGGGACTCGACTTTTGCGCGCCGCGCGCCTATGAAATGGCGGGCGTGAAGCCGGCCGATATGGATTTTGCCGAAATCTATGATTGCTTCACCGGACAGATGCTCCTGCAGATCGAGTCGGCGGGCTTTTGCAAGCGCGGCGAAGCCGGACCGTTTGTCGAGCACGGTCGAATTGAGCTCGGCGGCGAGTTGCCGATCAACACGCACGGCGGCCTTTTGTCGCAGGCGCATAACTCCGGGATGAATCACCTGATCGAAGCGGTCGTCCAACTACGCCACGATGCGGGCGAACGACAAGCAAATGACGCCGAGCTGGGTTTGGTAACCGGATGGGGCGGTCATGGCCACGGCTCGATCGCTATCCTGCGGCACTGAGCATCGCCATCGTGAAGACGGAAAGCGATACGCCACCGACCAAGCGCATGCCCCTGCTGCGCGGCTACACCAAGGACTTTTATGCGTGGTGCCGTCGGCACGAGTTGCGCTTTCAGCGCTGTCAGGATTGCGCGACATGGCGCCATCCGCCGCGCCCGATGTGCGGTACGTGCCATTCGATGCGATGGGAATGGGCGCCGACCCGCGGGCGTGGCACGGTTTACTCTTGGACAACCGTCTATCAGGCGCTTGATCCGGCCTTTGCCGACGACGTTCCGTACGTCGTAGCGATAGTGGAACTTGAGGAAGGGCCGCGCCTCGCCACCTGGGTCACCGGGGTAGCGCCCGAGCAACTGCGGACGGGGATGCCGGTGGAAGTATGGTTCGACGATCTGGCCGAGGAAGTCGCGCTGCCCAAATTCAAGCCGTTGAAGAATAGTTAGTAAGAGGACGATAGGTGAACGCCGTCCACAACTCACAATCGAGAAATGGCTGATAGCTTGAACCACAGCGACGAAGCACGCCCGCTTGATGGATTTCGTGTAATTGAATACGGCCTTTTTCATGCGGGACCGACCTGCGCGGCGATGCTCGCCGCACTCGGCGCGGAAATAATCAAGGTTGAAGATCCCAAAAAAGGCGATCCGGTTCGGAGCCTGATAAGGCTCTACGGGCAGGATTCGACGCTGCTTAGCGGCCGGTCGATCCCCTTCGAAACCTACAATGCGGGGAAGAAGAGCGTAACGCTGAATCTCGCACACGCGGCGGGCCGACGGCTCCTGCACGCGCTCGTCGCGAAGGCTGATATTTTCGTCCATAACGTCCGCGCACAAACGGCTGTCGCGATGACGATCGACTACGACTCTCTGGTCAAGCACAATCCGCGGCTTGTTTATGCGAGCGTTTCGGGGTTTGGCCCGCAGGGACCGGATGCTTCACGGCCGGGATTGGACCCGGTCGGTCTGGCGCGCTCCGGAATGATGAGTGTGCTCAGCGGTAGTGATAAAGCACCGGTTCTGCCGCCCATGGGCATGGCGGATCACATGGCAGGAATCTTGACCGCCTACGGCGTGCTCGGCGCGATAATCGCGCGCGACCGGACGGGCTTACCGCAGCGCGTCGAAAGTTCGTTGCTCGGTGGTGCGATGTGGCTCGGTCAGTTGAATCTGCAGTACGCGCTATTTTCGGGCCGGGAGTTGCTCCCGCTCGATCGCTCGTCGGATCCGTTGCTCAATTCCTACCAATGCAAGGACGGCCGCTGGATCTTTATCGCCGCGCCGTCGGAACGCGCCTGGCCAGCGCTCTGCGCCGGACTCGGTCTGGAAGCGTTGGTCCCCGATGCGCGCTTTCACAGTTTCGAGGCGCGATGGGCAAACCGCGTCGAATTGCTGAAATTGTTGGAGAATCGTTTCGCGACGAGAACCGCCGTCGAGTGGCTCCCCGATCTCAAGGCCCAGACCGGGTTAGTCTTCGAGATCGTGCGCCGGCCGACCGAAATTGCCGATGATCCTCAGGTGTTGGCTAACGGGTACGTCACCGAGGCCGAACATCCCGAGCTTGGCCCCATCAAGCGCGTGGGATTTCCGGTGCACCTCAACGGTGCGCAGGCGTCCAGTGCGCCTGCCGCACCGATTCTGGGACAGCACACTGAAGAGGTCCTGACGACGCTGACCGGTCTAAGCTGGGAAGAACTGCGTGATCTGCGAGAGCAGGGAGCAATTTGAAAGATCGGCCAACACGTCACCGACGGCTGCGATCGGATCAACATCGCGACTATTCCTACTTGTGTGCCGACCGCCTCAAACCCTTGCACTTTGATCCTGGCCGGTAGCTAAGCCGATTGTTTCAGCGATCTCTGTGCGGGAGGCATTACCGCTGTTAGCGCACACGGTTGGCATTCAGTTCCGATTTGGCTTTGGACCGTGGTCGGTCAAGCGCTTGGTTTTGGTATGCGGCTGCTTCATCCCGAGCAGCGTAGCGACTGTCTCCTGCACCAGCTTTCGCCAATCCGGATTCCCCAGGAGGCTCGGGTAGAGGGTATCGACGTGGGCCAAGCCAGCAATCAGCACCATCAGGAGGCGGCCCGCCAGGTCGGCGTCATGCTTCCCTTCGAGCATCCCTTCGGCGCGACCGATTGCGATTCGCGTGCGTGTATCCAGCGCCATCCGTTCGCTGAATTCGCGCAACAGCCGGGCGACCCGCCGGTCGCGGCTCGCGGCGGTATGGAGCTCGATCACGATTCGTCGCAGGCGCCGTGATGCGGGCGCCATATAGAGCTCGACCATAGCGGGCAGCAAGTCCGCGCGCCCGCTGTCGCCCCGCATGTGACGCGCGCTCGGGAGCGAGGTCAGCGCCCGCCGCACCACATCGAGCAACAGTTCGCCCTTGGCACTGAAGTGACGATAGAGCGCGCCGACGGTCAGATCAGCGTGCGCCGCGATCGCATCGACCGTGGTGGCATCGAAGCCGTGGCGCGCGAAGAGCTCCTCGGCGGCATCGAGGATGCGATCGCGGGCGGACTTGCCGTTTGGCCGATCATTTTTGCGCGGGCGGCCCATGCGCCGCGCGGCGGGACTGTTGGCGGATTTCACACGAACTCTCACGCGGCCTGGCAGAGCAAGAAATATCCGGCGGGGGCGTACTGGTCAAGCGCCGCAAGTCCTTGACAGGGAAAGTAAGCGCTTACTATCATACGGGCACCCAGAGGTGCCCGGTTATGGACGCTGCATTCGCGGATCAGATCACGCATCGGTTGCTCGCCGAGAAGGCCCGCAAGAGTTATCCGGAAGGGTTCCCGGCGTTGCCCCCGGTTGCGGCCGCGCGCTACTGCGACCCCGCTTTTTGGGCGCTCGAGCGCGAACATGTGTTCGGCAAGAATTGGCTCTTTGTCGCGCATGTCGATGAAATACCTGAGGTTGGCGACGTCCTTCTGCTTGACCAGTTCCCGATGCCGCTTCTCCTGGTCCGTGGAGTCGACGGGGGGATCCGTGCTTTCTACAACACCTGTCGCCATCGCGGCGGACCGTTGGTACGCGAAGCGCGCGCCCACGTGAAGGCGCGCCTGGTCTGCCAGTACCATAGCTGGTCATACGAT
This sequence comes from Binataceae bacterium (SeqCode), assembly GCA_052145175.1. Classification (GTDB taxonomy): domain Bacteria; phylum Desulfobacterota; class Binatia; order Binatales; family Binataceae; genus JAJPHI01. The sequence continues at coordinate 14,803 of JBKQPD010000015.1, read as the reverse complement.
CTTGAAGGACAGTTGCGGGGCGTGCCGGAGAGCGAGAATTTCAGGGACCTCGACAAAACTTGTCTTGGACTCGGTGCGGTGCGGTGCGAGACGTGGGCCGGATTGATCTTCATCAATCTGCGGAGCGAGGCCGCGCCACTGCGCGAGTTTCTGGCGCCAATCATGCGCACTATGGATGAGGAGCTGGGCGACGGCGCCGGCAACCCGTCACGCTTTGTGCACAAAACCACAACGCGTCTGCGGGGCAACTGGAAGCTTGCAATCGACGCCAATATCGAGACCTATCACATCAACACCGTTCATCCGGGCCTCGCGCCCGTCCTCGATCAGAAGGCCACGACCATCTGGCTGCTGACCAACGGCCACTCCCGGATGTTCATCACGCATCGCCTCCCGCTCGAGCGGAATGCGCTGGTGATGCGCTTCCCCAAGGTCAGTGCGATTACCGGCGAGGGCGCCTACGCCTACCTGATCTACCCCAACACCGTCATCGTGATCTCGCCAACGCTGATCTTCACAACCCAGACCTGGCCGGTTGCGCCGGGTGAGATGCGCTATGACGTTTACTACCTGATGGCCGCGCCGATGGACGATCAGAATCGCACAGCGTACCAACGGATTATCGCGGCCACAGACAAGATCCTGCAGGAGGACCTGGGCAACCTCGCTTTTATGCAGGCTTCGTACGAAGCACGGACCATCGACCGCATTCCGCTCAACTATCAGGAACGCCGCATCTACTATCTGCATGAGACCATCGACCGCGATATCGGCGACGAATTAATTCCCCAGCGCTTGCGCGTCCCGGCGATCCTCGGCGATTTTCTCGAGCCGTAACGCGTCGGTGCATCCCGCGCCCTTGCTCCACCGCCCCACATGGGGCAAACATCAACCCGTAACTTCTAACTCAAATGTTCGGAAAATGGGGTGCAGGCCATTCCGTTTGAGACCCGGACGCCGATCAACTACTAATTCCATTCATGAAATTCGGACTTAACCTCCCCGCGCGTATCGATTCGTGGAAGGACATGACGGCGGCCGAAGACCTCGGCTTCACCAGCGTATGGTTTTACGACTCGCAGATGCTCTACAGCGATATCTACGCAACGATGACCCTGGTGGCCGAACATACCAAACGCATCAAGATCGGCACCGGCATCGCCGTACCCAGCAATCGCATCGCGCCGGTCACCGCGCATTCGATCGCGACCATCAATCAATTGGCGCCAGGGCGCGCGATGCTCGGGATTGGGACCGGCTTCACCGGCCGCAACATGATGGGCCTACCCCCGGTGAGGTTGGATGACTTGCGCGAGCATGTACGTATCTGCCGGGCTCTGCTCCGCGGCGACGAAGTCCTTTTCCGCGAAGGAAAACGTGAGCGCTGGGTTCGTTTCATGCATACCGATCGTGGCTACATCAACATTGAGGAGAACATCCCGATCGTTATCGCGGCGCAAGGACCCAAAGCGCTCGAGGTCGCTGGCGAAATTGCCGACGGCTGGATGGCGCCAGTGTCCGACGTGGAGGGATTCAAGCAAAACTTCGACGTGGTGAAATCGGCCGCAAAACGTGCAGGTCGCGATGCGCAGAATTTTAGCGCCACTATGTTTGCGGCTGCCTGCGTCCTCAAGCCCGGCGAATCGCTCGCCTCGGCCCGCGTGCTGAGCCAGATGGGTCCGATGGCGGCGGTGGCGCTGCACGCGCTATGGGAAACATCCGCGGTTGCCGCACAGCTTCCGTCATCCCTGCGGTCGATTTACCAAAAGTATCGTGACGAATACGTCGGTAAACTCGACGTGCCTGTCGACCGCCGGTACTTGAAGGTCCATGAGGGGCATACGATCTACGTCAAGCCAGGCGAAGAGCGTTTCCTCACCCCGGAGGTGATTGCCGCTTTCAGCATGACGGCGCCCCGCGAGCACATCATTGAGCGCATCCGGGAATTGGAGGCGACGGGGCTTGATGAGATCGCCTTCTCCGTGCCCAACGATGGCGCCCGCGAAAGAATCGAGGAGCTGGGGCGGGAGATCGTGTCACATTATTAATGAATCCCCACCTGCGAGCGCCCCAAGAGACTCGGAGATGGATCAGAACGGTAAGATATGAGCAACTCTCGCCGCGAGCATGCCGGTAGCTGCAACCAGCACGCCGCCCCCGATCAGGACCTTGGTCGGCAGAGCGTTAGCCATCATAGCCAGAGGAGGCAAACTTATCGTCGGCAGCGTGACTAGAAGTGCCGCTGCCGGAGCCACCCCGAGTCCCCCGCCATCATGATCTGTACGATTGGAATCTCTGAGGCTGTGAGAATGGCGAAAAGCGTACCCGCACTGGCCAGCATCAACACCGGCCAGAATCCGTTAATGACGACTTGACCCTGTATTGGCTGCGGGGAGAGCCAAGCACGTACCGCGCCTAGGAGGAGGATCAGCACCAGAGCCTTCCAAATGTCGCGCTCGTATGTACAAGGGTCTCATTAAAGTTATCCATAAACGACCAAGGCACGGGTAGGTATGAAGGGTCCTCTCTGGAGACTTGTCCCGGCGGAAAGACGAACCTCGCGCGGTTCTCCGGCGGCAAGCCGTATGAGCTTGACAACCAAACCGGTCGTTGCGAGATCCATTCAATCGCTCGGCCACGATGAGGAGGTCCGCATTATGGCGATTTCGATTGAACGTATCGCTGACGTAAAAAACAAGTTGGGTGAAGGCCCGGTCTGGGACGTCGCCGAGCAGGTCTTGTACTGGATCGATGGTGCCGCACCAGCGATCTACCGGCTCGATCCGCGGACTGGCGCGGTCAAGGAATGGAAGACACCAAAAGCGATCGGTTCGTTCGCCATCCGTCAAAACGGCGGCGCCATCTGCGCGCTGAGCGACGGCTTTTATCTTTTCGACTTCACTTACGGAAACGCGACGCCGGTTCCCGGCGGGCTCGTTGCGAAGGCGGGAACCAATTTCAATGATGGCAAAACCGACCCCCGCGGAAGGTTCATTGCCGGCACGCTCGACGCCGCTTTCGCCAAACCAATCGGCTCGATCTTCAGCCTTGACGGGTCAATGAAGTGCAGCGTTCTCGAACCGGAAATTGGGTGCACCAACGGCCCCTGCTTCAGTCCGGACAATCGCACCTTCTACTGCGCCGACAGTATCAGCCGGACGATCTTCGCGTATGACTATGACCTCGCGACCGGCGGGGTATCGAATAAGCGTGAGTTCGCCTCGACCAAGAGTCTCGGCGGCGTGCCGGACGGCGCGACGGTCGATGCCGAGGGTCATCTCTGGTCGGCAATTGCCGGCGGCGGGAAACTCGTCTGCTATAAGCCCGACGGCTCGATCGCACGGACGATTGAGATGCCTGTGGCCATTCCGACAAGTGTGATATTCGGTGGCACCGACCTCGACGTACTTTACGTAACAACTATCGGTATGAAGGTGCTTGGCATGGAGCCGGGTCCGGAAGGCGGCGCCCTGTATGCCGTCAAAGGATTGGGCGTGAAAGGGAAGCCTGAACCGCGCTTCGCTGGCTGACACAGGGATGGGTTGCCGTCGCTAGCGAAGCTAATACGCTGCACCGTAATGAGCGATCAAGGAGGTCTTGCGCGCGATGCCTACCGTCGATGCCAACGGCTGCAAAATGTTCTACGAGATCGACGACTTCACTGATCCGTGGACGAGTGACAAGGAAACGGTCTGGCTGCAACACGGGGTCGGACGTAGCACCAAGTTCTGGTACCACTGGGTTCCGGCCTTGGCCCGTGAGTATCGCGTCATACGCCGCGATATGCGGGGTCACGGGCAGTCGTCAGCACCACCATCTGGCCACAAATGGTCGCTCGATGAACTGGCCGAAGACATGCTCGCCTTCATGGACGCTATGGGCCTTGAGCGGGTGCATTACCTGGGTGAGTCGATCGGTGGGATTGTCGGGATTCTTTTCGCCACGCGATGGCCGGAGCGCTTTAAGAGTTTGACGATATGTAATTCGCCAACCGAGCTTCGACGTGCCGAGGGTCCAGCCTTGTCAGGAACTCGCGGCTCAGTTTCGAACATCTTGGCGAACGAGGGATCGCGCGGATGGGGCCGCTTACTCATCGAACAACGAGTGATCAGCGGCAACAGCCTCGCCCACAAGGAGTGGGTCCTCAACGAAGTGGCCAAGACTCCTGCGCACGTATTGCAGGGCGTCACACGAACTTTGGACGGCGCGGATACGAGCCCTCTTCTGCCGCAAGTTAAGGTGCCGACTTTAGTCCTCGCGCCCTCACGAAGCCCGATCACGTGGTTGAGCGATCAGATCAAGATGCGCACGCTGATTCCGAACGCCCGCATCGCGGTGATCGAAGGTCCGGGACACGAAATCTACGTCGACCGCGCGGAAGAGTGCGTCGATGCATTTTTAAAGTTTCTTCGTGCGTTGAACTAAATGCTTTTCGTTAGGCTGCTGATTTTCAATCAGACGTTCTAACAGCAAAACATCAATAGAATCAGTGAGTTATCGTGACTAGACAAGAATCTGTCAGCAAATACGGTTCGTAATCAGCAGGTCGTCGGTTCGACTCCGACGGGTGGCTCCAAAAACTCCAAGCAAATCAACGGTTCTTCGGAAAGACTTCACGGTTCAACTCGCTGACTGAAGCGGATTGTCCGCAAACCGTCCGTGTCTTTCAAGTGGTTCGTAGTTCTTAACACTCCGGGGGGCAGCGCGATTGCGCGACACAGGGAGGTTCAATCCACACCAGCTAGCCGCTCAATCCAAAGGCTGGAAGGGAGCGATAACCGCCTTTTCAGGAGTGGGCGAGACGGCCGCAGAGATAAGGTCGCTTGACGTTTATTACGAGGAAGTTGCCAAGGTGAGATCGACGGTCCACGCGACGCTAGTCACTACAAGCGGCGCAGGATATACACAGAGCAGCTCCAATCAATCGTCCTTTCTCCTGTGGGGGGTGGCGCGATGCGGTGTCACAGGTGCGGGACCGAAAGCGCGACCGGCCGGAAGTTCTGCGCCGCGTGCGGCAATCCTTTCTCGCTGCATTGTCCTGCGTGCGGCGCGGAAAACGCGCCTTCATCGGCGTTTTGTGAAGACTGCGGCGCCATGCTGGATAGCCGCGGGGCCTCCGCGACAACGCCAGTCACGGCCGAGGCAGGCGAGCGTCGCTACAGCTCAGAGGAGCAGGATTCGGTGAGACCGGCAGGCGAGCGCAAGATTGTGACCGCGCTGTTTGTCGATCTCAAAGGCTCAACCACACTGATGGAGGATATGGACCCCGAGGCGGCGCACGCGATCGTAGCGCCGCTGCTGCGGATCATGACCGACGCCGTGCAGCGCTACGAGGGCTACGTCGCGCGGACGACGGGCGATGGTATCTTCGCGTTGTTCGGCGCGCCGGTGGCCTATGAGGACCATCCGCAACGCGCGCTCTACGCGGCGTTTGAGATCCAGCGCGAGTTACGTGCCGAGGGGCAGCGACGCAATGCAAAAGGATTGCGCGTGCTCGAAGCCCGCGTCGGCGTCCATACCGGTGAGGTGGTCGCCTATGCGGTCGAGACCAGTGGGCGAGTTGAGTACCGGCTGGTCGGCCATGCGGCCAATCTCGCATCGCGGCTGGAGTCGCTCGCACCGGTCGGTTCGATCGTGACAAGCGAATACACACGCCAACTTTGCGAGGGCTACTTCGAATTGCAGGGGTTGGGGCCGACGAGGGTCAAGGGACTCAGCACGCCGATCGAAGTTTACGAAGTGATCGGCCTGGGCCGACTACGAACGCATTTTCAGCTCGCGCTGCAGCGTGGCCTGACGAAGTTCGTCGGGCGAAGACGTGAACTGGATCAGTTGCAGCACGCGCTCCAACTCGCAATGAGCGAGCAGGGGCAGATCGTCGCGGTGATGGCCGAGGCGGGGACCGGCAAGTCGCGACTGTTCCACGAGTTCCGGGCGACGATCCCGCCGACCTGCAAGGTACTCGAAGCCTATTCGGTGTCGCACGGCAAGGCGTCGGCGTGGTTGCCAGTGTTGGAGCTATTGCGCGGCTACTTCGGCATCGCGGACGCCGATGACGGGGCCTCGCGCCGCGATAAAGTACGTAACACACTGACCGCGCTGGACCCGGCGCACGCTGGCACGCTGCCCTATGTGTTTGGTCTACTCGGTATCGTGGAGGGGCCCGATCCGATCGCCCAGATGGATCCGCAAATCAAGCGGCAACGGACGCTCGACGCGATCAAGCGCATCATTCTGCAGGAGAGTCTCACACAACCGGTGGTCGTGATCTTCGAGGATCTGCACTGGATCGACGCGCAGACCCAGGCCTTGCTCGACCTGTTGGCCGACGGCCTCGCCCGCGCCAGCGTCTTGCTGCTGGTGAACTATCGCCCCGAGTACCGGCACGAGTGGACCAACAAGAGCTACTACGTGCAGTTGCGACTCGACCCGCTGGGCGGTGCGGAGGGGGCCGCGATGTTGGCGGCGCTGCTGGGCGAGGGCGTCGAGCTGAATCCGCTCAAGCGGCTGATCACCGACCGCACCGGCGGCAATCCGTTCTTCATCGAGGAGATCGTACAGGCGCCGTTCGATGAAGGCGACTTGGTTCGTAACGGCGTGGTGAAGGTGATGCGTTCTTTGTCGCAACTGCGGCTGCCAGCGACCGTACAGGGGATGCTCGCCGCGCGCATCGGCCGGCTTGCGCTGGAACAGAGGGAGCTATTGCAGATGCTGGCGGTGATCGGGCGCGAATCGCCGCGTGACCTTTTGGAGCAGGTTGCCCCGCGCGCAGATACCAAACTCGAGCGCCTGTTGGCGGATCTGCAGGCGGCCGAGTTTATCTACGAGCAGCCGGTCGCAGGCAATGTCGAGTATGTGTTCAAGCACGCGTTGACGCAGGAGGTCGCCTACAACTCGCTGCTCATCGAGCGGCGCAAACAACTGCATGAACGCGCCGGTCAGGCGCTGGAGATCATCTTCGCCAACCAACTGGACGATCATCTCAGTCAGTTGGCGCATCACTATAGTCACAGCGAAAGCGCCGACAAGGCGATCGATTATCTCGGCCGTGCCGGCCGGCAAGCGATCGAACGTTCAGCACACGTTGATGCGATTGTTAGTATAACTTTAGCTCTCCAGTTGCTCGCAAGTTTTCCTGAAAGTCCTGAGCGGATGCGGCGGGAAATCCCTTTGCAACTCTCACTCGGGCAGGCCTTTATTCCCGCGAAGGGCTGGGCGGCACAAGAGGTCGAACGGCCATTCGACCGGATGCGGGAGCTTTGCCAACGGCTCGATGATCCAACGGAACTCTTCCCAGCGTTGTTCGGGCTATGGTCCGTCTATCACGTGCGAGGTTTGTATCGGGAGGCCCGGAAATCCGCCACTGAGTTACTGGAGCGCGCCGAGACAGCCAAGGATCCTGCGCTCCTGCTAATGGTGCATCTGGCGTTGGGACAAACCCTGTTGCATATAGGCGAGCTGGCGCTCGCCAGGCAGCATCAAGAGGAAGCGATCTCACTCTATAACCCGGAGCGTGATCGGTTGCTCGCTCTCCGGCTTGGGACAGACACCAAGCAAGGCGCTTTGTCTTATGCGGGCTGGACTCTGTGGCACCTTGGCTACCCTGATCAGGCGATCGAAAAAGGCAGACAGGCTTTGGCGATGGCGCAGGCACTGTCGCACCCGAATAGCATTGCGGCAGCGCAGTTTTTCGACACTATAGTGCATGTCCTACGACGCGAGCCCGACTTAGTTCGAGCAAGCGCCGAACGTGTGGCCGGATATTCTACGGAACATGGACTTGGTGCCTGGCTATTGTTCACGTCGCAGCATCGCGGCTGGGCAATGGCACTGCAGGGCCATTATGAGGAAGGAATTGCGCAGATGGTACAGTGTCAGACGATTTCCCACACAGTTGGTGCGGACATTGGCAGAACCCATTGTCTTCGCGACTTGAGCGAAGCATACATGGCGGCGGGCCGATTTGATGAGGCTCTCGATACTTTGACCAATGCTTTGCTGGAAGTCGATCGATTGGACGAGCACTTTGTTGAAGCTGAGATATATCGGCTCAAGGGGGAGATACTGCTGAAGGGAGATGACTCAAGCGCCGGCGATGCTAAGAATTGCTTCGAGCACGCGATCGCGATCGCGTACGGGCAGAGCGCCAAATCGCTCGAATTGCGGGCCACCACCAGTCTTGCTCGTTTGCTTGATCGGCAGGGCAATCGCGCCGGGGCGCGCGCGATGCTCGCCGAGATCTACGACTGGTTCACTGAGGGCTTCGACACGGCGGACCTGAAGGACGCTAAGGAACTGCTAGACGAATTGTCCGGCTGAGCGGCGTAGGGACTCATGCATTGTCCGAAATGCAGCACCGACAATCCAGCTGGGAACAAGTTCTGCGCCGAATGTGGCGCCGGACTCGCTAGGGGCTGCCCGCACTGTGGTGCGGAGGGCGCGCCCGAGGCCAAGTTCTGCGGCGCATGCGGCTCGTCACTCGATGCGTCGGTCAGCTCTCCAGTCGCGGCGGCTCCGGCGGTCGAGGCTCCGGAGGTAGTTGGTGAGCGGCGGCATCTGACAATTCTGTTTTGCGACCTGGTCGGGTCGGTCAAGCTGGCGGCGCAGGTTGATCCCGAGGAGTGGCGTGCAACGGTGGCAGGCTATCAGCGTGCCGCGTCAGAAGCTATCACGCGTTTCGGTGGCGAGGTCGTGCGCTACGTCGGCGACGGGATCATGGCCTTCTTCGGTTATCCGTTGGCGCATGACAACGATGCCGAGCGGGCCGTGCGCGCGGGGCTCGCGATCCTGGATGCGATCGCAGAACTCAGCCAACAGCCCGGACGCGCCAAGCTGGAGGTTCGCATCGGCATCGATTCGGGCCGGGTGGTGGTAGGGGCGGGCACGGCAGGTCAAGCGGTTGACGCCTTCGGCGATGCGGCCAACATTGCCGCTCGCGTGCAGGCGGCGGGTGATCCCGGCACGGTGATGATCTCCGACGCCACCCAGCGGCTGATTGCGGGATTGTTCGTAGTCGAGGATCGCGGTGCACAATCGCTCAAGGGCATCACACAACCAGTCCAGCTCTATCGGGTAATCCGGCCGAGCGGGATGCGCGGACGCTTCGAAGCAGTATCAGCAGCCGGTGGACTAACGCCGTTCGTCGGCCGCGAAGATGAGTTGCGTTCTTTGATGAGTCGGTGGGAGCGCACGCTCGAGGGTGACGGCCAGGTCGCGCTGATTAGCGGCGAAGCGGGTATCGGCAAGTCGCGCCTCGTGCAGCGCTTCCACGAACAAATTAAAGGGACACCGCATACGTGGATCGAAGCCGGCGCGGGCGCCTTCTTCCAGAACACACCCTTTTATCCGATCAGCGAAATGCTGTGGCAGTTTATCGGTGAGGCCCCAGCGTCGGATCAGATCGCAGCGCTCGCATCCCGGCTCACGGCGGTTGGTCTCGTGCCCGCCGAAGCCCTCCCGCTGATCGCACCGCTGCTGAATCTGTCTCTGCCGCCGGAATATCCACCGTCGCCGTTATCGCCGGAACAGCAGCGACGCCGCTTATTGGCGACGCTCGTCGAATGGGTGCTCGGATCGGCCCATACGCAGCCATTGGTGAGTGTGATCGAGGACTTGCATTGGGTCGATCCCTCGACGCTGGAGCTAATTCAATTGCTGGTCGAGCAAGGAGCGACCGCGCAGCTGCTGCTTCTCTATACCGCGCGCCCGGAGTTCCGGGCGCCGTGGGCGATGCGCGCGCATCACATGCAAATCACGCTCAACCGGCTGAGCGCGCGCAATGTGCGCACGATAGTGGGAGAGGTCGCAGCGCAAAAAGCGCTGTCTGACGAGACTATCGCGGCGGTGGTCGAGCGCACCGGCGGCGTTCCACTGTTCGTCGAAGAGTTGACGCGCGCGGTGCTCGAAAGCGGCGACGGTAAGCTCACAGGCAGCGCAATCCCGGCGACGCTGCACGATTCTCTGATGGCGCGACTGGATCGGCTGGGGCCGGCCAAAGAGGTCATCCAGGTCGGCGCCGTGATCGGGAGCGACTTTTCCTACGCATTGTTGCACGCGGTCCATCCGATCGCCGAAGCGGACCTGCAGCGCGCGCTGCGCAGTCTGACGGACGCCGAACTGCTGTACGTGCGCGGCATCGCGCCGGAAGCGACCTATCAGTTCAAGCACGCCTTGATCCGCGACGCCGCTTACGAAGCGCTGCTCAAGAGCCGCCGCAAGGAGTTGCATCGGCGGATCGCTGAATGCGAAGAGTCCACCTATGGGGACCGAGTGGGCGAGATAGTCGCCGAACTCGGTGAGCACTACAGGTTAGCTGACGTCAAAGACAAGGCGGTGGAATATTTTCAGCTCGCGGCCGAGCGCGCTTCTTATCGCGGCGCGATGGTTGAGGCCGCCCGGCATTACGCTCTGGCGCTGGGTCTTCTAAGCGAATCGCCGGAAACTGCCGCGCGTGATCGCCGGGAACTCGCGCTGCAAGTCAGTTTGGGAACGGCGCTCTTCGGCGCGAAGAGCTGGTCGCACCCCGAGGCCCATAACGCCTTCACGCGCGCGCAGGAGTTGGCCGAGAAGCTGGGCGAGACACACCAACTGATCGCGATCCTGAATGGTCTATGGGGTTCTGCCTTGACGCGCGGACAGGTGCGGGCCTCACAGGAGTTAGCCCAGCGGATGCTGCGATCGGCCGAGTCCAGCGGCGATCGCGGGCTGTTGGGCGCGAGCCACGCCAGCGTGGGCTACGTTCTCGCGATTCTGGGAAAACTTACTGAGGCCCAACAGCATCACGAGTTGGCACGCAGCCTCTTCGACGAGAACGAAGCCCCAGAAATCACCCCGGACCCCAGAATCGTTTCAGCCGCCAGCGTACTGCCAATCACCCTGCATTTGGGGTTTCCGGATCGCGCGCGCCAGCTTGTCAGGCACGCTCTCGACCTGGCGGAGCGGAACCAGAATTCGTATGACGTTGGCTTCGTTCGCCTGCACGCTGCCGGTGTATACCTGCATATACGCGATCCGCAGGGTCTCCTAGAGACCGCGGCGGCAATGAGTGCCCTTGCGAAGGAGAATCCCGCCTATGCTGGTCAGGCTGACGAGCATGCTGCCGCAGCGTTGCTGATGCTCGGCAAACGAGAAGAAGCAATGGCGAGCATGCGCCGAGCGATAGCCTCCAGCGAGGCCGTTGGGCTGCGTATCGCGCGGACGCGAGAACTCATGTTCGAGGCGCAATTTTTCGTGGGCGCTGGACGATTCGCCGAAGCACTCTCCAAAGCGGCGGCGGCGCTCATCGAAACTGAAGAAGTCGCGACCTACAGGCCATGGGTACTTAGACTCCATGGAGACCTGTTTGTGCAGAGCGGCGCGCAGGCTTCGGAAATCGAGACCGCCTATCGCGAGTCGCTTGAGTGCGCCCGATCGCAAGACAACAAGTGGGACGAGTTGCAATCGACGACACATTTTGCGCGATGGCTCAAATCGCGGGACCGCGCGGATGAGGCCCGCACGATGCTCACGGAGATCTACAACTGGTTTACAGAGGGCTTCGACACCCCCGACCTCAAGGAAGCGAAGGCCCTGCTCAACGAGTTGAGCATTTAGAAGCCTGGAGCCAACATGCGCTGCGCGAAGTGCAAAGCTGAAAATCCAGCTGGCATGAAATTCTGCGGTGATTGCGGCGCGGCACTGCCGAATCTTTGTCCGCAATGCGGTGCCGATAACCCAGCGGGCAAACGCTTTTGTGGAGAGTGCGGCACGGCGCTCGAAACGTTTGCCGCGACTGCCTCCGCAAAGAAGTCGAATGATTCACCGATTCGGGTAGCTGAGAAGCCCGCCCCTGAAAATCTCGACGGTGAGCGCAAGACGGTAACGGCGCTGTTCGCAGACCTCAAAGGCTCGACGCAGTTGATGGAAGGTCTCGATCCCGAGGCGGCGCACGCGATCGTCGCCCCCGCGCTGCGCATCATGGCTGAGGCGGTGCACCGCTACGAGGGCTACGTCGCCCGGACGACCGGCGACGGCATCTTCGCGTTATTCGGCGCCCCGACCGCCTATGAGGACCATCCGCAGCGCGCCCTGTACGCAGCGCTCCAGATGCAGCAGGAGTTACGCGCGGAGGGGCAGCGTCACAGTGCTAAAGGGCTGCATGCACTCGAAGCGCGGGTCGGGGTCCATACCGGTGAAGTGGTCGCTTACACCGTCGAGACCGGCGGGAAGGTTGAGTACCGGCTGATCGGCCATACGGCCAATCTCGCTGCGCGGTTGGAGTCGATCGCGCCGGTCGGTTCGATCGCGACCAGCGAATATACGCGCCAACTTTGCGAGGGCTATTTCGAGTTGCGTGGATTGGGGCCGACGACGCTCAAGGGCCTAAGCACGCCGATCGAGGTTTACGAAGTAACTGGGCTCGGGGCGCTAAGAACGCATTTTCAGGTTGCGCTGCAACGCGGCCTGACGAAGTTCGTGGGGCGCGATCACGAGCTTGCGCAGCTGCGGCGCGCGCTCGAACTTGCGATCGACGGCCGTGGGCAGATCGTCGCGGTGATGGCGGACGCGGGTACCGGCAAATCGCGGCTGTTCCATGAGTTCAAGGTGGCGATCCCGCCAACCTGCAAAGTGCTCGAAGCCTATTCGGTCTCGCACGGCAAGGCGTCGCCATGGCTGCCGGTGCTGGAACTACTACGCGGCTATTTCGGCATTCAGGACGCCGACGATGCGGCCGCGCGGCGCGCAAAGGTGCGCGATGGAGTGACGGCGTTGGACCCGGCGCTGGAGGACGGGCTGCCGTATCTGTTTGGCTTGCTCGGCATCGTCGAGGGTCCGGATCCGATTGCCCAGATGGACCCGCAGATCAAGCGCCAGCGGACGCTCGACGCGATCAAGCGGATTATTCTGCGCGCGAGTCTCAAACAACCGGTGGTTGTGATCTTCGAGGACCTGCACTGGATCGACGCGCAGACCCAGGCGCTGCTCGACGTGCTGGCCAACAGCATCGCCAGTTCCCGCGTGCTGCTGCTCTGCAACTATCGCCCCGAGTATCGGCACGAGTGGACCAACAAGAGCTACTACGCGCAATTGCGGCTCGACCCGCTGGGAGGCGCGGAGGGTTGGGCGATGCTGGCGGCACTTCTAGGTGAAGGCGTCGAGCTGAATCCGCTCAAGCGGCTGATCACCGAGCGCACCGGCGGCAATCCGTTCTTCATCGAGGAGATCGTGCAAGCACTGTTCGACGAGGGCGCGCTGACGCGCAACGGTGTCGTCAAGGTAACGCGCTCGCTGTCACAGTTGCGGCTGCCGCCGACGGTGCAGGGGATGCTCGCCGCGCGCGTTGACCGGCTCGTGGCGCAACAGAAAGAGCTGCTGCAGACGCTCGCGGTGATCGGGCGGGAATCGTCGCTCGCCCTGTTAAGCCAAGTTGCCTCGCACGCGGATACCCGATTGGAGCGGACGCTCGCGGATTTGCAGGCGGCCGAGTTCATCTACGAGCAGCTGGCCGCGACCGGCGTCGAGTATGTGTTCAAGCACGCGCTGACCCAGGAAGTTGCCTACAACTCATTGCTGATCGAGCGGCGCAAACAATTGCACGAGCGCGCGGGCCAAGCGCTAGAGTCGCTGTTCGCCGGCCAGTTGGACGATCATCTGTCTCAGTTGGCGCATCACTATAGCCACAGCGATAACGCCGACAAGGCCATCGAGTATCTGGGACGGGCTGGTCAGCAGGCGATGCTGCGCTCTGCAAACAACGACGCGGTAGCAAATCTCAGTTCAGCAATAGATTTGCTGCCGCTGCTGCCTGACGGCTTTCAGCGCGCGCGACGGGAGTTATTCCTGCAGTTGACCCTTGGCCAAGCGTTGATCCCAATTATGGGGTTCGCCGCGCAAGAAATAGAACAAATTTTCGCTCGCGCACGCGAGCTTTGCGAGGGAATGGGTGAGCCCCCCGAGCTTTTTGACGTCCTGCAGGGACTACATGGTGTCCATTTTATACGTGGCGATTATCGTACCTCCTATGAACTTGACGAGCAGGTTTTACAGCTTGCTACGCGAGCGTCAGATCGCGGCCTCATGATGAGAGCGCACTATCTTACTGGGCTAACATCGTTCTACCTCGGGGAATTTCTCTCGGCTCAGGAGCATCTCGCACTGGCTACTTCACTGTACGACCGCGAGCGCGACCGTTCGCTCGCATTCCGGGGGGCAGACGCGCTAGCCAATGGAATGGCATACCAAGCCATGGTTTTGTGGCAGCTAGGCTATCCCGATCAGGCTCTCAGCAAGACGTACGACGCTCTCGCGTGGGCTCGAAAGCTGTCCAACCCCTATAACTTAGCCTCTGCCGAGTTCTTTGTTGGCGTTCTTCATGGTTATCGACGAGAGGCGCAAGAGGTTCGCGCGATCGAGGAGCACGTAGTTGCATTTTCGGTTGAGCACGGTTTTGCGCTTTGGCAAGCGTTTGCCCCACTTTACCATAGCTGGGCAATCGCTCAGCAAGGCCGGGGCGAAGAAGGGATTACTCAGATGCAGGTCGCTATGGTGAAGACTCGAGCCATTGGCGTGGGAATCGGACTACCAAACTACCTGATTCTCCTTGCCGAAATGTACCTAGATGTCGGTCAAGCAGAGAAGGCATCGATTGCTGTGACTGAAGCGATGGCTCTTGCGGCTGAACAATCCGACCGTTCAAGAGAAGCCGAGATTCATAGGATCAGAGGTGAAGTACTGTTGGCGCAGGAGGCCTCAAATGGCGCAGAAGCTGAGCGTTGCTTCGAGCGCGCGATTGAGGTCGCGCGCAAGCAGAGCGCCAAATCATTCG
>JBKQPD010000014.1:0-9824 GCA_052145175.1 Binataceae bacterium (SeqCode) | reverse complement strand
GTGTCCGCGAATCGCTCACTTTTTCCCGCGACAAGAACTTCGAGCGCGAGGCGGTCGTCGATGAACGCGCCCTGATCCGCGACGGACTCCGGCGCGGCATGGGCGACATCACACATGCCCAGGTTTGCGCCCATCTTGACGACCGATTGGCGTCCGGGGAATTCCAAATTGTCAAACGGCAGCAGGGCGTTCCGGGCCGCCAGTTCACCACCGCCAAAACCATCGCAGCCGAACAGGAAATCCTCCGCCGTATGCGCGAGGGAAGAAACCAGATCGAGCCGGTTCGTTTACGCCCGCAAGCCATCGCCGTAGCCGACCAGCACCAGCATCTCAACCACGCGCAGAAGAGCGTGGTCGAAGATGTGCTCAGTGCGCCCGACCGCATCCAAGGAATCCAAGGTTTTGCCGGCGCGGGCAAAACCACCACGCTCACCGTCATCCGCAGCGCGGCGGAATCGCAGGGCTATCAGGTTGAAGGCTTCGCCCCAACCTCCCGCGCCGCGAAGCAACTGGAGCAGGCCGGTGTCCACGCCGGAACACTGCAAGGCTTTCTTGCCCGTGGACAGAACACGGAACACAATCCAGAACAGAAACGATTTTTTATGATTGACGAATCCAGCCTTGCTAGCACCAACCAAATGCGCGAGTTCCTTGCGCGGCTCGGCACCAATGACCGCGTGCTTCTGATCGGTGACACGCGCCAGCATCAAGGCGTCGAAGCTGGTCGCCCGTTCGAGCAACTGCAAGAGGCCGGAATGCGCACGGCCAAGCTCGATGAAATCGTGCGCCAGAAAGACCCGGCGCTGAAATCCGCCGTCGAAATGCTGGCGACGGGCCAAGTCTCCGCCGCACTCAACGCACTCGGTCAGCAAGGCCGCGTGCGGGAAATTCCCGACCGAGACGAGCGCGTCCGCGCCATCGCCAAAAGCTACGTCGAATCGCCCGACAACACTCTCATCGTCTCCCCCGACAATGCTTCCCGCCGCGAACTCAACGTCGCCGTTCGCCAGGAGTTGAAGGCCACTGGCATCCTTGCCCCGGAAGATCATACTCTCCGCGTCTTGGTTCAACGTCAGGACATGACCGGGGCCGAACGCTCCTGGGCGAGCCACTATGAAATCGACGATGTTGTCCGCTACACACGCGGCAGCAAAGCCCTCGGAATCGAAGCGGCCAGTTACGCGTCGGTTGCCGCGATCAACCCATCCGCCAACCAACTTACGGTCGAGAAAGCCAACGGAGAACGTGCCACCTACGATCCCCGCCGCCTAACTGGCGTCAGCGTCTACCGCGAGATCGAGCGCGAGTTCTCTGTAGGCGATCGCATCCAGTTCACCGCACCCGATAAATTGCTCGGCGTCGCCAATCGCGAACTAGCCGCCATCGAGACCGTCCATCCCGATGGACGCCTCTCCGCCCGCCTCGACAACAATCGCCAGATCGAGTTCAACCCGAGCGAGCATCGTCATTTCGACCACGGCTACGCCGTCACCAGTCACAGCTCCCAGGGCCTCACCGCCGAACGCGTCCTAGTTCACGCCGATACCAGCGTCCACCCGGACCTGCTCAACTCCCGCTTCGGCTACGTCTCCATCTCCCGCGCCAGCCACGAGGCCACGCTCTTCACCGACGACATGGCGAAGCTCGGCCCACAGATCGGAGCCGATGTCTCTAAGACATCCGCCCTAGAAATCAATCGAGATCCATCCATCGCTGTTGCTCAGGGTATGGGGATGGGTCTATGACCGCGCCAACAATTTATGTCAATAACCATCGCTGTGCGACTGGGTACAGTTGAATGAACTCCGCAGGTTAGCACTCTCGATCTACAATGGTGTACTTGGCAAACCGATCTTTGCTCCAAGATGAATTGGCTGATTTCGACAACCGCTAATCGACTGAGGAAAGAGACCTTAGTGGCAAATGGTAACGGTCAGGACGTAGAAGCCAAGCTCTGGGCAATGGCCGACGCGCTGCGCAACAACATGGACGCGGCGGAATACAAGCACGTCGTCCTCGGCTTGATTTTTCTCAAGTACATCTCCGATGCCTTCGAGGCGAAGCACACCGAACTCGAAGCCCAGAAGGCGCAGGGTGCTGATCCCGAAGACCCCGACGAGTACAGGGCTACCAGCATCTTTTGGGTTCCGAAGGAGGCCCGCTGGTCGCACCTCAAAGACAACGCGCCCCAACCCACGATAGGCAAGATCGTGGACGATGCGATGTCGGCCATCGAGCGCGACAACGCATCTCTGAAGGGAGTTCTGCCTAAGGACTACGGGCGTCCCGGCCTCGATAAGCAGCGGCTCGGCCAACTCATCAACCTTGTCAGCAACGTTGGCCTCGGCAGTCCCGCCGACCGCGCCAAGGACGTTCTGGGCCGCGTGTATGAGTACTTTCTCGCACAGTTCGCCAGCGCCGAGGGCAAAAAAGGCGGACAGTTCTATACGCCGTCGCACGTTGTCCGCATCTTGGTCGAGATGCTAGCGCCGTACAAGGGGCGAGTCTATGACCCCTGCTGCGGTTCGGGCGGAATGTTCGTCAGCAGCGAGAAGTTCATCGAAGCGCACAGCGGCAAAATCGGCGACATCTCCATCTACGGGCAGGAGTCGAACTACACGACATGGCGGCTGGCAAAGATGAACCTCGCCATTCGCGGCATCGACGCCCAGATTGCCCACGGCGACACATTTCACAATGATCGGCACCCTGATCTCAAGGCAGATTGGGTGCTGGCGAACCCTCCCTTCAATGACAGCGATTGGCGCGGCGAACTGCTTAAGGATGACAAACGATGGGTCTATGGGATGCCGCCAGCGGGCAACGCGAATTTCGCTTGGGTGCAGCATTTCATCCACCATCTCGCGCCCACGGGACTAGCGGGGTTCGTTCTGGCCAATGGCTCCATGTCGTCCAATCAGTCGGGCGAAGGGGAAATACGCAAGAACTTCGTTGAGGCCGACCTGGTGGACTGCATGGTTGCTCTGCCGGGGCAGCTTTTCTACTCGACGCAGATTCCCGTTTGCCTCTGGTTCCTCACGCGCAACAAGAAAAGGAACGGTTACCGCGCGCGCCGGGGCGAAACACTTTTCATTGATGCGCGGAAGATGGGAACGCTGATCGACCGTGTACACCGCGAACTAACGGACGAGGATGTGGCGAAGATCGCGGGAACCTACCATGCGTGGCGCGGGGATAAGGGATCGAGCAAGTACACCGACGCGCCCGGTTTCTGCAAGTCCGCCAAGCTCGAAGAAATCCGCAAGCACGGCCATGTGCTGACGCCGGGACGTTACGTGGGCGCCGAGGAGATCGAGGACGATGGCGAGCCTTTCGATGAGAAAATGAAGCGGCTGGCGGCAACGCTGCGAGGCCAGATGGTGGAGGCCAAAAAGCTGGACGCCGCTATCGCCGCCAATCTGAAGGAGCTTGGGTATGGCGAGTAAGTGGAAGACCCAGCCCCTTGAAGACTGTATGGCCGCGATCATCGATTACAGAGGGAAAACGCCTCAAAAAACCTCGTCGGGAATTCCCTTGATTACAGCAAAGGTCGTAAAGGGCGGCAGGATCGAAACACCAGACGAGTTTATCGCCGAAGATGATTATGAACCTTGGATGCGGCGCGGTATGCCGGAACCTGGCGACGTGGTCGTTACGACAGAGGCTCCATTGGGGGAAGTTGCCCAACTTGGCGGCGATCGTGTTGCGCTGGCACAACGCCTCATCGCACTTCGCGGCAGACCTAGCCTTCTCGACAATACCTTCCTCAAGTTCCTAATGCAGTCTGAAGGTGTGCAACATCAGCTTCGAGCAAGAGCTTCGGGAACGACTGTTCTCGGAATTAGACAAAGCGAACTGCGAAAGATCATACTTACGCTTCCGCCATTCCCTGAACAGCGTGCGATTGCACACATCCTTGGCTCACTAGACGACAAGATCGAGCTGAACCGGCGGATGAACGAGACGCTGGAGGCGATGGCTCGGGCGCTGTTCAAGTCGTGGTTTGTGGACTTCGATCCCGTCCGCGCCAAGGCCGAAGGCCGTGACCTCGGCCTCCCCGCTCACATCGCCGCTCTCTTCCCCAACTCCTTCGAGGACTCCGAACTCGGCGAGATTCCGAAGGGATGGCAGGTAATGCGCCTCGCCAGCGTGTGCGAGAGCATCTTTAGCGGCGGAACTCCAAGCACAACAGCGCAGGACTATTGGTGCGGCGACATTCCGTGGCTGTCCTCTGGCGAGACGCGGGCAAAGTTCATCATCTCGACCGAGAAGTTCATTACGCTCCAAGGGGTCGAGAAATCGAGCACAAGGCTCGCGCGAGCGGGCGCAACGGTGATCGCAAGTGCTGGCCAAGGCAACACAAGGGGGCAGACCTCCATGCTCATGTTTGACGCCTACATCAATCAGTCCGTGGTCGCGCTACTTCCCAATCGCTTGCGATCTTCAGACATGCATCTGTTCTTTGACCTTGAGCGCAGATACGAAGAATTTCGGCGTGTATCGGATGGGCACAGCTCACGCGGCAGCCTGACCACAAAGTTGCTCGGCGGGCTGACCGTCGCATTGCCTCCTTTACAAATCGTAAGAGCGTTCGATTTGCTGGCCGAGCCTATCGTCCGAAGGATCACATGTGCTTTGCGCGAATCGCAAGCCCTCGCCGCTCTGCGCGACACGCTGCTACCGAAGCTCATCTCCGGCGAACTTCGCATCAGAGATGCTGAGCACATTATGGCGGAGGTCATGTAGCCATGCCGACGACAGCGCAGCAGATTGACATGTGGCGGCAGGCTCCGTCTGAACATCAGCGCCTTGAGTTCAAGGAAGCCAAAACGCAATTCGACAACCGCACGCTTTACAAATACTGCGTGGCCATCGCGAATGAGGGCGGCGGGATTCTGCTGCTTGGGATCGCGGACAAACCGCCGCGGCCGGTCGTCGGCACAAAGGCTTTCAATAACCCAATCGGGATGGCAGAGAAGTTATTTACCGCGGTTGGGTTTCGCGTCGACATTGAAGAGGTAGCACATCCTGACGGAAGAGTGCTGGTGTTCCACATTCCATCTCGCCCAAGGGGTACGGCATACGACTTGGATGGCGCCTACCTGATGCGTTCCGGCGAAACATTGGTGCCCATGAGCGAAGACCGGCTCAGGAATATCTTCGCCGAGGGGCAGCCGGATTGGTTGGAAGAGTCAAGTCGCACGCGGCTCAATGGCCAGGAAGTGATCGAGCTGCTCGACACGCAGACCTATTTTGAGCTTCGCCGCCTGAGCTATCCAATAACTCAGGCCGGCGTCTTGGACCGCCTGAAGAGCGATCGCCTGATTGAAAAAGATGCGCAGACCGGGTACGCGATCAAGCGCCTGGGAGCTCTGTTGCTGGCAAAGCGGCTGTCCGTATTTGAGGATGTGGCCCGGAAGGCAGCGCGGGTTGTTGTCTACGCCGGAACCTCGAAGATCAAAACGAAGCTGGACCAAGTCGATGAAAAAGGGTATGCGGTTGGATTCCAAGGGCTGGTTCAGTTCGTGATGACCCAGCTCCCGCAAAATGAAGTCATTGAAAACGCGATTCGACAGGAACAGAAATTGGTCCCTGAAATTGTGATTCGCGAACTTGTGGCGAATGCGCTGATCCATCAGGATTTTTCGGTTCGCGGAGTTTCCGTGATGGTTGAGATTTACGATGACCGCATCGAAATCTCAAATCCTGGCGGCCCGATGGTGCCAGTGGACCGATTCATTGATGGTTATCAGTCGCGTAACGAGCGGCTTGCAGACTTGATGCGCCAGATGGGCGTGTGCGAAGAGAAAAGCAGCGGCATTGATAAAGTTGTGGATACGGTCGAAGTGTTTCAGTTGCCAGCGCCGGATTTTTCCACGACGCACGGGAGGACGGTTGCTGTGGTGTATGGTCATCGGAAGTTCGAATCAATGAGCCGCACCGACCGCGTTCGAGCTTGCTATCAGCACGCTGCGCTGAAGTACGTTTTACGCCAGCAGATGACCAATAGCTCTTTGCGCGAGCGATTTGGTTTAGGCGAAGAAAAGAGCGCGGTTGTATCACAGGTCATTGCAGCCACAATCGAGGAAGGACTCGTCAAGGCCGATAAGACTGTCGGAGGATCGAAGAAGCGAGCGCGTTATTTGCCATTCTGGGCATAGCGGGCCATCTAGTGAGCACTTTATATAAGCGCAAAGCCGGAATTGACCGCTACGGATGTGTAACTTGTTGAATACAAATATATTGCTTATTTAAGGCCAATTAAGCGTAGGCGGGGGGATGGAGTATACGGGGGCCAGGAAGTTCACGGAATCCGTTGTCGAAGACGCGGCCCTCGGCTGGCTGAGCGAACTGGGCTACACGGTTTTGCACGGCCCGGAGATTGCGGTGGGCGAGCCCGCCGCCGAGCGCCGCGACCCCAACTACCACG
The DNA here is from genome assembly GCA_052145175.1 of Binataceae bacterium (SeqCode). Lineage (GTDB taxonomy): Bacteria > Desulfobacterota > Binatia > Binatales > Binataceae > JAJPHI01. The sequence goes on along the minus strand of JBKQPD010000014.1, from coordinate 3,394 downwards.
ACGTTGTTCTGGAGCGCAGGCTGAGCCAAGCGGTGGAGCGGCTGAACCCCGGCCTTCCTCACGGTGCCATCGAGGAAGCTCAGCGCAAACTCTTGCGAGCGGACGGGCCTTCGCTCGTCGCGCGCAACCACCGCACGCACCGGCTACTCGTGGATGGCATCACAGTGGAGTACACACGTGCCGATGGCTCCATTGCCGGCGCCCAGGTAAAGGTCATCGACTTTGAGAACCCGGACAACAACGACTGGGTCGCCGTCAACCAGTTCAGTGTGGCGGAAGGCCAGCACACTCGCCGACCCGACGTGATCCTGTTCCTTAATGGCCTGCCGCTCGTGGTCCTCGAACTGAAAAACCCAGCCGATGAGGACGCCACGATCTGGTCGGCATTCAACCAGTTCCAGACGTACAAACACCAGATCCCCGCCCTCTTCAACTACAACGCATTGCTGGTGATCTCGGACGGCCTGGAGGCACGGGTTGGCTCCCTCACCGCCGACACCGAGCGTTTCATGCCCTGGCGCACCATCGAAGGAGAAGAGCTCGTGCCGGCATCAATGCCGCAACTTCAGGTCCTCACCCAAGGTCTGTTTGAAAAGCGCCGCCTGCTCGACTTCCTCCGGTACTTCGTTGTCTTTGAAGACGACGGTAAAGAGGTGGTCAAGAAGATCGCGGGCTATCACCAGTTCCATGCAGTCAATCGGGCCGTCGTGACCACGATCCAAGCAACCCGCGAAGGCGGCGACCGGCGCGCCGGTGTGGTTTGGCACACCCAAGGATCAGGTAAGAGCCTGACGATGGTTTTCTACGCAGGCCGTTTGGTGCTTGATCCAGAAATGCAGAATCCGACCATCGTGGTCATCACAGACCGGAATGACCTCGACGGCCAGTTGTTTGGCACGTTCTCCCGCTGTCACGAAGTTCTGCGCCAGACTCCTGAGCAGGCTGAGGATCGCGAAAACTTGAAGGCGCGGCTGGCCGTGTCGTCCGGGCACGTCGTTTTCACGACCATTCAGAAGTTCATGCCACTGGCAGGTGAGCGCTACCCCGAACTCTCAGATCGACGGAACATCGTAGTGATCGCCGACGAAGCGCACCGAAGCCAGTACGACTTCGTGGATGGCTTCGCCCGGCACATGCGTGACGCCTTGCCGAATGCTTCGTTCATCGGCTTCACGGGAACTCCTATCGAGAAGACGGATGCCAATACGCGGCAAGTGTTCGGCGAGTACATCAGCATCTACGACATCCAGCGCGCCGTGGAAGACAAAGCCACCGTGCCCATCTACTACGAGAGCCGTCTGGCAAAGCTGGAGTTGAACGATGCCGAGAAGCCCAAGATCGACGCCGACTTCGACGAAGTAACCGAAGGTGAGGAGACGCAGCGGCGCGAGAAGCTCAAAACAAAATGGGCAGCACTCGAAGCCATTGTCGGCACCGAGAAGCGCTTGGACGTAGTGGCACGGGACTTGGTACAGCACTTTGAAGACCGGCAGGAAGCAAACTATGGCAAGGGAATGATCGTCTGTATGAGTCGGCGTATCTGCGTCGATCTCTACAACGCCATTGTGAACCTGCGTCCGGAATGGCACGGCGACGACGATGCATCGGGCAAGCTCAAGGTCGTCATGACCGGCGCGGCCACGGACCCGCTGGACTGGCAGCAGCACATCCGAGACAAACGCCGCCGCGACGCTCTCGCCCTGCGCTTCAAAAAGGCAAAAGACCAGTTCCAACTGGCGATCGTGCGCGACATGTGGCTGACGGGCTTCGACGTACCCTGCCTGCACACCATGTATCTGGACAAGTACATGCGCGCCCACGGGCTGATGCAGGCCATCGCTCGTGTAAACCGCGTGTTCAAGGACAAACCCGGCGGACTGGTGGTGGACTACCTTGGCGTTGCTCAAGAACTTAAGCACGCGATGGCAACCTACACCGAGAGTGGCGGCAAGGGAAAGACTGCGGTGCCTCAGGAGGACGCTGTTGCAGCACTGTTGAAGCACTACGAAGTTTGCCGCGGACTGTTCTACGGCTTCGACTGGACTGCTTGGACGGCAGGCTCGCCAGCGCAGAAGTTGAGTCTGTTGCCCAATGCACAAGAGCACATTCTGAGGCAGGAGGACGGCAAGAAACGATTGACGGACGCCGTAAAGCAACTCTCCGCCGCCTTCGCTCTTGCCGTACCGCACCCAAGTGCGATGCGTGTCCGCGACGATGTGGGGTTCTTTCAGGCCGTGCGGTCGGTCCTGAATAAGACGACCCCTCAGCAAGAACGGACGGAAGCGGACCTCGACCACGCCATACGTCAGATCGTCTCGCAAGCGGTCGCTAGCACGGAGGTGATGGACATCTTCGAGGCCGCCGGATTGAAGAAGCCGGACATCTCGATCCTTTCGGACCAGTTCCTCGATGAAGTCCATGAATTGCCACAGAAGAACTTGGCCGTGGAACTACTGAAGAAGCTGCTGCTCGGTGAAATCAAGACGCGTTCGCGCCGAAATATCGTGCAGGCCCGTCTGTTCTCGGATCTACTGGAAAAGGCCATTCGCAAGTATCAGAACCGGGCGGTTGAAACCGCGCAGGTGATCGAGGAACTGATCGGTCTGGCGAAACACATGCGTGAGGAGCAGGACCGTGGCGCAGCATTGGGCCTGAACGAAGACGAGGTTGCGTTCTATGACGCTCTCGAAACGAACGACAGCGCCGTAAAGGTGCTCGGCGACGAGACCCTCCGCACAATTGCCCGCGAACTGGTGGAGACTGTCCGAAGGAACACGACCATCGACTGGACGATCCGCGAAAATGTGCGAGCCAACCTGCGCGTGCTGGTCAAGCGCATCCTGCGCAAATACGGCTACCCGCCCGACAAGCAAGAAAAAGCCACCAACACCGTTTTGGAACAGGCTGAGGTGCTTTCGGCAAATTGGAGCACAGTTTGACTCGCCCGAATCATCTTTGCTGCCATGTGTGCTGCATTAATTGTTTGTGAAAGGCCAGCCCAAGATTCTTGAACGTGGTCGTTATATTGTCCAAGTACAGTGATCGTGCCCTAATTTCTGCCGTGCCAGTTGCCTGTCTCCGTACGCCAAAAGCAACTGCTCGGTTGCGCTTGGCCGCGCGTCTTTTAACCACTCCCACGGGCGAGGGTGACCACTTCGGGACGGCCCTTCGGAACAGCACGGCTGCGCGCCAAACGATAAAGCCGCTTTGGCACTTGCCCTGCCCGCCTCTCGGTCCTTCCCCCTCGCCCTCTGTCGTTCCTCTTTGTCTCCCGGCGGTCCGTTTTTTCCGTCGCTTCGCTCTGGATTGAAAGAAAAAAACGCCCCACCGGGCAGACAAAGGAAAAAACAATGGAATATCACAGCAACGACAATACCCACAGCGACGGCTCAGC
>JBKQPD010000013.1:0-3203 GCA_052145175.1 Binataceae bacterium (SeqCode) | reverse complement strand
CTACGTCGTGATTCAAATCAGCGATGCGCAAACCGGTAAGGTAGTCGATCAACAGGCGGCCAACTTCGCCGGAGGTCCGGACGGTTGGGCGAGTGGCGTCCGGATGTTGATCAAGCACCAAGTGTTGGCTCCGACCGATGAGCCGTGAGCCGTTGCTACCCACACCCCCGGCTGTGAGCTTACGATGGCCGGGAGCGGGCGCCAAAGGTGGCGCGCTGAAGGGCTGCGCATCAGGCGTGCCGCGCGATCAACTGCCCCTGCACGCTCAGCGGCCATTGCCGTCATGCGCTTTTGGACGGCGGCTACGATTTCGGGTCGCGCCCTAGCTCGCGATATCCTTCAAGTCTTTCTTGATATCACCGACCTTCGCTTGAACTTTGCCGAGGTTCTTTTGAATGTTGCCTTTGGCTTCCAGCGTCTCGTCGCCGACGAGCTTGCCGGCAGCCTCCTTGATGGTTCCTTTCGCCTCTTCGACGCGGCCCGCAACTTGGTCTTTATTGATGGTTGTCATTACTGCTCCTGATATCGGACACCGGCAAGCGGCCGGCACGCGCTGCACAAAAATTGGTGAGTTCATTCCAGAACCGACAGCAAGAAATCTAGACCAGATTGCCTGCTAAGTCTGTACGGAATCATACGGATGGACGATTCGACTACTCGTAGTGAAGCGCTTCGATCGGATTGAGGTTGGCAGCCTTGCGAGCCGGGTAGTATCCGAAGAAGATTCCGACCGCGGCTGAGAACGCAAAGCCGCCGAGCACGGCGCTGACGGAGGCTTGGGTCGGCCAGTGCGCCAGCCTGGAGATGACCGCGGACACCAAGAGCCCGAACGCGATTCCGGCCACGCCGCCGGTCACACTCAGCATCACGGCCTCGGCCAGGAATTGGAGCAGCACCTGAAGGCGACGTGCGCCGATCGCCATCCGGATGCCGATTTCGCGAGTCCGCTCGGTGACCGACACCAACAAAATGTTCATGATCCCAATACCGCCGACCAGCAGCGAGATCGAGGCGACTATGGCCAGCAGGGCCGCCATGACTTGGCTGCTGCTCTCCTGCGCTTCGGCGATCTGACTGAGGTTGCGGACGCTGAAATCGTCCAGCTGCCCGACTTGAATGTGGTGGCGCCGCGCCAGAGTCGCGGTCACCTGGCTGATCGCCGTGTTCACGAGCTCGGCGCCTGCGGCCTGGACGTAAATGCTATTGACGTAGCCGGTCATGCGCGGGGTGAGGCCCAGGGCATTGGCCGCCACTGGGTAGGTGGTGCTGATCAGGTTCTGCGCCGTTTGCGGCGCCGCGACTCCCAAGACCTTACGCTCGGCCGTGCTGAACGGGATCATCAACACATCGTCCTGATCCTGTCCATAGCCCGATTGCCCCTTGGCTGCGAGCAGCGCAATCACGCGCATGGGGACACCCTTGACGAGGATGGTCGCGCCGACCGGATCCTCGCCCGGGGGAAATAGGTTCTGATACACCGTCTGGCCGATCAAACAGACGGTCTCCGCGGCGTCATTTTGTTGTTCGGTCATGGTGCTGCCGCTGGCGATGTGCCAACTGACGATGTCCAGATAGCTCGGCGTCACACCCTGGATGGCGGTGCTCCAGTTCTGGTCTCCATATTCGACTTGGCCGGCCTGGCGGGTCAGGTAGCTGACCCGCTGCACGGCGGGATCGTCGCGCAGGATGGTGTCGGCGTCGACCACCGTGAGAGTCGACGCGCTGCCCGCTCCGGCGCGAACGCCGCCGGCGGTGGTGGCGCCCGGCTGGACGACGACCATGTTCGTACCCAAGCTTTCCAACTGCTTCTTCACCGCGGCGCTGGCGCCGTCTCCCACGGCCACCATGGCGATGAGCGCAGCCACCCCGATGAATACACCCAACATGGTCAAGGCCGAACGCAGCTTATTGCGGGCCAGGGCCTGCAAGGAAGCTGAGAAAATCATCGACAGGAAGGCCAATTGAACGCCGGACGCATCCTCGGGACGCGCAGTGAGGTCCGCTGCGGCCGGAACTGCGGCCCGCCCGCCGGTCTGCGCGCGATTGGGCGCGGTGTCCGCGCGGCTCGACGTGCTGACGGCGGCCTGATGCACATCGGAGAGGATGCGTCCGTCGCGCATCGTGATCACGCGATCCGCATAGGCGGCGATATCGGATTCGTGGGTCACCACGACCACCGTGACCCCTTGCTCGCGATTGAGCGTGCGAATAATTTCCATGATCTCATGGGAGGTGCGCGTATCGAGGTTGCCGGTCGGCTCGTCGGCCAGCAGCACCGTGGGATGGTTGATGAGTGCCCGGGCCAGCGCGATGCGTTGCTGTTGGCCGCCGGAGAGCTGATTGGGCATGTTGCGCGCGCGGTCAGCCAGGCCGACGCTCGCCAGCATGTCGAGGCCGCGAGCGTTGCGCTCGCTGGAGGTCAGTGCGGCCGCCGCGCCGTACAGGAGGGGCAAAATGACGTTTTCGAGCGCGCTCGTGCGAGGCAGCAAGTTGAAGCTCTGAAACACGAAGCCGATCTGTTTGCTGCGAATGTCGGCGAGTTCCGGTTCCGACAGCCCCGCCACATCGCGGCCCGCAAAGACGAATTGGCCGCTGGTCGGCCGGTCGAGGCAGCCGATGATGTTCATCATCGTCGACTTGCCCGACCCGGAGGATCCCATGATGGCGACGAATTCACCGCGGTCGATCGACGCGTTGACCCCCTGCAACGCATGAACCTCGGTGTCTCCGAGGCGGAAAGATCGGGTCAGGTCGATGAGGCGGATGACGGGGTCGGTCACGCCGTTGCTCCTCCTACAATTTTAGCGAAGGGGTGGATGAGGCCTGAGGGGCGCTCGCCGCAGCCTCGGAGGTGACCACCTGATCCCCGAGATTAAGATCTCCCGCCTTGATCTCGGCGAAGCTGTCATCAACCAATCCCACCGTCACCGGGATCGAGACTAGTTTGCCGTCACGCTCCACCCAGACCACCCGCTGACCGGCCTTGGCGGCTTTGGCGAGTCCCTGCTTGGCCGCCGCGGCCGGTGTATACCGCAGCGCTTGCGAGGGGACTCGCAGCACCTTGAGCGCTTGGGCGGTGACGATCCTGGCGGTCGCCGTCATGCCGGGTTTGAGCAGGAGGTCGGGATTATCGAACGTGATCACCGCATCATACGTAATCACGTTTTGCACGCTGATGGGGGCCTGCCGGACCTGGGCCACGC
>JBKQPD010000012.1:0-14707 GCA_052145175.1 Binataceae bacterium (SeqCode) | reverse complement strand
CGATACGAGATTCTTCGTCGCGCAGCGCTCCTCAGAATGACTTGCGAGAGTTATCGGCGTAAAACGTTGCGGCGTCTTCGCAGGCGAAAACCCTCTGGGCCGCGGCCGCCAAATCAAGACTGCTGCGCACTCCGTTCGCAAAGGGCTCACTTCGTCGGGTCTGACTGAACGTTCATTTTCCGGCTAGCCAACCACCCGCCAACTGGTTTAGAATCCGCACGCTCTTGGGGAAGAGCAGTGCGAAGGAATAGGGGACCCTCTATGGTGTTTGTTGTCATTGTCATTTTGTCAACCTTGATTGGATTTATCGCGCCGGCGTGGGCGCAAAACCCGGCGGCGCCCGCGGCCCCGGCGGGGGCAGCTGCTGCCGATGCGGGTGCCACGGTGGTGCCGGGCGCCCATGTGACGCCCGCCGCAGTTCATGAATTTGTCAATGGTATCCCGGTTGGCACCAAAATCACGATGGCCAACTGGCAGCAGTACAAGGCCTTCATGCCCGACGGGATGGTCCAGCTCTTTCAGGGCACGAACTTCTGGAAGATGCCCTCCGACGTGGAGATGAACGTTGGCCCGACGCGGATTTTTCCCCTGCCCGAGGGCTATCCCGAGGCGACCGAAAAATACGGCGGTCAGACGCAGGTGGTGAAGCTGCCCGACGGCCACTACGACCTCAAGAACTATATCGCCGGGATGCCGTTTCCGAATCCGTCGGATCCCGACAAGGGCTGGAAGATTCTCGCCGATTCCTGGTATGGACCGGTGCCGCGGATTGCGGCCGGCACGCCCGAAACCGGACTCGCGAGTCTTTGCTCGCTCGATCGTTACGGCAGCACGACCTGCCTCAGGACGGCTTACGTCTATCGGATGCTTTCGCATATCTATTCGCCCGGCTACCCGGTTACCGAACCCAAGGCGGGAGGGGCGTGGTACAGTGAATGGGCGATGCTCGAGGCGCCCGAGCAGTCGAAATACCTCGCCAACCTGACCATTTTCTGGCAGGACAACCAGAAGATGGAGGATGACTTTGCCTTCATTCCAGCGCTGCGGCGCACATTGCGGCTCTCCTCGAGCGCCCGCTGTGCGCCGATTTTCGGCACCGACTATACACGCGACGATGCGCGCGGCGGCTTCAACGGCGGACTCTCGATGTTCCGGGCGGACTGGCTGCGCGATCAGAAAGTCCTCGCGCTCAGTCATATCACCACCGCCGTCGGCACCTTTCCCGATAACTACGACATGCCGCTCGGCTTTGCCCGGCCATCGTGGGGACCGTGGGAAGTGCGCGATACCTACGTGATCGACACGCGGCGCGTCCCGGAGGAAGCCAGGGGTTACTGCTACGGCAAGCGCATCATGTATGTCGACAAGGTCTTCCTGCACGAGGACTGGAGCGACCTTTACGACGCCAACCTGAAATTGTGGAAAGTGCTGCAGTTGGGCGCCGCCCCCAAGGTAATCAACGGGGTCGAGACGAGCGTGCTCGGCTCGTTCTGGGGCGGCATGTGGGACTTTCAAAACTATCACGCGACGCTGGCCTTCACGGCCGACGGTCCCGGCCGCGATATCAGGATCGACGACGCGGTGCCGAAGGAATTCGAGGATATCGATCGCTACTGCAGCCCGGCCGGCATGATGATGATCATGAGATAGCGCCTCAGGCGCGCTTTCCGCTAGTCTGGCCGGACATGATTTCCATCCACCAGACTGGAGTTTGAGCGCTTGCCACCCGACGAAAATGCAGCCAGGGAACAGGCCGCCGAGCTGAGCCGGCATGCCGCGGAGGTAATTTCGGCGGCCGAGCTCGCCGCGAAAATCGCGGAGGGCCGGCCACTGCGGATCAAGCTCGGGATGGACCCGACGGCGCCCGATCTCCATCTGGGCCACTCGATCACGCTGAAGAAGCTGCGCGATTTTCAGGACAGCGGCCATACCGTGATCTTTCTGGTCGGCGACTTCACGGCGATGATCGGCGACCCCACCGGCCGCTCCGAAGTGCGCAAGCCGCTCTCGCCCGAGCAGATCAAGGCCAACGCCGAGACCTATCAGAGCCAGGTCGCGAAAATTCTCGATCCGGCGAAGACCGAGGTGCGCTTCAACAGCGAGTGGATGAGCCAGGTCAGTACGGCCAAGCTGATCGAAATCGCGGCGCGGCTGAGTGTCGCCCGGATGCTCGAGCGGGACGATTTCGAAAAGCGGCTCAAGAATCAGGAGCCGCTTTTTCTCCACGAAATTCTCTATCCACTGATCCAGGGCTACGATTCGGTGGCGCTCCACGCCGATCTGGAGATCGGCGGCACCGATCAGAAGTTCAATATGCTGGTCGGGCGCGAGTTGCAGCGCGCCTACGGGCAAGCGCCGCAGGTCGTGATGACGATGCCGCTGCTGGAGGGGCTCGACGGCGTGCGCAAGATGTCGAAGTCCTACGGCAACTACGTCGGCCTGACGGAATCGCCCGAGCAGATGTTCGGCAAGCTGATGTCAGTCTCGGATCGCTTGATGGTTCGTTACTACGAGCTGTTGACCACGACCGAACCGGCGGCGCTGGCGGGAATCAAGGCCGGCGAGATTCATCCGATGGAGGCCAAGAAGCGGCTCGCGTCGGCGATCGTGGAGGAATATCACGACGCGGCGGCGGCCGCCCGCGCGCGCCGTGCCTTCGAGAGCAAGTTTCAGCGTCACGAGATTCCCGCCGACGCGCCGGTCTTCCGCATCGCCGAGGACTTGTGGGTGTGCGAACTGATGAAGCAATTGCAGTTCGCCTCGTCGACCAGCGAGGCGCGCCGCTTGCTCAGCCAAGGGGCGGTCCGGGTCGACGGCGAGACGGTGACCGACGCGGATTTCCACTTTGTGCCGGGCACGCACAAAGTCCTCGAAGTCGGCAAGCGCCGCGTCGCCCGGATCGAACCGTAAGCGTACTTGCCAGTGATTGGAAGCAATGAGTGGCTTGGGTAAGCTAAGCGAGTGGTCGTCTGAGATATTTTGATTAAGGACACGGAACAGATGGTCGAAGGTTTCTGGATTGTCCAATTCGAAGGCGTACAGGGCAACGGTGGAGGCGTTGTCGTGTTTTTGAAAGGCCGCGTTCTTGGCGGCGATAGCGGCTTCACATATACCGGCACGTATAAAACAGACGAAAAGACCATCTCCGGACGGGTGTCGGTTCGTAGCTTCTTGCCGGGCGTGGTCAGCGTTTTGGGGTTTTCGGGTAATGTCGAATTGATTCTGAAGGGAACTATTGACGGAAAGACTATTAGGGGTGCGGCGAGTGTGGTGAACCAGGAGACAACAGGAATTGTTGTCAAGTTGACAAAAGTTAGTGACTTACCCGGATAACTTCTTCATTGGAGGCGTTTCTTCTAGTAGTTTTTCCGCTTCTATGTCGGGTTGCAGAGTGATTGGAGGGAACTTGTCTTCGAAGACGGCTACAGGTACCCGGCGTTTGCCTAACAAAACGTCGAGGAGTAGCCGTCTCAGCGCGTGCTGCTCCTGTTCGACGTTGCCCAAACCCATCGGATAGTACGCGCCCTTTTTGATTTGTACTTCGTCGAACTCGTATCCGAGAGACTTACCCATAGCCAGCAAAAGAGAAGCCGTCAGCGTGGCGCTTTTTTCGATCGAGGTCTGCGGAATAATAGCGCCGGTTCGATTGAACTCACCCAAGTCATAAAAATGGTCTAATAAAATCTTCCATGCATCACGGACAGGTTTTTCGCCATCGGCACTGAACTCCACGTCGATGAGGTTGAGCGCCTGAACGAAGTTTGGGGATAAGGTGGTTGCGCGGTATGTCATCAGCGTTTTGAAAACCGACAGCTTCCGGGCTTCTGCGGCGCGGCGTTTATCCAAGTGGGTCTGTAGTTGGAGAGCGATTATGGGACCGAGAATGATGGCGGCGATAGTTGCGACGTCTATAATTACTGTCTGAGACATTGAAAATCTCCCTCCCGCTTTTCTAAGCCTTTTCCGGTGTCAGGGTCTACTATTCTGAAACGTCAAGCCGGTCGCGAGGCGCGGCGGGTTCCAACTTTCCTCTTCGGGGCTGCCGTCGTGGCCCGCGCGCGGCGCGCGGGCTTGCTTTCCATCGCTGCCCGCAAGATGTGGTTGATACGCGTCTGGTAGCCCCGGCCGTTGGCCTTGAGCCAATCGAGCACGTCCGCGTCGAGGCGAATGGTGAGCTGCTGTTTCACCGGGGGCCACGCAACGACTTCGGCTTTTTTGAAAAAGTCATCCCCCAGCGGCGGAATGTCCGAATAATCGATATCGGAATCCTTCATCCGGTCAAGCCGTGCCAAGTCGCTTTTGATAGTCGTTTTGCTCACGTGGGTTAGCCTTCCTCATGGAGATAATGCGTGTTGCCTCGCCCTGCGGGGCATGAACTATCGCTACCAGCCGTCCGGCGAGCAAGCCCAAAGTGACCAACCGTTCCTCTCCATAATCGAAGCGGTGATCGACGAAGGTGACACAAGGACCCGCAAACACTAGTCGAGCATCCGCGAAATCCAAGCCGTGCTTGGCGAAGTTGCTGCTGTTCTTCGCCGCGTCCCACTCAAACTCCACTCGCTAGTGTAGTGTCTTTTGTAGTTACAAACAAGCGGAAAATGACCGGCTGAACTTGACGCTCAGCGTTTTATGCCGTGCCCTTGACCGGTCGGGGCGTCGGCGTCGAGGCGCCAGAGCGTCCAATCCTCGAGCGGCCGCGCCCCCTGATCGCGATAGAAGCTCTGCGCGGGCGTGTTCCAGTTGAGCACCGCCCACTCCATCCGGCCCCATCCGCGTTCGGCGACGATCTCGCCGAGCCGGCGCATCAGCGCACCACCGACGCCATGGCCGCGGTATTCCTCGCGCACGAGCAGGTCTTCGAGATAGAGCCCCGGCCGGCCGCGCCAGGTCGAGTAGTTGCGGAAGAACAGGGCGAAACCGACCGGCTGGGCGTCGAGCTCGGCGATAAGGCACTCGAAGGGCGGCCGATCACTCGCAAGTTGCGCACGCAGGTCGGCCGCGGTTGTTTCAACCGCTCCGGGCTCGCGCTCATACGCTGCAAGCTGCTTAATGAAATCAAGAATAACGAATGCGTCAGCGGGTATCGCGAACCGTATGTTCAGAGCCATTAGAAGCGTTCTCATCGATCACAGTTGGTGAAGTACGCCGACCCCGCTTTTATTGTGTTGCATTACATCCGCAGGCGACCTTCTCCAGTTGCCACGGCGGATCCTCGTCCGGAAACGCGTGGCGCCACACGCCCTTGCTGCAGTCTTCACAATGCCCGCTTACGTGCATTTTTCCATCTTTGGTTGGCCAATTGCTTGGACGAATACCACGTAACGAGTTTGGCGTAACCGCACGATGTTTACACGCCACTTTCGCCTCCTTTGAATTCAGATATAAACATCCAATAGCATCGTATAACTAATCTTATTCTCACGTAAATCTAATTGTAGTGTAATATAACTAGATTGCATCATCAACCACTGCTGTCCATAAAATTGCCGGGAGCGTCAAAATTTCATCGATACGTTTTCGGTTGTTGTGACACCTTTTTGGGCTGGTGTGGTAACTGGATGTTATCAAAACAGGCCTGTTTGCAGCCTTGGCAGAGCTCTTGGCGTAGGCACATCTTGTGCTTCTCTATTAACTGGGTGTTGTGGTCCGGGCAAGCGAAGTCGGGGGACTTTGCGGAGGACCGAGGGGTGAGGGGCAAGGGGTGCGGCCCGAAGGGAGGAGGGAGTGCGCGGTTGTGTGCTCCCTCCTCGCCGACGAGGATGGCGGTGGAGTCGGACCATAATACCCTCAAATCTTCGACGGTTCGGTGCCGTATTGGAGTACCTGAACCTTTTCGAGGGTGACCAGGCCCGAACAGCCCATCCCATTGAGCGCGGCCAGGAATTCCTCGATCTTGGCCTGACTGTCGATCACTTCGACGATCATCGGCAAGTCTTCCGAGAGGCGCAGCACCTTGGCCGAATGCAGCCGGCTCGACCGCCCGAAGCCCAGCGGACCGCGCAGCACGGTGGCCCCCGCGAGATGCATCGCGCGCGCTTTCATCACCAGCGCTTCATAGAGCGGCGCGCCCTGATAACGATCGCTTTCGCCGACGAAGACTCTGAGCAGCATCGCATCTCTGGGGATCTGCATGGCTAAGCTCCTCCGCGTGTGACCCTCATCCCGGCAATATAGCCGATCATCACGGCCACGAGGCAGAGCATCACGGAAAACAGGACGTTGGCCCCCGCCCGGAGCCAGTCGCCGTCGCGCAGAAGATTGAAGGTTTCGAGGCTGAAGGTCGAGAACGTGGTATAGCCGCCGCAGATCCCGGTCATGGTGAAAAGCCGGGCCGAGGGCGGTAACAGGACGCGCCCCTCGGGCATGCTCAAGGCGGCCAGGAAGCCGATCAGGATCGCCCCCGTCACATTCACCGCCATCGTGCCGAGTGGAAAGGTGCCGCCCGCCACGCGCCCGACAAAACCGCTGCATCCGTAGCGCGCGACACTGCCGAGCGCGCCGCCTATCGCGACCCAGACATACGGCATCAGCGGAGCCCGCGTGCGCCGTCGCTCAGAACTGCGAATACCATGCCGGTTGACGCGGATCCTGCGGCTGGAACTCGATATTGAAGACCCCGAGCAGCGTGCCTTCGGCATGCCATAGCGTAAGCCGCGCGTTCTCGAGGTCGATATCGGCCGAGACCTGGTTGCCCTGCGCGGTCACCAGCTCGCTCTGGAATTGCAGCAGATCGTGCGTTGTGGCGAGGCCGACCTTGAAACGAACGCGTTCGTCCCGCAGCGATTTCTCGGCGTAGCCGGTCGCGTCCGCGGTTGCTTTCGCGCGTTTGAGGTCGGCCTGCACGTTGGCGAGCGCCGATTCAATCTGGGCGACGGACTGCGCGAGCGCCGCGCGATATTGTAGCCGGGACTCCTCGTAGCTGACGCGCGCCTGGGCTAGGGCGGCTTTCGCCGCGGCATTGTCGAGCGGCATCTCGAAACTCAGCACGGCCGCGTAGTTGTAGAAGCGGGCGTCGAGCATGTTGTTGAGGGCGTCGCCGTAGACTCCGCCAAAGGGTAATCGATTTCCGGATATTGGCATCGCCGACAATGGGCTCGGCGAGGCGTTTGGCTGCGGCGCTGTAAAGCCCGAAATACAGTTTCCTTTGCTGGTACTGCTCGCTGTGGCCGTAAGACTCCCGATGCATTTCGCCGTCCCCGAAATCGCCGTGACGCCGAACTGCGCACCGATATTGAGCTGCGGCAGGGTCTGGTTCTCGGCGAACTTGACCTGCAAGAGGGCAGTCCGAATCGCTTCACGCAGACCGCCCAGCGCCGGGCTGAACTCGATCATCTTCTCGAGGGCGGTCTCTTCATTGTCGCGGATTTCGGCGAGCGGATTGGGTTGCTCCGCCGGCTCCACATCCTCGGGGATAAACGTGCCGTTCGGATTCAGCATCACGTCCTCGCGCAACTGGGCGCGCGCGCTCTTGAGCGCGGCTTGCGCGGCAAAGACGTTCGCTTCGGCGGTCGAGGCGGCTGACTGCGCTTCCTGCAGATCGATCGGGGCGAGGGTGCCAACCTGAAGACTGATCCGGTTGACGCGCACCAGGTCATTGTTGAATTCCAAGGCCGATTCGGCGACCTGAAGATTCTGCACGCCCCCGACCACGCCCCAATAATCGCCGCCGATCCGCTGGACGAAATCGTTCAGCGCCGAGCCATAGTTCCATTGCGCGGAGAGTTGCGCCGACTCGGCCAGATGGACGTTGAGCCGCGCGAAGTCCCAGCCGAAGTTGCGCAGCAGCGGCTGCACCAGTGACATCCCCAACGAAGGGGCATACGCCGGATTGACCGAGGAGAACGCGGAATTGGTGGCCGCCCGATCATTGTCGAAGTTCAAGCTGAGAGTGCCGTTGGTGTTCGCCAACACCTTGTTGACGCCGAAATTCCAGTCGTAAAACTTCTGCGTGTAGGCGTCGCCGCGCAGCACCTGGAAGACGGACGAGACCGGAACAACCTGTTTCGTGGTGTCGAGCTGTGAGGTCAGGTCAGGATCGAAAGAGGCGTTGGCCCCTTTGACCGCCTCGGTCGCCGCGATCGGATCGAGCTCGGTCGCCGCCAGCGCGGGATTATTGCGAATCGCGACGTAGATGGCCTCCTTCAAGCTCAAAAAACGCGTGCTCTGATCCACGGTGGCGATATACGGTTGGCTGATCAGCGCCTCCGGCGGAATCTCGGCACCGGGCGTATTCTGATGCGCGAAGACGCTCGGCAGCGAGAGTATAGGGTTGCGCTCGAACTGATCGGCGGCCGAGCCCGCAACGTTGACGTGCGGCGCCATGAGTGCGGCGGCGGGCGCGGTCTGGCCGCCAACTGAAGTTGTCTGGGCGTCGCTCGTCCGGAGCGGGCCCAGTCCGGCTATCGCTAAAGCGACAGTTGCCGCCGCCGTCAACGACAAAACTGATAGCGTGCGCGGGGCATTCTTGGTCCGTGGCATGTAACGCAGCCTCCTTGCAATCCTGCTCAACGGAGAAAGTGGTCCGTTCCTTCGCCGATTTGTGCAGGTAAGTCCTGGCGAGGAAAAGGCGGGCGCGGTGGGCTCTTTGACGACAGCTTGCAACGCGCCAGTCGCGCGATTATAGCCAAAGGCTCCGACGCGCTTCTACCGAATGACCGGGTTGGATAATATCTTTCCAAAATGCGGACAGCAAAGTCTCTTTGGTCGCTAAGCGGATTCGTCGGGTTCATCGTCGGCCTGGCGATCGCGTTGCATGAATCCGCGGTGATGGCCCAGTTGCCGGCGCCGAACCCGCTGGTCGCGCCGCTCTCGACGCCGTCGGGTCCGGCGCTGTTGCCCGCGCCCGGCGCGGCGTTGGCCGCGCCCTCACTCGCCGCGGTACCGACGCTTCCTGCCGCCTCACCGACGCCGGGGCCCCGCGCCTTCAATTGCAGTTGCTTCGGTCCGGGCGAAGGAACGGGCTGGATGGGGCAGGTCAGCGCGCCGGGCTACTTCGCCGCGCGGCAGACGGCAACCGGCGCCTGCCTGACCTACAACGAACGAAGGGAGCCCGCGCCGGCCAACGTGGCGCCCGCGGAGGGCGAAGTGCCGGTGATGCCGCCTGGCTTTGCGGGTCCTAACGCCGCCGCCGCGGTCAATGCGACGCCGCTGCCTGGCGGGCTGACCATTTCGAGCGCGGCGCAAGAGCAGGCGTGCGCGCAGTGCGTTTGCGATTGATCCCTGATTTCGGTTCTTTAAGTCAACTATCACTTGCTAAGATCCGAGCAAATCCCTGATGGATGCGGGGTTGGATGCGGAAGCTTGCGGCTCGGCCGATACTGGCGGGATAAGGCCCGGGGCAGAGCGGAGCAGATTTCGATGACCGCCGCACACAAAAGGGGACATTTCGGCGCGTTGGGTGCCCACCAGATGCGAAAACGGCCTCTCGGCGCCGCTGAAAAACACCGTGGACCAAAATCGCCTACAACCTTCTGGAGGAACGTTCGTCTATACGCCTAGCCGGAAGCGGAGAGTCAAACCAGAAATTCCAGAGCAAAAGAACCTGGCGTGCAAGGAGGTTAGAAGTGAGATCCCGAATTGGTAGGTGGTGGCGTCGGGCACCCATCGGCGGGTTATTTGCCCTGGTAGCGGCAGGCTTGATAGCGACGATCCCACTCGTGCATGCCCAGGAGCAACCGATCAACGCAAATGGGAGTGCGGGGAGTCAAACCAGCTCGGCCGGAGCACCAAACGCGGCATCGAGCGTGAATGTCAGCGTTTCTTCCGGGGCGCGGACCAAGTTCCAAAGCAATCCCATCCTTTCGCTGCCTGGTATTTTCGTTCGCCAGTGGATTTCCGGCGGCGAGGATTTACCTAGCGACCACTTCACCCTGATGGAGGATAACCAGAAGCAGAAGCTCACTCTCAAACAAGCCATCTACCTGGCGCTGCAAAATAATCCGGGACTGGAGTCGGTCGCGTTGGACCCGGTTGCGGCGGCCGCGAGCGTCTCGGGAGCGAACGCCGTCTTCGACCCTCAGCTAAGCTCGCAAGCAGACGTGGAAAAGCAGACCTCGCCCGTCTCTTCGCCGTTTCAAAACCCAGGCAGCGTTACCAACGTGGCGAAGTTCTACGATTGGAACTTTGGCATGAGCAAGGTGCTTTCCGCGAGCAACGGCACTTTTGGCCTTACCTTCAACAACGACCGGGAACTAACCAATAGCGAATTCACCCCGGTCAATCCCGTATATACGCCCACCTTGGTAATGTCGCTTTCGCAGCCGCTTTTACAGAATTTCGGCTGGCAGTTTGCCACGATTAATGTTCGCCTGGCCGAGTCGGCGCAACGGTCTTCACAATGGAACTATGCTTCATCGGTCAACGCCTTCGTTCAGCGCATAGGCAACGACTATTGGGGTGTGGTGCAGGCCGAGGAGAACTTGCAAGTCACTCAATCAGCCTTGCAGTTCAACCAGGATCTGGTGCGGGTCAACCGGGCCAATGTTAAGGTCGGTATGATGGCTCCGGTAAACTTGTCGGAGGCTCTGTCGGCCGCAGCCACCGCGCTGGCCAACGTAAAGGCGGCTCAGGCTGCTCTGGAGATCGCGACTACTACGTTGCGCCAGGACGTGGCGCTTAACCACGCCGGCGCTCTGGTCAGCGCGGTAATCGAACCGACCCAGCAACCCGACACGCGGCCCGGCCCAACCGAGACCGAAGAAGTCGCGTTTGCGAATATGCTCGAAGATAGCCCCGCGCTGGGTGGCCTGCGCGAAGCGATTCGCGCCGCGTTTATCCAGATCAAATACGCGGAAAATCAGACTTTGCCGCAACTCAATCTTGGCACGCAGTTCGGCATAACATCCGAGTCCGGCGACTCCAAATGCACGGCCTCCGGCTCGGTCCCCGCCTACGCCAATTGCTTTTATCCGAAGGGACCCACCGTACCACCGGGAAGCGACAATGCGGCCGAGCTTCCCTTCGGCGGCGGATACTCCTCGGCGTTGAACCGCATGTTCGATTTCAAATTTTACGACTATGCCGCCGTTTTGAGCTTTTCGATTCCGTTGGACAATGCCGCGGCGAAAGCCGCTCTCGAGCAGGCTCGCATCGCGTATGAACAGGCACGGTTACAGTACCGCGAGACGCTCTATCAGGCGGTCTTGCAGGTCAAAAGCACGCTTGCCAATTTGCGCGCCTACACGGAGCAAGTCGCGGCCGCGCGCGAGGCTAGCTATTACGCGGAAGAGAGTCTGCAGGATGTGCAGGCGCAATTCCGCGCCGGTATGGCAACGACCAACCAACTTCTACAGTACCAGAGCAATATGGTGACCGCGCAGGGAAGCGCAGTTCAGGCCGATGTCGGTTTGGAGAACGCGCGCCTGGCCTTGTGGTATGCGGAAGGCACGCTGCTGGAGCGCTTCAATATCGACTTCCAAGTACAGAACCCTCATCAGTCGCCATGGTACTCGCGCTTTTGAACTCGACCGGTGATGGGGCTGCGAACCGCCGCACATCAATCGAAGTGAGATGCTATGCCTACCAGAGTTGCCCATATTGGCTTAGACCACTAAACCAAGGCGATGACCGCATTTAAAGCTATACCGGCGCTCGCACTAGCGCTTATACTAACCACCGGGCGCGTCGGATGGGCTCAGCTAGCGACGCCCAATCCGCTTGTGGTACCGCCACTGCCGCCCAGCCCTCCCGCCCAACTGCCTGCACCCGTGAGCACCGCGATCGCGCCAAGCCCATTATCGGAAGCATCGCTGCCCGCCGCCTATTCGACCCCCGGAGCGCGAATGTTCGACTGCTCCTGTTTCGGCCTAGGTGCGCCCAATCACTGGATGGGCCAAGTGACCGCATCCGGGTACTCCAGCGCCAGCCAGGCCGCGAGTGGCGCCTGCGTCGCCTACAACCAGGGAAAGCCTCCTCCCTATGGAACGGCGGGCGGTATTGGTGCCGCTAATTACTACGGGTCGCTGCCTGGGGCGGCGCAAAACGCGGGCGCCGCTAATTCCTTCGGCTTTCCCGGAGTGTCGCAGAATTCGGCAACGACGACGCAAGGTGCGGGCGCCGCCAATTCCTTCGGCTCGCCGGCAACAGGGCTGAGTTTTTCCAGCGCTCAGCAGCAACGTTTGTGTTCGATGTGTGTATGTGATTGAGCAGGCGAGCCCGATGCGGCATTTGCCAATGGATCGGTTCCTGTCTCAACGGCCGCGCATCGCGCCTGCGGCGCCCATTGGTTTTCGCCGCGCGGTCCATCTCACTGACAATGGCTGCCGGCCGGGGGAAATCATCGCTCAACCCTTGCTCAACCACACGCGCCATCTTCGCCGAGTGTTTCCATTTTTTCTTTCCTAGGGATATATTTTCCGCCGTCTCGCGGAGCGTGAGATCGCGGGGACGGCCGTCCACGCGAAAGAGGCCCGCTGCCCGCAGCGAGGGTGCGAAAATTCAAGCGAAGAGATGGAGCTTACATGGCGGATCAAAGTTGGAAAGAAGTGAAGTTCCGTGTCGGTGACACCGATCTTCAGGTAATTACTGGCGGCACGGGCAAGCCTTTGCTGGTGCTGCACGGCGAACTCGGCTTTCCCGGATGGCTCAAGTGGAATGCCGCGCTGGCGCAGAAACGGACGCTCTGCATCCCGCTCCATCCGGGCTTCGGCAAGACGCCGATGGCTGACTGGATCATGGACGTGCGGGATCTGGCGTCCTTCTACAGCCGCTTCGTGCGCGAGCAGAAACTGGCGCCGGTCGACATCATCGGCTTCTCGCTGGGCGGCTATATTGCCGCTGAGATGGCGGTTGCGAACTCGGCGCAGTTCAAGAAGATGGTGCTTGTCGGCGCCGCGGGACTGAAGCCGCCGACGGGCGAAATCATGGACCTGTTCACGCTGACCGCGCGCACCTTTCTGAACAAGAACGTCGTCGATACGCAGGGCGATGAGTTCAAGAAGCTGTTCGGCGGCGAGCAAACGCCCGAGCAGTACGAGGCATGGGAAGACGCCCGGGCCGAAACCGCACGGATCGCCTGGCGGCCCTATCTCTACACGCAGAGCATGGCGCATCTGCTGGCGAACGTCGCGGACCTGCCCACCCTGCTGGTGTGGGGTAAACAGGACGCGGTGGTCCCGTTGGCTGCAGGCCAGCTCTACCAGCAGAAGATCGCCGGCTCGAAGCTCGTGACGCTGGATTGCGGACATATGCCGGAGGTCGAAAAGCCGGACGATTTCATTCGCGAAGTCACGAACTTTTTGGGCTGAGTGACGATGGCGCCGGTACGGCGTAAGCGGTCGCCGAACGCGGCCTTGATCAAATACGACGCTCAACGGAACCCACGGAGGTCCGATCATGCACATAATGTTCTTTACCGAACGCGCCTACCACGACTACCCGGAAGACGAGATCTTCAAGCGACGGAGCTTTTTCGGCCTGCCCAACACGTTTCTGGATCGTGACAAGGGCGCCCAGGTCCTGAACCAATACCTCGACGAGAAGATCTACTGCGACGAACTTGGCTTCGACGGCGTGATGCTGAACGAGCATCACGGGACGCCCTTTTGTATGGGCGCGGTGATGAACGTCGAGGCCTCGGTGCTCGCGAAGGCCACCAAGCGGGTCAAGATCGTTTTGCTCGGTAATCCGACCCCGATCGTCGGCAACCCGCTGCGGCTGGCCGAAGAGCTCGCGATGATCGACATGATCTCGGGCGGCCGGCTGGTTCCGGGCTTCATCCGCGGCGCGGGCAGCGAGCAGCTTTTCATGAACGCCAACCCGGCCTACAACCGCGAGTATTTCGATGAAGCGCACGACTTCATCCTTGCGGCGTGGACCAAACCCGGACCGTTCCGCTGGGAAGGCAAGCACTTTCACTATCGCTTCGTGAATCCGTGGGTCCTGCCGGTGCAGAAGCCGCATCCGCCCATCTGGATTCCAGGCTTGATCAGTCCCGAGACCGTGCAGTGGACGGCGGCGCATAAGTATCCGTATGTGGCGCTCGCGACGATGCTGAAGCCGACCCTGCAATTGTTCGACATGTACGGGAAGCTCGCGGCGGCGCAAGGCTACCAGGCGGGCCCCGAGAACTTCGGCTATCTGCAGCCGGTCTTCTGCGCCGATACCGACGAAAAGGCTGAGGAGCTGGGCAAGGGTTTCATGTTCGGTGGTGGCTTCTCGCACTTCGCGAAGCCGGAATGGATGTTCCCGCCGGGCTACAACTCCAAGGAAGCGACCAAGCGTCTGGCCAGCCAGGCGGCTAATCCGAATCTGCCGGGACACGGCGGGCTGGATCACGATCCGGAGACCGACGCCGAAGTACAGGCGCTCAAGAAATCGCTGTACGACGGCTATCCGGACTGGCAGAAGCAGCGTCAAATAATTACCGGCTCGCCCAAGACCATGATCAAGAAGCTGCGTTACATTTTCGAGGTCTTGCGCCCGGGGATTTTCTCCTTCTGGCTCGATGGGCCCTACTCGCAAAAGGACCGTCATCGGTGTGTCGAGTTGCTCGGCAAGGAAGTGATGCCGGCGCTCAAGGATCTTGGCGTGGAGCTGAAACTCACCTCGCCGTTCGAAATGAAGCCGGGTACCCGCCGGCTTTCGGGCAGCGGATACGAGGCGGTCGGCGACTCCTCGCGCCTGGAGGCGTAGGCTCCGGCAACTCGCCGTCGCGTCGCGGCGGCGGTGAAATGTAAGTGAATATGGCGGGCGGCGTTCCATGAAAACG
>JBKQPD010000011.1:0-4668 GCA_052145175.1 Binataceae bacterium (SeqCode) | reverse complement strand
TTTGACGAGCACGACGCCGATTTTTTCTTGGAGCTATTGCCCGGCCCGCGCGATCGTGACGGACTGCCCGACAGTCTGCGATTCTGGAAGACCTTGATCGAGGAAGCAGAGCCGGATCAAACGTTCTCGGTTGGCTTGATTTACGGGCCAAGCGGCTGTGGAAAGACATCCCTTGTGCGCGCGGGACTGCTGCCGCGGCTCGGACACCAGGTGCAGCCGGTCTATGTCGAATCGACACCCGACGACACCGAAGTTCGGCTGCTGACCGGGCTCCGCAAACACTGTCCCGATCTGCCGCCAGACCTTTCCCTGCCGGAGGTCTTGGCGCTGGTTCGACAAGGTTACGGGCTTCCCGCGGGGGCGAAGGTCCTCATTGTGCTCGACCAGTTCGAGCAGTGGCTGCACGCCAAGAAGGGCGAACCGAACCGCCAGTTGATCGATGCCCTGCGGCACTGCGATGGCCAGCGGTTGCAATGTATCGTGATGGTGCGGGACGACTTCTGGCTGGCCGTCAGTCGCTTCATGCGAGACCTGGAAATACCGCTCGATGAAGGCCGGAACAGTGCGCTGGTTGATCTGTTTGATACGGAACACGCGAAAAAGGTGTTAGCCACATTCGGTCGGGCGTTCGGCCGACTGCCCGAACTTGCGGCGGGCACAACCCCGGATCAGGAGGAATTCCTCAAACAGTCCGTGACTGGGCTGGCCAAGGACGGCAAGGTCATCTGCGTCCGCCTGGCGCTGTTCGCCGAGATGATGAAAGCGAACCCGTGGACTCCCGCCGCCCTGACGGACATGGGTGGCTCGGAGGGAGTGGGAGTGACCTTCCTGGAAAACACGTTCAGCGCGTCGATAGCACCTCCCGAACATCGATTCCATCAACAGGCCGCGCGCTCTCTATTGACAGCCCTGTTGCCGGAATCCGGCTCGGACATCAAAGGGCAGATGAGATCCCGCGATGAACTGCTCGATGCATCCGGCTATGCCGGTCGTCCCAAGGACTTCGATCGCCTGATCGGAATCCTGGATGGCGAGATCCACCTCGTAACGCCCACCGATCCGGAAGGCTCATTCTACGACGGCGATTCGGCTCCTCAGGTCGAAAGTGGTCGACAGTATTATCAGCTCACCCACGATTACCTGGTTCCACCGCTGCGGGAGTGGCTCACGCGCAAACAGAAGGAAACGTACCGCGGGCGGGCCCAATTGCGGCTGGCCGAAAGATCCGCGGCGTGGAATGCCCGTCCGCGCCATCGCTCCCTGCCCGCGTCTTGGGAATGGCTCCTGATTCTCTCACTGACTCGATCCCGCGATCGGACCGAAAACGACGCTTGCCGGAAGATGATGCGAGCGGCAAATCGATATCACGTTACTCGTCTTGTCATCGTGGCGATTCTTCTGCTGCTGGTTGCCTGCGGGGCATACTACGAGAACGGTCGGTTCAGTGCACTCGGCCTGGTGGACCAACTCACCACCGCGAGAACCGAGGACGTTCCTGCGATCGTTCATCAGATCAGGCCGTACCGGAGATGGGCCGGCCCGTTGCTGGACGACCTGCAACGCTCGCACTTAGAATCGTCGGTCGAGTATCTCCATGCCGCGATGGCGCGGCTGCCGGTGGATTCCCGCCAGGAGGATTTCCTGGTCGAGAGTCTGCTCACGACGGAGCCCGGCAGTCTTTTCGCGATTCGCGATATGCTCGCCGCGCACGGCGACAAGGCAGCGATCCGCGATCGATTGTGGAGCGAACTGAGCGACAAAAGTAACAACAGTGACCGGCGTTTGCGCGCCGGAATCGCTCTAATTGCGTTTGATCCCCCCGAAAGTGAGCTTTCCGAGCGTTGGCGAAAGTCGCGTGATTTTCTGGCCGAGCAACTCGTCAAGGACGTCGGCACCAATCCCACGCATTTCAGCCCCTGGGTTGAATCGCTGCGCCCCGCCGGCCCTCTTCTCGAACCTGGCTTCGAGCGGATCTTTGCCAACGTCGATAGCCCTGAAAGCGATCGCCAGACGGCGGCCTCCTTTCTCAAGGAGTGTGCAGCGTCAGATCCCCAAACCCTTGTGCGACTGCTTCTAGAGGCGACTCCGCGACAGTATGCGATCTTGATCCCGGCACTCCTGCCGAACGATCAGACCGCCAAACGCATCCTGCAATCGGTGTTCGACGCCAAGAGTCCGGCGGGCGCCGACATCGAAACGCGCACGAAACCCACGAAGCGGCGCGCTTACGCGGCCGTGCTATTGATCGATCTCAACGACACGGAACCGCTGTGGAAAGCCCTGGCGACGACATCGAATCCCGATTTGCCTTCCTATACGGAAGACCGTCTCAGCCGCGTTGCGCGGGGCGCCGAACTGTTGTACAAAAAGCTGATCGCGAAACCGGATACGGCTTTGCGTGCGGCGCTGGTGCGAAGTTTGGGTGGAATGCCGCGCGAGAGACTCCCCGGCAAATTGGCCGCACAGTTGGTTGCGACGTTTGCGGACCTTTATCGCGGCGATCCGGACCCCGGCGTGCACTCGGCCGCCGAGTGGGCGCTGCGGAAATGGGGCGAGCAGGACCTGCTTCGCACGGCAAGCGAAAAACTGGCAAGCCGTGCGATGGCCAAAGGCGATCGCTGGTTCGTTACCAAAACGGGACACACGATGATCGTCTTCGGTCCGGCCGTATCGCACATGGGTTCACCCAGGAACGAACCGAATCGAGACTCCGACGAGGCGCAGGCTTCCGTGAAAATTGACCGAAAGTTTGCCATCGCATCCAAAGAGGTCACGCTGGAGCAGTATTTGAAATCGGCTCCGGGCTATAGAAAGAAATACCCAACAAGCCCACGCTCACTAGAAGGGACATGCCCCATCAATGCCGTCACCTGGGTCGAAGCTGCGAAATACTGCCAATGGCTTTGTGAACAGGAGGGAATTCCCGAAGACCAGTGGTGTTTTCCGAAAGGCGTAAAGATCGGCATTGGAATGGAACTCCCGCAGGATTTTCTCAAGCGCACCGGATATCGGTTGCCCATGGAAGCCGAGTGGGAGTATGCCTGCCGCGCTGGGACGGGGACCCGGTTCTCCTTCGGAGATGCGCGAGAACTGCTTTCAAATTACGGTTGGTATGAGGACAATTCTCACGGGCTGACGTGGCCCGTCGGCAGCCTGAAACCGAATGGGTTCGGCCTGTTTGATATGCACGGGAACGTAGAGGAATGGTGCCATGACGTCTACTTCAAAGAATTCCTTCAGGTGCCTTACAACCTCCTCTTTCTCCTCCATCCATTACCTAAACCCTTGAACAACGTCGCTTACCAGAATGTCGAAAGAGGATGTGCCTACAATTCCATGTGGTACGAACTGCGCTCAGCGAATCGCCGCGGCACCAATCCAGACATCGTCAGCTACGCCACGGGATTTCGTGTTGCACGAACGATTCGCGACGGAGGGAAGTGAGCGGTTCGACACGTAGTCGGTACGGCGGAAGGGGACCGCGAAGCGATTCCACAGGTCAGTCCAGGGTTGCCGCGAAGCGGCTACTCTAGGGACGGCGACCTCCACGATTCTGGGTCAACGAGGGCGCGGTGGCCTGGGATGAGAGCACGTTGGGCCTTCGGCCCAACAATCGACGCGAGAAGCGGTACAAAACCGGACACCGGGATGTCTTTCGCCTTTCACCACCCCGAGACTACCCCCTTGGGCTCCATTTGGTGCCAGAAAATTCTGGCTGTTATTCCTTTTTTGACGATTACGCCTACTTGACAACTACATCCACGGATGGGCAGAATACCGCCTATCTAACGACCCCCGGCCTATCGCGTGGGCCGCCAATCACCAACGCCGAAAACGAAGGACAAACCTCTCAATAGAACCGCGGAGGACCGAACTGCTATCGTCGCGAGAACCACCCAATTGGCGGCGTACCGCACACGCCGCCACTTTCGCTCTTGCGTGAACGCGTGTTGACGCCGCTGACACGAAACGCTGCTCAACAATTCGTGGCCCACAGAGAGGGCAAGCTACAGCGCGGGATTTCGCGTTGCGCGGATGATTCGCGACGAGGGAGGGTGAGTGATTCGAGACAAGAAGAGGTAGACTGTTCTTTCACGCACTGACAAACATATTTGGAGGGCACAAGAATGAGTTGGGTTATTATTAAACCAAACGACCCCATGCTTCCAATTTGCTCGGCATGTTTCGTCACACCGGATATTGCAGAGAACCATCTAACCCCTGACCAACTGAATGCGAAGCTCAACGCAAAGGCACAGGCCACTAGCGTTAACCTTTTTGTCATGCATTTGTGGGATTTCACCAGCTCAGGACATCCCACGAAGTATTTGGTCTTGTTGCTCGACCATTCGCTCTCGCTCGGAGGTTGGTGCATTAACGTCGCCACAGACTTGACGGAGGCGGATTTCCCAGCTTATGGTGTAACCCTTGATTCGATCTATAATCTGGTGAAAGATAAGTGTAAGGCTATCATGGCTAACACGCTCGGCGTGAATACGCTGCTGCTCGTCGACGACGCAAATAGATCCCTTAATAACGGTGTGGCTGATACGTTGCGTAAAACGCTCGATGGGGATGGGACGCTTATCAAAGTAAGGGATGTGAAGCTTCCAGCTCCCCCTTACTACGCACAAATTTGCCCCGTGATCCATCTCCTCGAAGTCAGAT
>JBKQPD010000010.1:0-7974 GCA_052145175.1 Binataceae bacterium (SeqCode) | reverse complement strand
CCCGGCGCATCTCCCGCGCCCGCGCCGAGCTCGTCGATCCCATGCTTCCCATGGATTCATTCCTCTGAACCCATTCTGCGCTTTCCGCCCGGCGCCCAGGGAGATGTCTTTGGTCACTCGCTTACAGGCCTACGAGCGCTTAGGGAACGCAGCAAACCGGATGACGGAGGTGCGGCTAAGCGAGGCACTTGGGGATTGCCCGTTTACTGAGGCCATCTTTACGAAACTGCCGCATTTCCGGCGCGAGATTAGAGGCGGTTTGCGCCTGCCATACGGCTCCCCTTCCTTTTCTCGCCTGAGCAATCCCCCGCTTGCACCCGGTCCCGGAAGATATCCCGTTCGAACTCAGCAAAGACGGCCAGCATCCCGGCAAGCAGAAACCGCAGGTTACGTCCCCTCGGAGCCAGCAAATGCCGCCGGAAGCAGAAGTGGCACCCTTGCGCCCTCCCCGTATGGGCCCTTTCCATTTCCTATCAGCCCACCACTCGCCCAATCAAAAGTGACGGCTGAGCTTCGTCTATACCGTACGGGCTAACCGGCTTATCGTCCGTGGCTCTGCGCAGCTCTGCTCGTCCACCGGAATATCGACGCGCGTACGAGCATCCTTCTGCTCAAGCAAACTCCCGTCGGATCAACCAGGCTCCCCGCGACGCGATCCGGCTTCGGTCCTTTTGCCGCTCGTAACCTCACTCGGCTTGTCGTTGGGTCGTCGACCATGGCCAAGGGCAATTGCAGTTGCATTGGTCCGCCTGGATGCAACTCGCGCCACAGGCCCAGCAAGACCTCCGGCACCCAGTAGCGAAGCCGGCGCGAGCGATGCAGGCGCACATGACAGCGAATGCACAGCGTGATGAGTAGCGCTTTTGCGTTACGCTCCTCGCGATGATGAACCACCAGCCGGCGGCGCGTCCCACAGGCGCGGCAGCTGAACCGATCCCGCTTAAGCACCGCTTCCCGCAAACCGCCGAACCAGCGCCACGAGTGATATTCACGGTAGTAGCACAGGCTGCAGCAGCCTAGACCTTTCAATTCGACTGACCGCCGTCCACAGGCGCAAAGCAGGTCCAATTGGGCCGCTACTTCTGGATCCTTCAACCGCATCCGCAGCACACCAGCCTGCCCTCCCAAGCTGCGGTCGTCATGGATGGCTGTGATACCGGATACCGTGATCGCCGCGCCCGATAGCCGCTTCACCGTACCGCGCGCAGATCAGCGCAATCACCGAATTGACAACTTCTTCCGCCGTCCCGGCCGGGGACGCCGAGCGTTGCGCCGTGCCGCGATCGTCTTCGCCCGACTTTTGACCAAGCCACCCTTGCGACCATTTTCGCGATTGGCCCGCTGCTTGGCCGCGCTGCGCACGCGCCCGCCTAACCGGCCAAGCGCGACCGCGTGAGGATTCTTGCGTGTCCCCTGCTTCATCGATCCGCTCCATTAACCTCGACCTCCTCTTCAGCGAGACGCAACTCCGGTCGATCCTATTACCTATACTAAGCGCTTGGCTTCGTTATGTCAAGACCCACCATCATCCAATTCCCCAAGGAATCACCACGTGCACGGAAAACATTCTGTTCAAAGTAGCGGCGACTTTCAGGTCGCCAAGATGCAGTACGAGCGTGAACTCATTTGCAGAATATGCAGGCAAACCGGGCAGGCCCGGCGCCCTCCCCTGCCAGCCGGACTGGTTAAACCGCCCTATCGACGGCAGGGGGCCTCAGTCAGATCCACAAAGGAGGTTATGACAGATAAAAAGGGAAGAGTGGGGCGCGGAGCGAACGCGGCAGGCCACCGCCGGCTTGGACTTGACAAATTTCGAAGGCTGGCTATGGACAGGTTTTCTTTGGTCGCGGTGACACGCGCTTGGGTCCGACGCCGCTCGATGAATTCAGGGTTCTAAGCCTCAATGTATCTTATAAGGTTACAAAAGCAAAAGGACCAGCTTCAATTGCCCTAACAGGATGCTGAAAAAGGTTCATTTGCACTGCTCCGGAAGCTGTTCGTTGACTTCTTGCCTCGCTCTTTCCAACATTTTCAGTTCGGCGTCAGCACCTTTCCAGAAATTGTATCGATATGAATAATCCAGAACGCCGTCGCGCTCTCCTGGCTAATCATGGCGACCACGCCTTTGCCGGGCGCGAAAAAATAGTAGGCCGTGTCGTGTGTTAGGGCTGGACCCACCTTGCCGCGGCACTTCAGACGGAGCAGGACCGCTGCGTAAGTGCCCGCGGGGACTGTAACCTGGTAGGTGCCTAAATAGGTATAAGTGCCGTGGAGCGATCCGGAGTATTCCTGGTCATCCGGGTCCTCGAGCGCGTTGACCCGGACTTGTTGCATGTAAGAACGCGTTTCGCCAGGTTGCATGCCCTTTATGACGAACGGATTGGGCGGCGTCGTAACCACCACCACACCTTCGCTCGCGTCCCCGACCGTCGGAATGATAAGGTCGCCCTCCGGGCTCTGACGGATGAAGCCTGTGAGCGAGGGCGAGAACTCGAATCGCCACGCAACCTTGCCGTTAGGGCGTCTGACCTTGGCGACGCCTAGCGTTTGCATCTTGCCGACGTTGGGACCAGCCGTGACCTGGTAGACCGCCACCCTTTCATGCAACGGGAAGTAGACGGAAACATCCTTGATAGGCGTACTCGGCAAGGCCTTGCCGACCACGCCGGGACCAAGCTGAACGTTGACGGTTTGCTGATCTTCAGGCGGCAGCGGCAGCACCACGCCCTGCGCGCGCGCTGATTCTGAGACTGACAACTGGAACCCCAGCAGGAGGGTGGCAAGAACCAACTGTAATGGATTTCGTTTCTTGAAGTAGTCTGTTATCACGATTCACGCCTCTTAAACGGAGAGACTGGGCATTAATCCTCGATCCGATGCAATCGCGTACCCGTCGAATTCTCTTCACACTACTGTAAATCATTGAGCGAGTATCTCCGACCCAAAGATCGGCAATCCGGACTATCTTATTGTACTTACCACGTGTTACCTTGGCCTCAGTGCGCCCGGTAAACTATATTGACTGGCACCGCCAATGAGCCTGAGCCGCCGTAGCTGAAGCTCGCCACGCTGAACGACGGCGGCGTGAGCGTCGCCTTCGCATCGTTCGAGAATCCATATCCTTTGGTCGGCAAGCCGATTAAATTGAAGTCCATTTTGCCGTTAATATTGGAATCGTCGAGGACGGTGACGGCATAGGTGCCGGAGGGAACGCCGGTGAAATCGCATATGGCCACCTTGTTATGCTTCCGGGTCCACATGCCGCGAAATTCTTTCGTCTTGTCGCGCGGGAAGCCGTCCGGACCATTGAAGAGCGAGCATCCCACGCGCCCGTCGTTATCGCGCAAACCCTCTACCACTACCCGAATTCCGCTGTCGGAATCGGCGCACAAGGATGGCGCAGGTGAAACTGACAGCGACAACAGGAGTGCTGCGGCCAGCAATAGTGAACCTTTCATTTGGATAGGATTTACCACAATCGCAGACGACAGAAAGGACCGCCTGGCCGTCCGTAGTAGCGCGGTGCTTCAGCGTGGCCGGTCCGCTATATCGATTGGCGCCGGCAGTGAGCCTGCGCCGCGGTGGTTGAAGCTCGTCGCGCTGTGACGAGAGCATCGCTTTTCACTTCGACTTTCTCGACACTTATGATTTCATCACGTCGCCCCCCCCGATTGCCGTGCTGTGAAATTGGCGCGCTGCAACCTCGATGTGTTTCACGCTGGAACACGTATGGTTCACCCCGTCGCGAGTCGTCTTGTGTCGATGACAATCTCTTCTCCCGCTTCAGCAGGAAATCCGTATCCGTATTAAAAACTATCGAGCGCCAGGAAATATTCGACGGTTGCATAAAGTTGTCGAGGCTGCGGCGCTTCTCGCGCCATCAAATATCGCTTGAGACAATATGTGGAGTTCAAATATTGTCGCGATTCGAGAGAAAAAGGGTTCAGGGAGAACTATCGCGCAAATGGACCAAGCTCTTGGACTTATGAATGCGGATTTTGGGGGCACGCTCTCGCGCCATGACGAAATAGTCGCGAAGGCCGACCTTGCGATCGATCGTGCACAGCGTGCGCTGCTTGCACAGCAGCATCCTGAAGGGTACTGGCAGGCCGCGCTTGAAGTGAACGCGGAGATGAACGCTGAGTACATCATCTTCAACCGCTTCATGGAGTTGCCGCCTGATCCCGAGCTCGACAACAAACTGGCGAAGCAAATCCGCGAGACGCAGCAGAGAGATGGTTCATGGGCACTGTTCCCCGGTGGCGAGGGCGACCTCTCAACCACGATCGGGGCCTACTTCGGGCTGAAGCTGACAGGGATGCGCGCCGGCGACGAGTCAATGATGCAGGCGCGGCGCTGGATTCTGTCCAAGGGCGGCATTGCTAATTCCAACACGCTCGCACGGTTCTATCTGGCGGCGATGAATCAGGTGCCGTGGCATGCGACGGCCGCGCTGCCGGTCGAGCTTACGCTGCTGCCGAAGTGGTTCCCGCTGAACATGTACGAACTGTCGTCGTGGGCGCGAGGAACCCTGTTCGCGCTGATGATGCTGCAGGCCAAGAAGCCAACAGTACAGGTCGATTGGCGCCAGGGCGTGCTCGAGCTTTACATCCAGCCGCCACATCTCACGAAGTTCTCGACGCCGGGCGGGCGCGTGCTCTCTTTGCGCAATCTGTTGCGCGGAGCTGACAAGGCGCTGCGCCTTTATGACAAGCATCACCTGAAGTCGCTGCGGGGGCTGGCGCTGCGGCACGCCGAGGACTGGCTGCTCGAGCACCAGGACGCTAACGGCTCATGGGGCGGAATCCAGCCCTGCTACATCCTGAGTCCGATGGCCTTGAAGGGGCTCGGTTACCGCAACGACCATCCGGTAATCGTTAAGGCGCTGGAGGCCGTGCGCGAACTAATCTGGGACCTGGGCGATTCGATCATTTATCAACCATGCGTGTCGCCCAACTGGGACACTGCACTGGCAGCCAAGGCACTGCTCGATGCGGGATTGCCGCGCGCCCATCCGGCGCTGCGCGACGCGGCCAAATGGCTGGTCCGACATCAGATTCTCAAAAAGGGCGACTGGTCAATCAAGCGCCCGGATCTCGAACCCGGTGGGTGGGCGTTCCAGTTCTATAACGATTGGTACCCTGACGTGGACGATTCAGCGGTGATCCTGATGGTGCTGGCGGAGGCCGTGCACGACGATGCGGCTGCGCGCGAACGCGCGATCAAGTTAGGCGCTAACTGGGTGATGGGGATGCAATCGAAGGATGGCGGGTTTGCCGCCTTTGACATCGACAATGACGCCGCGTGGCTGAACCAGGCGCCGTTTGCTGACCTCGAGGCGGCGACCGACCCGACGTGCGCGGATCTCACCGGGCGGGTGCTGGAGATGATGGCGGCAGTAGGCTATCGCGTCGACCATCCGGTCGCGCAACGGGCGATAACATGGCTCAAGCGCAACCAGAAGAGCGATGGTTCGTGGTGGGGCCGCTGGGGTGTCGGTTATATCTACGGCACCTTCTCGGCGCTCTCCGGGCTGGGCGCGATTGGCATCGATGCAAACGAATCCTGGATTAAACGCGCGGTGGCATGGCTCAAATCAGTACAGAATTCCGATGGCGGCTGGGGGGAGACCTGCCTCGCTGACAAGGATCCAGCTCTCAAAGGCAAAGGCGCAAGCACGCCGTCGCAAACCGCGTGGGCGCTGATCGGGGTGCTTGCCGGGGAGCACGAGCTTAGCGAAAGCGTAATGCGCGGGGTGGCCTGGCTCGCGCAACGGCAGAACAACGACGGACGGTGGGCGGACGACGAGTTTACCGGTACCGGCTTTCCAAACCATCTTTACCTGCGCTACCACATGTACGCGCATTACTTCCCGCTGATGGCGCTCGGACGCTTCCGTCAGCGAATCGCGCGGGGGGGCTGAAATGCCAGACCAAATCATGGCGCTTCTTCTCGAGACGACGCGCTTGTTCCGCGTCAACTATATTTGCCGATCGTCTTGCCTCAAAAGGTATGCTTACTCGGATCCGACTCCGGATTGAATCGTCAATGGCTCTAAATTTTGGTTCACGACAGGTGTTCCATCGGGGCTTGTTTTCGGTCCTGCAGATGCGAAGATCAGCCGCTTCACCTGTTCGTGCCGCCACGATTGGACGCGACGTTGCAGCGTGCGCAACTGTGCACCAGTGGGATAGACGTCCGGAAATTGCGCGCGCAGCCGCTGCATCAGATCCTTGGCCAGGGCGTTGGGCTCGGCCTGTAGCCACTCCTCGACCAGCGGCCGGGTGTGCGTGAACGGATCGATTCTGGTCCGCCACCAGTGGTTGGTGGCGGACTTTCTCCGCCCCCGGGGCGGGCGGTCAATCTTTTGCCACGCCGTGGCAAGCCCATGGAGAAACGCGCCGAGGTCATCCGTCAACCGCGCTGGGGGCTGGCTGCCCGTATCGCAGGCGACCAGTTCCTGCTGCGTATCGCGGATCGCCTTCAGCAGCGCGACCGGGTCGAGGATAACGAACTGTCGGCGCAGTTGTTCCTTAACGCGCTCTTCGACCAATGGCGAGGCGAGCAAACGCTGACAGGGCGTCAGCGGCGCGTGATAACGCCGCCGGACCATGCTGCCCTCGCGTTGTTTGCCGGCTAGTTTGAACGACGGCTGAAAGAAGTTCACGTAGAGCCGCGCATTCTGATAAAGCCGCCCCAGCGTGGCTGCGGCGTTGAGCCCGCTCAACCGGCCATAGCCCGCCAGTCGCCGCACCACGGCGCCGTTCTTCTGTTCCACCCAAGCCTGATCGTTCTTGCGATAGGCACGCGAACGGGTCCAATCGAGCGTCTGCTCACGACAATAGGTCTGCAGGGTCGCGTTTATGAAGACACTATCGTTATCGGTGTCCAGTCCGCGCAAGCCAAACGGCAGCTGATCGCGAATCATGCTGATGGCCTCGACCACCAGGGTTTGCTCGCGCACCACCAGCGCGGCGCATTCGGTCCAGCCGCTATGGATATCGGTCAGAGTCAGGCTATGCACGAAGGCGCCTGCGTGTGCGCCGCCACAATGCTCGACCAGATCGGCCTCGCAATAGCCGGGTGGCGGCTCACCCCAGTCGGCAAAGGTTCGCACTGGCACACTCTGCCGGATAGCCGTGCCGGCGCCCCAACGCCGGCGGCGCCCGCGGCCGGACGCCTCCCGCACCGGACGCAGCAGTCGGTCGATCGTCGCGGCGCTGACGTCCAGCACCGCACTGCGCACCACCGGGTCGAGTAGCAGGTGGCCGTGTCGCTCCATGCTCTCGATCAGCACCGGCAACAACGCCTTCAGCCGTTTGCCGCAGATCCGGTCGGCGGCTTCCCATAACAAGGCCAACGCCTGCCGCACCGCCTCATCGTAGATTCGCCGCCGCGGTCGCGGCGGCCGCGGCACAAACGGCCGATGCAGGACGCGCAGTGCGTGCTTGCGGTGATAGCCCGTCACTCGCGTGAATTCGTCCAGGAGCTGTCGCCGTTCCCAGCGTCCTGCTGCGCGATACCGCTCGCCCACCGCCTGTTTCAACTCTCGCCGTGTCGCCATGCTCAGTCGCCTCGCCATCGCCTTCGCCACCCCTCAACCCCGTCGCTGATGGGTAGCAGTCTAAGTGAGGCAACCACGCCGCTCCGAGTAACCAAAATCGTGAGTCAATGCGCGCCGTTCGTAGCGCTCGGCGATCAGAGTGAACAGCACCTCGGCCTCTTCCGGCGCCTGTTTGACGTAACCGATGTCGTCCAGGATCAGCAGCTCGAACGCATCGAGCCGCCGCAGCTTCTGTGGCAGCACCAGGTCGCGTTTGGCGGCGAGCAGTTCCTGCACTAATTGGTAAGCGGGGCGAAACAGCACGGCATGCCCCGCTTCGATGAGTGCGTGACCGATCGCGCAGGCGGCGTGGCTCTTCCCGACCCCGGGCAGGCCAAAGACCAAGGCGTTCTCGGCGCGCTCCAGGAACG
>JBKQPD010000009.1:0-5702 GCA_052145175.1 Binataceae bacterium (SeqCode) | reverse complement strand
CCGTCAATCTCCCGCGGAGCAGTCCAACCCTTGGGGCTGCGTAGTATGATCATCGGCCAGCGCGGCCGAAAGGCCTTTCCGCTCCCCCTCGCCTTTTCTTGGACTTTGCGAATCTCAAGCACGCAGTGCTCCAGAGTTGCGGCCATCGCTTGGTGCATGCTCTGCGGGTCGCTGCCTTCGACGAAGTAGGGGGTATAACCGTAACCGACAAACAAGGCCTCCAGCTCCTCATGGCTGATCCGGGCGAGCAGGGTGGGGTTATTGATCTTGTAGCCATTAAGGTGCAACACGGGCAGCACGGCGCCGTCGGTGATCGGATTGACGAACTTGTTGCTGTGCCAGCTTGTCGCAAGGGGGCCGGTCTCGGACTCGCCGTCACCCACCATCACGAGAGTGATCAGATCCGGGCGGTCGTAAACTGTCCCGTACGCGTGCGATACGCTGTATCCGAGCTCGCCGCCCTCGTGGATGCTTCCCGGCGTTTCGGGGGTGGCATGGCTGCCGATACCGCCGGGAAAACTGAACTGTTTGAAGAAGCGCTGCATTCCGGCGAGGTCCTGACTCTTGTCCGGATATATTTCGGAGTACGTTCCTTCGAGGTAGGCGTTGGACAAGACTGCCGGCGCCCCGTGCCCGGGACCCGAGATGAAGATTGCGTTCAGGTGGTATTTGTTGATTAGGCGGTTGAAGTGAATGTAGGTGAAGCTCTGACCCGCGTCCGAGCCCCAATGACCGAGCAACCGTGGCTTCGTCTGTCCCACCGTAACTGGCTCACGCAGCAACGGGTTTTCCTTGAGGTAGAGCATTCCGAGGCACAGATAGAGACTGGCGCGCCAGTAGGCGTCAATGTTGCGCAGCTCGTCCGGGCTGAGCGGCGTCCCTTGGATCGTCGAGCGGGCCGGACCGTACGCCGATATCGTAGATGTCTTTTCATCGTAAAGGACCTCCGAGTTTCTTGCGACTGTGGTCATGGCCCGCACTTTCTCCTTTGAGCACCGTGAAGCATTATTAGGGGCTTTTCTTGCCTTGACGCACGCGAACTTGATCCTCAATTTCGCTCGCGAGCGAACGACTGCTTCGTTTTAGGGGAATCGTAGTCCTGAGTCCTTATCTTGAATTCTTGATTTGGCGTAGAAAGAGTTCTGATTCGCTTCTTGGTTCTAAAGAGAGTCCAAAGAGAAACGAAAGACCGCCAAAGTATCAAAGACCGATTCTCCACCGGCGCCGTGGCATAAGTGTCCGAGAGCATTTCGCGGCGCCCGTGCTCCAAAAGTGCCGGAAACAGATCGGGCGCGCTGAATTTTACGTACGCAACATCCTGAATCTTAATGCCCATGACCGCTTGCCAATCAAAGCAGCACCGATTCGACCGCTTGAGCCAGGATGCGCTCGGCCTGAGCCCGCCTGAGCCCAAGGCCGTGCAACATGATCGCGCCCAGATCGGCGGCAAATGTACCTACCTGGCCAGATGAGAGATCCAAGGCGCGATTCACCCCGGCCATGAACACCCCAACGATGCAGGCGACCGCGACGTCTTCGGACGACGCCACGATACGGCCTCGCGCGAGTCCTTCCGTCACGTCGCCGCGCACACCGGAGTTGATCGGCGCCGCGGGATCAGTCGCGTGCGGAAACAACCGCATCATTGTGGCCGCCTCTTCCGGCGCGCCGAGGCAAAAATGGAGTACGCAGCAGAATGCGCGCGCGATTCTCTCCGCTGGATCGCTGACCCCTTCATTTGTGCGCGAGATCTCGTTTTCCATGCGCGCGCGAACGTACCAAGAAAGCTCGCGCTCGAGCGCATCCTTGTCAGGGAAATAATTGTAAAAGGTGCCTTTGGCCACGTCCGCCCGCATCGCGATTTCATCCACGGTCAACGCATCCATGCTTCGCGATGAGAGCAAATCAATAGTCGCGTCCAGGAGGGCCTGGCGGGTTGCGAGCTTGCGCCGGTCACGACGGTTGGAGACCCGCCCTGCTGGCGCCTCCTTGAGTTTGCGAATCTGGGCGACTTCTCTCATGCTTTTGTGCCTGACTCTTCCGTTCATCCTTGACGGTAGGGTCATATTTAGAATATGTAATTTTCAAGCGCAACAGCCATGCCCGACCAGTGGGCCAAGGTTTGAGGCGAGACTACTCCTACGGTGCATCATTCAACCGGCTCTGAAGGGCACAACGTAATGGCCATGTTGTTTCCGAAAGGAACAAACCGGAGCAACGCTGCACAGCACGGAGACACGCCACAACCACAGTTGAAGCGGGCTCGAATTTACGAGCGTCGCTACGGTTCGCTCTCAAGATTCCTTAACGGAAAAGAGACGGAATGCGCTGAATTGAATGCTGGCATAGACGATGCGTCGCTCGTTGGGAAACCCAGGCAGGACGGTCTTTCGCAATGTCCACCAAGATTGCGTTTAATGGCTTTGGGCGCACGGGCCGCATGTTTTTTCGCGCGGTCCTTCATCACCCGGAACTTGAGCTGGTAGCCGTTAACGATCTCACTGATACCCATACCCTCGCCCATCTTTTGATGCATGACTCGATTCACGGCCCCCTCAAATACGACGTGAGGGTCCAGGGCGCCTCGATGTTCGTTGCCGGGAGGGCCGTCGAAGTTACCAGCGAACCGGCGAGAGAATCTCAACGAGCCGGATATCCGCTGACTGCG
Organism: Binataceae bacterium (SeqCode); assembly: GCA_052145175.1. GTDB lineage: Bacteria > Desulfobacterota > Binatia > Binatales > Binataceae > JAJPHI01. The sequence goes on along the minus strand of JBKQPD010000009.1, from coordinate 3,034 downwards.
AGGGTGGATTTGTAAATCGTCGAGCTAGGACGAAGCCATGATCAGGCGCATCAGAGAGAGATTCTGGTTGTTACCGCTCCGAGAATGCCGGCCTGCTGATCAATTTGGCCCGCAGGCCGGTGCGCCGAAACGCTCAACTGCTCAATCAGATCATGGAAAATCAACGCCAGCTCGATAGGTTAAGGGCGGGTTCCGATGATGAAACCTGACGACCAACGTGGTGAAACCCTCGGGATTTTGGTCGGCGGTGGACCCGCTCCCGGGATCAACAGCGTGATCGCTGCTGCGGCGATCGAAGCGACCAATTGCGGGTTGCGCGTCATCGGATTGCGTGAAGGCTTTCGATGGCTGGCAGAAGGCGACACCAGCCACGCCGCCGATCTCAAACTAGAAGAGATCAGTCGTATACACCTTACCGGGGGCACCATTTTGGGGACCTCGCGCACCAATCCGGCGCATAACGCGGCGATCTTGGGACGCGTGATTGACTCACTGACCGCACTCAGCGCCCGATACCTGGTCTGTATTGGTGGGGACGATACCACTTACGGTGCTGCGCAGATCGCCGAACGCACGAAAGGCAAGATCGGCATCGTGACCGTGCCCAAGACGATCGACAATGATCTGCCGTTACCCGAGAACGCACCGACCTTCGGCTTCGAAACGGCACGCGCCGTCGGCACGGAGATCGTCGAATCGCTCATGGAAGATGCACGGAGCACGGGCAGATGGTATCTCGTCATCTCGATGGGGCGGAAGTCGGGCTCGCTCGCGCTCAGCATGTGCAAGGCTGCCGGCGCTACGCTGGCAGTGATTCCGGAAGAATTCCCGGGCAATCAGATCGATCTCGCACAAATCGTCGACACCATCGTCGGGGCGATGATCAAGCGCCGGGCGGCCGGGCACGACCATGGCGTCGCAGTTATAGCGGAAGGTATCGCCGAGCGCATAGACCCCGGCGCGATGCTGCCAGCATCGGGCTCGCAGGCCGATCCATACGGCCATCTGCATATCGCCGACATTCCTCTCGGCATCCTTCTGCGGGACCGCGTGCGCGATGCGCTCAAGCAACTTGGCGTCGACGTGACGGTCGTCGCCAAAGACATTGGTTACGAGTTGCGCTGCGCGAAGCCATTGCCGTTCGACGTCGAATATACGCGCACTCTTGGCTATGGCGCAGTCCGCTATCTTCTCGGCGGGGGTTCGGGTGCCCTCATCGCGCTTGCGGGTGGGCGGGTGACGCCGGTCGAGTTCGGGGAATTGCTCGACCCGCATACGGGGCGGATTAGAGTAAGGACAGTAGATATTTCCACGGAGTCCTACGAGGTTGCGCGCTCCTACATGATCCGGCTTGAAGCGCGGGACTTCGAGGAGCCCCTCCTGTCGCACCTCGCCGCACACACGCAACTGTCCGCAGCGGCATTCAAAGTCAGATTCCGGCCCTTGGTGCTCACGTGAAAGGCCACTGCATGCGACCTGGTCAAGTCGAATAAAAATAGGAAAAGGAGACTAAGTTGGCAGAGGAAAAAAACGGCAAACGACAGTCGATCATTGGCGTGAAGCTGCAGCCCACGGAAGAGGAGATCCGGAACCGCGCTTATGAGATTTATTGCGCGCGAAACGGTACTGGTGGCGACGAGTTGGGGGATTGGCTGAAGGCGGAAACCGAGCTCAAAGAAGCGCGAGCGACGGCTGAGTAATTATCCCAAGCGCTTAGTCCCTTGCCCCTTGACGTGGATTTGAAACTCTAGAGGGGGCAAGGCCGATTCGGCGCGCGTCGAGTTAGGCGTCTACCTGGTTACCGCACTGTTAATGGCAGCGAGTCCGATTGCACCTCAAGGCGGTGCAGAACATCGCGATTGTTTGGATTCTAAGCTGGACGCCTCGATTACGCTGGCTGCATGCCGGTTTTGGCTGTTTCGCCATCTATTCTGAGTTTCCGGGCTGCGCTGGAGGAAATGAAAATGGCTTTCCCAATTAAGCCAAGAGATCGTAATGACAACCCTGCGAGAACAGATTAACTTTCAGACCGTCAATGGCAGCGTCTGAGTATGAACTCAGAATACTTTTCCGCGTTTGCCGCGCTCGCTGGATCAGTGGTCGGCGGGTTGATGATGTTGGCGTCGTCATGGCTGGGCCAGAAAGCTCAGGCCCGAGCGGAGCAGTTGGCGCACCATAGAAGCAGGCGGGAGGAGTTATATGAGGACTTTATTGAGGAAGCGGCGCAGTTGTATGCGGATGCCCTCGAACATGAGAAAGCGGAATTTGTCAAGTTGGTCAAAGTGTATGCCCTGATTGGCAGGATGCAGGTTCTATCGTCGCCGAAGATCGTCGAAATTGCGGAAAATGTTGCACACACTATCCTAGAAACGTACCGTGGGCCGAAAAAAACGTTCCACGAGCTAGAAGGGTTGGTGAGGAGCGAGGCGGTGGCTCCTCTGCGGGCGTTTAGCGAAGCGTGCCGCAACGAGTTCCGAAGCTCTGGTCGGCCATTTTAGGGAGGGTGTGTACTTGAAGCGTCTTACAAAAATTTCTGCGAATGGCTGAAAGAGAGCGCCGGCTTTGCGAGCCATCAAATTGCGTGAGCGCTTGACTGGTGCGATCGGAGACAGTACCGGGCGATCCGAGCCAGGACCCGACGAAGATCGAATGTCATGAAGCTCATCAAGAGCGGATATTTGAGCACTGTTTGCAAAATCCGGAACAGGCATGAATCTGGCATATCAACATGAATCTGGCATATCAAGCGGTCGACTTCATCGCGAGGTCTAGCTCGCGCCCTGAGTTACGATCGCGCTGCCAAGGCGCCGGAGGGCTGCCGTGCTACGCGTCATAAAGACAGAAACAACTGACGACGTCTTGAGACCTGGGTCACAGCTCATCTTGCGAAAGGTCATCGCTTGCGCCTACAGATCTGATCGCAAGATTGGGTTGTGCGTTTGGGCGAAGAGCGTGGGGGAGTTCGGGAGTCATCGGAACCAGGCCTCTCGTCGGAAAAGCGGCTCTCTGAGCAAACCGGCTGACAGCATTTCGC
>JBKQPD010000008.1:0-9971 GCA_052145175.1 Binataceae bacterium (SeqCode) | reverse complement strand
ATGCCACCGGGCTGATTCTCCGATGCGCTAACGGCCACCACGGCCAGCTCGACACGTCCATCCTTCCAGGCCCAGATCAGAGTCCTGATGTGCTGAGCATCCGGACGATTCTCCTCAAGATCGATCAGACAGTTGGTGTCCAGCACAAGCTTCGCAGCCATGACAAGATTAGATTCATTTAGCAGCTCGCGCCCCCTGCCCTACTTCCGCAAGCCGCCCTCAATGAATTGCAGCAGATCGTCTAGCGCTTCTTGATATTCGGCGGCGATCAAATCCGATTGCTCTGGTGTGGTTCCCTTTAAAGCAATCTTGCCGTGCTCGTTGCGGAGCGCGGCGAAGCGCTCGCGGAGTATAGCGGGTGCTGTTGGCGAGGAATTGGCTATCCCTGTGTAGAGACCACGCACGAGAACGCGCAGTGCTTCGAGTTGCACCCGAAAACGGAGGATTTCTAGTTCTGCCGGGGTCATGCTTTATTGTCGCATAAAGGGTAAATTTTGCGACAAATTGCCCTCCTGCCCGATCAAGGGCTTGCGTGTCGCAAATGTCTGTTGCGGAGTAGCTTCCGTGAAACACCGCTATGAGGCGAAGCTCGTCAAAAGGGCCGTGAGTGCCGGCAGGAATGGTGTAAGGATCGTTACATGATCCGCCGCCGCCGTAATAAATCTCTGATACTTAGTTACAAAGCTCTTCTGATCGCTCGCTGCTTCCAAGCTTGTTAGCAGCATTTTCAGGTTGGCGCGTTCGGCAACGTCTTGAACTCCATCATCGAGAGCTTTGTGGATTTCATTGAATAGGGTGCTGGTGATAACCGTATTCGTCGATTGATCAGTCGAGTTGAAATTGACTCGCGAATTCGCGCCAGTGACGTTGAAAGTGTGTCCGGAGGCTTGCTCGGATGCTTGTTTTTGCTCCGCCTCTTTCATGCGGACCCATGCATGAGCCAGTCGTCGTGAGGCCGGCGGACCGCCCACGATGCGGAAGCCCCCGTCCATCAAGTCGGCCTTTATAAAATCAACTCCCATTTCTTCCCACTGTGCAAACATTCGAAGTCGCCTTTCTTCGCTGATCTCGCCGTCGCCTATGGATTCGATCGCGATTGCGGCTGCGGCAGGGTCGAGTTTTTGCACCGTCATTTGGTAGTTCTCCGGGATGCCATGGAACCCCTCATGAAAGCCGGGTTCGATGACCCGGAATATCTCTTCGACGCCCGTCGATAATTTTCGTCGGATCAGATCGCCGGATTCCACAACCAGTTTCGCTCCGGCGTTCGGAAACATCGTAATCTTTTTAGCTGCGTGTACGTTGGCCTTCAGACCGGCAATCGTTGTGCCGTTGGCCTTCAGGAGGTCGACGCTATCTCGCATAAGTGAGCCAAACATAGACCCTGCACTTTAGTGTCAGGGAGGTCGGGTGACAAAGTGATCGTTCCCCGGCCTGGTTTTCCTCTTGATAACCTATTTTATCGGGAGTAATTTCTGGCGGATGGGGAGGGATTCGAACCCTCGCTCGGCGTAAGCCAAGTACGGCTTCGTAGACCGCTACATTCAACCTCTCTGACAACCATCCATCCCCTATTTATGTCCGCCGCAAGTTCAGCTCCGAAAAACGCCGTCGAGCCGGTCAATCGCGCCCTGACGGACGTACCGCCGGAGATGGAGTGGTTCGCCAACCTCGGTAACCGGGCTACCCGGCGGGCCTACGAGACCGCCCTCAAGGACTTCATGCGGTTTGCCGGCATAGCGCGGCCGGAGAAGTTTCGGATCGTGACGCGGGCGCATGTGATCGCGTGGCGCGACGAGCTCGCACGGCGCACGGTGTCGGCGACGACGATCCGGCATCGGCTATCGGCGCTGGCCTCCCTGTTCGAGTACCTCTGCGAGAAGAACGCCGTGACCCATAATCCGGTCAAGGGCGTGAAGCGGCCGGTTCCCGAGACCAATGAGGGCAAGACCCCTGCTCTCGGCGATCACCAGGCCCGCAAGCTCCTCGACGCGCCGGCGGCCGACACCCTCAAAGGCAAGCGCGACCGGGCAATTTTGGCGACTCTGCTCTATCACGCACTGCGCCGTGACGAGCTGTGCAAACTGAGAGTGAAGGACTGCCGCCAGGAGCGCCGCGGCGTGGTGCACCTGAAGATATCGGGTAAGGGCGGCAAGATCCGGTATGTGCCGCTACATCCGGCCGCGAGCGGCCTTATCACTGATTACCTCGACGCGGCCGGCCACAGAGGCGACGAAGCCGGCCCCCTCTTCCGCCCGCTCCATAACAGTCGGGACCAGACCGCCGCCCCGGCGATCACTCCGGACGGGGTGTATCGCATGGTACGGAGATACTCCAAGGAACTCGGCTTCGAGATCGGGGCGCATTCGCTCCGTGCGACGGCGGCGACCAATGCGCTCGATCATCAGGCAGACATCGCCAAGGTTCAGGAATGGCTAGGCCACGCCAATATCTCAACGACGCGTATTTACGACCACCGCAAGACCAGACCCGAGGATAGTCCGACGTTCAAGGTTTCTTATTAATGGCAGACCTATCCGGCGCCGAGAAGCGAAAACTGGAAAAGCTCTTCGGCATGTCGAGCGGGTATGTGCTCAATTTCAGCAACCGGACATTCGAGGAATTCGTCGACGAGCACACCGGTCGCAAAATCTATGAGCCGGTCTATCTGATCGGTAGCGGTTCCAAGGCCAACTGCCTGCGGGGCTTTTGGGCGCACGAATCCAACTATCTTGTCGGCAAGCTTATCGGGGCACTCATCGACTACGGCCACGAAATCGAGGCGTTCAAGGATGACGGCAATTTGCCGGAGGAGTGCCGCCGCATTGTTGAGCGACTCGCGCAGCAAAGCACCGTCCCGGAAATCGATGCTCTAATCGCTACGGCGGACGGACGAGACTTCGAGGCGCTTGCCCTGCAGGTGCGTGATGCCATCACGAAGAATCAGCCGCAGGCGGCGCTCGACCGGCTGCATACTTTCGTCCTCAAATACATGCGCATTCTCTGCGAGCAGCATGGATTAACGGTCACGCGGGACAAGCCGTTGCACAGCCTGTTCGGGGAGTATGTGAAGAAGCTGCGGGACGGCGGCCACCTCGAATCCGAAATGACCACACGGATTCTTAAGACGAGCATTTCCGTGCTCGAAGCATTTAACGACGTGCGCAACGAACAAAGCCTCGCGCACGACAACCCCGTGCTGAACTATGACGAAAGCCTGCTGATTTTTAACCATGTGACAAACACGGTCAGGTTTCTGCAGGGGCTCGAGGCGCGGCTCAAGGCCGCCAAGCCGGCTCCGGCGCCCACTTTCGACGATGATATTCCCTTCTAAAACAGTCACCAAATGCTGCAACCATCAGCCCGTTCACGATGCTGCTCCTGATTATTCTGTTCGTCGGGCCTCTTCGCCGAATTTTCGGCGCGCTGCTCGGGGCGCTGGTGCCGGTGACCTTGTTTGCAACGTGCAGCGCGCACGCGGATGATGTGCCCGCCTATCCAAAAGTGCGGCCAGACGCACGCTGCGATGCGCCGCCCTATGGCGCAACTCCAGCAGACTACCCTGCCGCGCAGCCAGCATTCGAGGACGTAGCGAAGGCCATGGCAATTGATATGGCGGCGCGCCCTGGCCGCCTCTTTGGCTCAACCTTTGCGCATCGACCCGACTGGTATATGAAGCACGTCATTCCGTTGGGGATTCGCAAAGCTTGCTACGTCAAAGTTTCCCGAACCACTTGCCGTGGATCTTTGTCCTCGCGCAGGCCAATAAATTTCGTGTGTCGCAGCTTGTCGGCGCCGGTCCACTCGGCGAAATCGATTCGGACCACGACCTTGGGTTTCACCCATATGCACGACTTCATTTTCTCGGCGGTGAGTCCCTGGCCCCAACGGCCCTCTGATTGTTCGGGCAGATTTACGAAGGGACATTTCTCGTTTTTGAGTTCCTTGAGCTTCGCAAAGACCTGACGACGGGTCGCGGGAACGAAGCCCGCGCGTACGCGCGCGGCGAAGAATAAATTCTTGCCCCGATAGAAGCCCAGGATAAGGGCATCGAAGCCGTTTCCGCCGGGCGTGTAGCCGCCCACGACGAACTCCTGGCCCAAATGGATTCGGTACTTGCACCAGGCGCCAGAGCGCTTGCCGGGCTCGTAGAGGCTATCCAATCGCTTGGCCACCACGCCTTCGAGGCCATGCTGTCTAACGAAGGTCAGGATCTTCTCGGATGAACCCGCCTCCGCCGACGAGGTACTGATGTGCTCATTGCGTTTGAGCGCCTTGTCGAGAATGCTTTGCCGCTCTGACAACGGCAGTGTCGTGACATCCCTGCCCTTCAAGGCCAGGACGTCGAAGACGTAGTAGTGAATCTTCGACTCGGCGGAGCGGAAGTTTTGCAGGAGATTGAAGTCCGACCGCCCTTGCTCATCGAGCGCGACCACTTCCCCGTCGAGAATGGTGTCATCTGGCAGGCCGTCTAAGGCGGTGGCGATGTAAGGGAATTTGCGATTTAAAATATTGCCGCGGCGCGAATAGAGTGTGGTCTCGCCCTTCTTCTTCACGGCCTCAAGCCGAAAGCCGTCGAGTTTGATTTCGTAGCTCCATTCCCTGCCCTCTGGAATGGCCGTCACGGCCAGGCACTCCATGGATTCGATGAAGCCAATTTTCGCGGGCGTTCGTGCAGCTTTTTTCTTAGCGGCCATGGCATGATTGTGGCGCAGACGGCCCGGTGAGTGGCTAAAACTGTGACAATTGCCAAGCAGCAGAACGGCGTTAACAGCCTACCCCTGTGGTACTATTGCCCTATGGTTACTAAGCGCCGTAATGGCTTTAGCGGGGACTCTTCAGCGAGAAATCGCCTGGGCCGTGCGTCCGGTATTTCTCGGCCGAAGAAGTACGCCTCTAAAAAGGGCTATCTAAAGGCTTCCCCGGCGCGGACCCGCACATCGCTTGTCGGCGTGACGATTTATCAGCCTGATCTTAAGCCCAGTCCAGTCGGTCGGAAGCTCCTCGACGCACTCGAGCGCTGACGCCTGAATGGCGGGTGCGCGCAAGCGGTCCGTTCCATACGACCGTCAGGTCTTCCTCAACTGCCCTTTTGACAATGACTATTACCCGCTGCTGCGCGCCGCGGTATTCACCATTCATGCGTGCGGCTTCACGGCGCGAATCGCCTTGGAGAATACGGGCTCGGAGAGCGTGCGCCTCGATCGACTGGTGCAGATGATCGGCGAGTGTGGACTGGGCATTCACGATCTGAGTCGGGTGCGGCTCACCTCGCCCACCGACCTGCCCCGCTTCAATATGCCTTTCGAATGTGGCGTTTTTTACGGCGCGCGCCGCTTTGGCGCGCAGGCCCAGCGTCGCAAGCGGTTCCTGCTGCTCGACAAGGAACCGTTCCAATATCAAAAGACCATGAGCGACGCCGCAGGCCTGGACCCGCGCGCGCACGGCGACGATGCGGAACAATTGATCGCGTGTATTCGGGATTTCCTCGCGGCGGGCTTGGACCCGAAGCCGATCGGGCCCACACGAATTTCAGCGCTCTACAAAGAGTTTCAGCTCGCGCTGCCTGCCATTACGGCCAAGGCGGAACTCACTCTCGCCGACATCGAACCGCTGACAGCCTTCAACGATTGGTACCTGCTCGCAACGCGTTGGCTCCAGCAGCAAGCGACTCCGCGAAAATAGCCCGCGCTACGGCAGCGCCCTCGGAGAATTATCGCGCGGAGTCCCCGCGTGACAAAGTGATCAACTGCAATCTCAATGGATGCAGCGGAAATGTAAGTGCCAGTGCGCCGCGGGCGCTGGCAGGATCCACACATGAAACCCAAGAAAAAGCGCCGTCAACGCATCGACACGATGATTGATGCGCACGTTTGGATGCGCCGAACTGCGCGCATCCATGGGGAGTGGCCGGTGCAGGACACAACGCCCTCCCCTCCTCCACGCCGACGGTCGCCACCCGTGACAAAATGATCATGAGTGAGCAGACTTGGAGTGCCTTGCATTATCTGAAGTCGCGGATGCCCGTAGGTCGTCGCTGCTTTCATATCTGTACTTTTTTTTATACAGAACTTGTGATAAATAACTAAACACTTGCAATAACGGAGCGAACTCCAGTGACTACCCTCCAGCCATCAGGAGTTTCGAGCCGCCGTCAGCGGCAACCCGGGGAGTGGGGACGACATCAGAGGGTGCGTTGGAGCGGTGCGCCCGTCGAGATAGGGCCGAAGACAGGGATAAGGCTCTCGGAATCCTCGATGGGTTCCGAAGACAAAAGAGTTTCGAGGTTGCGTTCCTCTTCGCCGCGCCGTATTATGTCCGTTCATATGGACCTGGCTACCTCTCCCATGAGGCCCAAACGCAAGGCATCGATCGAAGACCTGGAGGAGCTGGGTCGTCGCGCGACGAAAGTCATCGAAGAAGCGCGGCGCATCTCCTTGAAACCCGACAACAAGAAGACCCTGCGGACGTTCACCATGAGCGACGTCTGTAAGCTCTTGGATTTGCACCCGACCGCCTACTACGAACTCATCCGCACGAACCCTGAATTCGAAGGCAGCAAGGTCGACCGTCTACGCAAGTTTAGCTTAGCGGATATTCACCGCTTGCAAGCGCATCTGAACCTGATGCCGCGCCAACGCTATGGCATCGAGCGGGCGATCGCGATCTCCGTCGCTAATTTTAAGGGCGGTGTGGCGAAGACCTTCACGGCCGTGACCCTCGCTCAATACCTGGCCATGCGCGGCTATCGAACCCTCGTGATCGATACGGATCCCCAGGCCTCGATGACCTCCTCGTTTGGGATCAATTCCTCCGACGTAAGCGACTGGAACACCATCCTTCCCTACCTCTATGGCAAAGCCGAGGTGGAAAGAATGGGCGACGAGTGGCCAGAATCCTTCAGGTCCACAATTCAGCCGACCTATTGGTCGGGCCTCGACATCGTGGCCGCCAACCTCACCCTGTACACCGGTGAATTCATCCTCGGCCTGCGGCGTGAGATCGCCAAGAACTCCGATCAGCCGTTCGAGTTTCACCGGCCGCTGCACGATGCGCTGGAAGACATCCGGGCCGACTACGACGTCATTATCATCGATAACCCCCCTGCCCTGTCCTTATCCACCACCGGCGCGATCTTTGCCGCCGATGGCCTAATTCTGCCTACCCCGGCGGAAACCTTGGACTTCGAGTCGGCACGCGCCTTCATGACGCTCGCGGCGGAGATTTTGAAGGCCGTGCGCGCGACTTTCGGCACGGATAAGGGCCTCGAGATCTTTCGGATTCTGGTCACGCGGTTCTCGGGCCGCGATGCGGAGAAGAAGATCGCGAACAGCCTTCTCGACGTCTTCGGCGACTGGGCGATTCAGGAGCCGATGGTCGCCTCCTCCTCGGTGCAGAAGATCGGCAGCGAATGGAAAACGCTCTATGAGGAAGATCCGCGCGGTAAGGGCCGCAGCGTCCTCAAGCGCGCGCTCGATGCCGCCAACGACGTGAATGGCCTCATCGAAGCCGAGATCATCGATGTGTTTCGTGAGTGGCGCGAGAAGCGCCAGGCGGCCGCGCGGGTGGCCGCATGAGCGAGCGCAAGTCGCGCTTCGGCGATCGATCGTCACTCCCCGACGACCCGGCGTTGCACGTGCTGCAGCTGCGACCGCGAGGCGTCGCCAACGATCCGGCGGCGCCGGTCACCTACCCCGGCCGGCTCGCCGCCGAGGATCAGCAAGCACTCGTCGTGCGCCTGCAGAAGGCGCGTGAAGAGGCGAACGGCTCGCGAGCGCAACTCGACGCGGAGCGAGCCGAGCGCCAGCGTGAGCGTAGTGAAGGGCTGCTGCTCCTTTGGGTCGATCCGGAGTCGATCGGCGTGACGGCCTTTGCCAACCGCAACGAACTCAGCCTCTCCACCAAGGATGAGAAATTCAAGGCGTTCAAGGAGAGCATTCGCCGCAACGGCCAGGACACGCCGGTGCGCGTTCGGTCCGCGGAGGCAGGCACCGCGAAAGCCTATGAACTGGTGGAGGGCCATCGGCGTCTGGCGGCGATCCGAGAGCTGAATCGCGAGCTCGAGGACGGATTCAAGATTTTAGTGCGAGTGGACGCCAAGGCGGCGGAACTCGTCGATCTGTGCCTGAAGATGTATCGCGAGAATGCCGATCGCGAGGACTTATCGGCGCACGAAACGGGCTCCATGTTCGCCAATTGGCTACAAGCGGGCGTGTGCAAGACGCAGCGTGAAATTGCCACCCTCACCGGCCTCAAGGAGAATACGGTCAGTCAATATCTGACCATCGCGGGACTGCCCCCGGAGGTGCTCGGGGCATTCGGGGACCTACGGGCCATCGCCGTGCGTTGGAGTACGGCACTCGCCAAAGCCTGCAAGGAACATCTGCCCGAAACGCTCGCCCGCGTCAAAAAGGTCGCGAAACAACACCCTCGACCGGATGCCGAGACCGTCTACAAGTTGCTGACCGCGGACCTTCCCACCGTTCGCACGACGAAGCGCGGCTCCAAGAAGTCCGACATGGTGTACGTCGACGACAAGGTGCTCTTTAAGATCGCCTTGAAGGATAAGCACCTCACTTTCAGCCGCTGGCAGGTCGAGCCTGAACTGGTTCCGGCGCTCTATGAGGATGTGAAGTCATTCTTCGATGAGTGGCTCAAGACCCATGCGAGGCCCAAGTCATGAGCGGTCAAACCGCCCTGCCGGCGCTTCACGGCCAAGAACTTCGACGCGTCGAAGTTTCACCGATGCCTTGCCGCGTGGACCCGCGCCGAAGAACTTCGACGCGTCGAAGTTTTGCGGGGCCACCAGGGCCCGTACGCTCAAAGCAACACTACGAAGGGCCGGTCAACCGGCCCTTCGCCGTTTCAGGGGTCATGAAAATCAACCGGGAGGTCCGCATGGCAATCCAGCAATAAAAAAGCCCCAACGAGTGGGGCTTTTTCATTCAAGGGCGTTTTAGGGATAGACCGCAAAACTGACCTCGACCTGGTAAATCAAGGTTAGTAGCCCGCCTTCCGCGGGTCAAGCGCAAATCCCCGTCTTCGCCCCTTTTTTAAGAATTCGTGCCTATCGAAGGGGATTTTATGGACATCGATAACGCGCGCATGGGAGACGTGCGCCTTGAGGAAGCGTGTGATCCGCGAACGCGGCTCACTCAGGATAAGTTTTTTACGCAGCGCCCCAAGCCGCTCGAGCGCTGGCTGTGGCGGCGACGCGTGCCGGCAGCGGCCGAACGGGTTTTCTGGTTCCACTGGTCCGAGGGAGCCCGCAACGGCGATTGGTGCTCCCAGTTCGCCCTGCACTTCATCGCCCGTCAATGCGAGGTGGACACCTCCACCGTGACACGCGCCTACCAAGTCTTAAAACGCCTCGGGCTCATCCGCCGCACTGACCCGGGCCGGGACGCCGCCAATCCCTTTGAGCAAGCCACCTCCATCACCGAGGTGCTGCTGCCGCCCGAGATGTTGGCGGAATTGCAGGCATCTCCGAATCGCCCGTCGCCACGGACCCGCGCGCGCGGCCAGGCTCCAACAGCGCTTCCGGTGACTTCGGCGCCGACGCCCCGGCCTCCGCATCCGCACGAGCACCTGGACCTTGCGCAGCGCCGGGCGCGGCTCAAGGAGCTCGCGGCGGCCCTGTCACCCATGGAACAGGACCGCTGGAACAAGGCCATTTGCGGCTCGGCGCGAAGCTTGGACTTTGACCCCAATACGCGCGTACCCGCGGAGATTCAGGCCGAAATCCAGCAATACCTCGCGGCTCGCGAAGCGCCGAAGGACGTGGTATCAGCATCGCCGGCGCCCGCTGCCAGCGCACCGTCGCGCCCTCGCCGTGTATCGGTTTTTGATATCGCTCGGCTGCGTCATGGACTCCAGAAAATCGGCTCTGTGCAAGACGCCGACGAGCTGACGCGTCAGGTGCTGTGGTCGATCGAGGCCGGATCCTTGCGCCAATTCGGGGTCATGCACGC
>JBKQPD010000007.1:0-13069 GCA_052145175.1 Binataceae bacterium (SeqCode) | reverse complement strand
GCCGATCCTGGTCGCCGCACTGCGCGCTCACGACGCGCAGTCGAATCGCAAGGTTGACGATACTGAAAAGGCCGCTTAAATGACTATTTGCCGCTCACTCAATTCCAACATCGGAGCGGACATCGCCTATGCCGGCGCCAGCAGTTTTGAACCGAATCAGGCCGAGCTCTGCGTCAGTCGTTCAGCGCCCAATCAGCCGGGCTTCGTCATCGACCTTAATTTTCTCAACACCGCTGAAGTTATGCATGGCCTCACCACCTATTATGGCGATCAATTGGGGCCTCACAATCCTACCGGTTGGATGGATCCAACCCAGGTTTATCTAACCTACACGGTACCAGTCGGAAGTGGTATCAATTTGTCGGCGGGCCGCCAGGTGAGCCTGATCGGCTACAAATACATTCCGTCGTGGAACAACATTAACTTTAATCAATCGATCGATCTCTTGTACAGCCTCGGTGAGCCGTTCACCGTGACAGGGCTGCGTGGCGCCTATTCCTTCAACAAGTACCTTGCTGCGACGATCGGCCTGAACAACGGCTGGGACACGACCGCTAGTAGGAACGTGTTTCAGACCGTTGAAGCGCAGCTTTCATTGACCCCGACCGAAAGCCTTACCTGGAACCTCCAAGGCATGTATGGCCCCTCGACTGGAGCACAGTCAGGCAGTAAACGCGCACTGGCAAATGCTACCATGGCGTGGAAGACGCCGTACAAGCCGCTCCAACTGGGCTTCGAGTATCTATTCGCCGATCAATCCGCACCAGTTCTATTTTCGCCGCTGACCGAAAGCCCGGTCTACACAAACCCCTTGCTCTCGCCGCAAGCTCAGCCAATTGAGCATAGCGTATGGTGGTCGGGCGTCGGTTTGTGGGTCGCATACAATCCGACCGACGCTCTCCAGCTCGCGACCCGTGGCGAATGGTTTAGCGATTCTTCCGGTGCTCGTAGCGGAATCGCGCAGAACCTCGGGGAGATCACGGAAACTCTCAACTACTCCCTCCCGTTCTTCACCAACCTCACCGCGAGGCTTGAATATCGGCATGATATCTCGAGCGAGCATCCTTTCCCGAACTCCGGGCCATTCGTTATCTTCGTATGCCCCGCGGGCCGATGCGTCTCTACCGCACATACGTACTCTGGCCAGGACACGCTTGAGACCGCGCTAATCCTGAAATTCGAGCGCCACACGGTTTCATGTCCAACGACCGACCAGCACCAAGCGGTCGCATACGTCGGGGAGAGGAACGGCGGGGATTGAGACTCTGGCAAGGGCAGCGTCTCGTGCTGTGATGGCGTCCCTCAGTCGCGGACTTTCGCAAGTACGGTGCTGTCGGCCACCGATTTGCGGAGAACCCGTTAGACTCCGCCTCGGCACCGCTCGTGCTGAGTTTTTCTCTTTACTCCGTCGCCAGTCGTTGCGGCAGGACCAAAAATCCACTCTGCGCGGCGGACTTGGCAGCCAAAGTCAAATGAGACCAAAACTTGAGCATTGTCGGGGAGTTTTTGGTACCGAGGGCGGGACTTGAACCCGCATGTGCTTGCGCACGGTGGATTTTGAGTCCAATGCGTCTGCCGTTTCGCCACCTCGGCGCTCATGCTCGAACGAGTTTAGATTCAACCAGCTTCCGCGCTCGCGGGCAACGATCCCTGGAACAGTCACGCGGGATTATTCGCACGCGCCAACCGATGCGGTCTCGCAATTGAGAATGCGATCCCGGCATTTCATTTTGCACGAGAGCTGAAGGCTTGTCATGCATGCCTTCCGCGGTCGGGAACCTATAGCGATGGAATTCCGGCCTGATTTCGACCTGACTGACGTTGATGCTCTTCTGGCGCGCAACTTGCGCCTGCGTTCTATTCATGAAGAGTCTCGCCAGCATCTTCTCACCAAAGCCGGGTCGAAGTGATTTTCGGCACGAATTTGTGATAGGGCCGCCCCGTGACAATCCCCTGTTTTCAGGGCGCGGCCGGCTCTATTACTGCTATCGCTGCAAATGGAGCTTTCTGGTGTGCGGTAGCGAGGTTGTCGTAGTTGACGACCGGGGCAACCCTTTAACGGGAGCTGAAGGTACCAGGCGTTTCGACACATTTGCTGAGGGCGATTGTCCGGTGTTCGCAGCCCTCGCTCCCGTGCCGGGGAAGGCGGCTCTGCCCCAATTGAGGGAAGTTGCCCCGTCAACAGAACCCGCTACGGAAAACTCAACGACCAGGACTCTTCGACCCCGGCCGGCGCTACGCCTTATCTCGCGTTTCCGGCATGATGTAACGGGGCGTCGAGCCTGATCCATGTCGTGACGAGACGCCCACTTATCTCCTTGAGAGAAGGTGCTGATGGCGTTTGCAAGCGCCGCCCCCCTGGGGATGGCTTTACTTGGGTTGCTGCTGGGAATGCGACACGCGACCGATCCGGACCACGTGGTCGCAGTCACAACGATCCTGACTCGCGAGCGCAGCCTTCGAGCCGCTGCACGGGTGGGGGCCGTATGGGGCTTCGGTCATACGTTGACCGTTTTGCTCGTGGGATCAGCGATCATCGTGTTCAAAATCGCGATTCCGGTGCGACTCGGTCTCTCGATGGAGTTCGCGGTGGCGGTGGTGTTGATCATGCTGGGCGGCGGCGCCATGGGCGGTCGCCTGCTGCGCTTCGCGACCACACCTCCTGACGCCCTCCCTGCCGTCCATACACACGTTCACCACCACGACGGCATAACGCATCGGCATCCGCACGCGCATTCCCATCTTAACCCCCACGACGCCCTACCCGTCCACGCTGAGGCGGTGCCACACGGCGATCACCGGTTGCCGGGGGGAATCGCGCAGGTCGGGGCACGGCGGCGGTTGCTGCGTTCGTTTGGTGTTGGTCTCGTGCATGGATTGGCCGGGAGCGCCGCGATCGCGCTGCTCGTGCTGAGCGCAATTCCCCAGCCGTTATGGGCGTCCCTCTATCTCGTGGTCTTCTGCGTGGGCACGATCATCGGGATGAGCCTGATAACCGTCGCGATCGCGACCCCCTTTATCGCGGCAGCGCGAAGCTTGCCGTGGGTGCACGAGGGTTTGGTCACGAGTTCGGGGGCGTTGAGCCTTGGCTTCGGACTGTTCCTCGGCTACCAGATAAGTTTCGTCGACCATCTGTTCGGAACGACACCGTTCTGGCTGCCGCACTAGCAGCTCAGAGCCGGTACGTGAGCGGCAATGATCATCGTGCTGATGGGTGTGGCGGGCAGCGGCAAAACCACCGTGGGCATGCTGCTCGCGCGTCGGCTGCGCTGGCCGTTCCACGACGCTGACGACCTGCATCCGGCGGCGAACCGCGACAAGATGGGTCGCGGGATAGCGCTGACGGACGAGGATCGCCGTCCATGGCTCGAAGCTGTCCGTGACCTGGTCGAGCGCTACGTCGCCGGAAAGCAGAATGCGATTGTCGCGTGCTCGGCGCTCAAACAGTCGTACCGCGATCTGATCGTCGTCGACCCGGCGGTCGTCAGGCTGGTCTATCTCGAAGGATCGAGATCAGTAATCACCGAGCGCCTGGTGCGCCGACGCGGCCATTTTTTCAATCGCGCGCTACTGCAGAATCAATTTGAAGTGCTTGAGGCGCCCGCCGATGCGATCGTCGCGGACGTGACGAGTTCACCGGAGCTGATCGTGGAGTCGGTTATCGCGCGCCTCGGCCTGTAGCTGATCGCTCGAGGCTTATTTTTCCGCGAAGAACGTCATCAGTTTCTCGCCAAGATAATCGGGGCGTTCCTCCGCGATCCAGTGACCGGCGCGCTCGACCACGCCGCCACGGACGTTTTCGGCGAGCTCGCGCATCGAGTTCAGCGGATGCTGCCGGAAGCCGCGCTCGCCACCGAGCGCCAGCACCGGCATCTTCAGCTTCGTCTTAGCGTTTTCCTTGTTGTGATCGATATCGGTAAAGATTGCGCGATAATATTCGAATCCCGCGCGCATCGCGCCCGGCGCCGCGTAACAACGGACGTACTCGTCGATCTCCTCCTCGGTAATCGCGCGAGGGTTGTAGGCGACCGAGCGATAGAACCACGAAAGATAGGTGCGCTCGCGGCCGACGACCAAGGCCTCGGGCAGGTCACGCACGTTGTGAAAGGCGAGGTGCCAGACGCCGCCGCGCCGCGTGATTTGCGGGAATTTCTCCCACGCTTCGCCGGGAATCGTGACGTCGAGGATCGCCAGCTTGCGCACCTCGGCAGGATGCGCGCAGGCGTACGCGTAAGCGACCGGCCCGCCCCAATCATGGCCGACGAGGAAAATCTGCTCGAACCCCAGCTTATGCACAAGCTGATAGATATCGTGCGCCACGGTGCGCTTGTCATAGCCAGCGACCGGACGGGACGAGTCACCCAGCCCGCGCATATCCGGTGCGATCACGGTGTAACGGCTGGCGAGCCCCGGGATGATGCGGCGCCATTCGAACCAGGTTTGCGGCCAACCGTGCAGCAGAACGACGGGGTCGCCGCTCCCTGCGATCACATAGTGGAGCCGCACATCGTCGAGCGCGATCGTATGATGGGTGAGGGCGGACGTTTCGTTCACTTTTTCTCGGGCTCCCACAGCCGCTGCCAGGCGCGGATTCCTTCCGTCAGACTCTTCTGCACCGCTTCGGCCTGCTTGCGCGCCTCTTCACCGAAGCCGGCGGCGCCCGGTCCCATAAACGACGCCGTCGCTTTGCGCAGGTTCTCGGCCCACGCCTCGATCGGATTGGCCGCCGACTGGGCCGCAGCACCACCAGAGGTCGCCATGCGGCGAACCTCACGCTCCCAGACCTCGAAGCCGTGTTCCATCGCGGTAATCATCCCGTCCTTGCTCATCCGCGCAATCCTGAGCCAATTTTCGACCAGATGATCGCGGTCGGGTCCGCCGGTCTGGGACGCGGCACTCTGAATACTCTTGCTCACTGTCGTGATCGCGTCCGCAAAGGCTTCACTGGCCTTGCGCATTGCGTCACCGAGACCTGAGATGTTGTCCGCCATGGCTGCGCTCCTTCGCGAATTTTCCTCGTCGCCGGCTCGCGGCGGCGTCTCTCGCCATCGTCCTACAAATCGACCGGTAATTCGAGGAATTCGCGATAGATGAAATCGCGATGGGCGAACAGCTCCGGGGCCGCGGCTCCCATCACCACCGGGTCTTGGCAGTCGTACATACGGCGGAAGTTCACCGGCATCGGGCAAAGATTGTCGGGGAGGGGGCGCAAAAGCGCGGCAAAGCAAGACCAGTAGATGTCGAGCGCCGAGATCTGCTCGCCGATCAGGAAACGGCTGCCGCGCTGGTGCTGCGTCGCAAGCTGGCGGGCGAAACTCGCGACAATCGCGGCGATCCGGCCCGGCGCGGCCGCGGCCTGCTCCGGCGTATAGCCGTACTTTTGCCCCATGAAGGTCGAGAATTTCCTGCCCGCCTCGGGCAGATTCGGGATCGCAAGGGTTTCACCAAGGATCATCAGCCGACGCGCCCAACCGAGACCATTCTCACCGCACAGCTCATTGGCCAGCCCGAACATCCGGATCCGCTCGTCGATATCCGCCGGAATCAACGCCGGAGCGGGTGCGATCCGCTCAGCGAGATAGAGTTGATCGCTCCAGATACTGCGCGGACGTTCGTTGTTATAAACAAATGCGGGCGCGGTCTCCTGCGCGGTCCATTTGCGCAGCGGCTCGTTCTCGCCTCCGACCACCTGGCGAACCTTCACGTAGGGAATCTTCTTTACATGAAGGATTCCCTTGGCGGATTCGCTCCACGGGCCGGGCACGCCGGGCGAGAGCACCACGCGCAGCCCCGACATTCCGATCGCCTGCTCAACTTCGACGTATTGCGCCATTTTTCAACCTCGTTGCGGACTACCTTGCGTCGGTTATCGCTCATTCCCATGTCGATACTCAACACGAACGCCGGGGTAGCAAGACGACTAGCATCGCGACCGCCATCAGCAACAGCCCGAAGCCCAGACGCCTGAACTGCTCGCGCGGAACCGGAGCGCTGACCCCGGCCAGATCGTGACGCCGATAAAGCCGCGCAGCGTATGGCCTCCAGATCAAATCGGAAAAGTTCAGATAGATCAGATCGTAACCCGGCGGCGGATCACCAAGCCACGACGGCGGCGCATCCTGAATCAGAATATAGGGCGGCCGGAGGCCCATCGCCGCGCCCAATTGATCCAGTCCGCGCACCCGGCTGCCACCCTCCCACTGATTGTTCGGATCATGCTGGTACTCGATCGGATCGTCGTTGATCCCGGTCATAATCGCGAACTGCACCATCGACCACGACGAGATCGTGTCCGTGAGGTGGAGGATGTGGGTCGCGGGCGTGATTCGCCCCGCCGCAATCTCCTGATTGAGCACGTCGATCAGCCGCCATCCGTCGCGATCAAACTTCCAATGATGATCGTTATCGCCAACCCAATAACCCGTGGCGGCGGTATGCAGATTGAAGGCCCATTGCTCGCTTATCGCATGTTCGAGCGAGTCGTAATCGACCGGATCCTTGGTTTGCCGCCAAGGGTAGAGCAGGATCGTGAGCAAGACAATGACGGTGAGTGGCGCCGACCAGCGCTCGTAGGCAAGGGCGAAAAGAAAGCTTGCCGGAAAGATCAGAAAATAGGGCGTCCAGTAGTCGGTAAGCTTGATACTAATGTCACCGGTCATCATTTGCGTCGCGGAATCACGTCCGAAGGCCCGAAGCGTTGGGTCAAGATAGTCTCCGAGGACGCCGATTAGCAGTGCCGCCGCCGCGAGTGCGACATAGCGCGAGCGCATGGGCTGCTCGCCGACAATAATTCCGAGTGCCGCGACCAATCCGGCGAAACACCAGACGAACAGCAACGGCAGATTCGACGAGACTTTTTCATACAGTGAATCGGGCGCGAGTGCGTGCCGGAAGAGCGTAAGAAAGATTAAACCTCCGATCAGCAGGAAGCTGCTGATCCGCAGTCCGGAGTCCTTGCGCGGCGGCGCCACCGGTGACAGCACACGCGTGCCGACGAGGATTAACGCGCCACCCCCGAGCAACATCAGCGGGATTACCGGGAAGGGCGCTCGACGATCGAGGCCGATGAGCAGTTCCGGCGCCGCGCACAGGGTCGCACCGCCCAACGCGATCACCCCCGCGACAACGCGGTTGAAGTCTTCCTCCGCCAGCCAGAGCGCGAGGCCGAGACCGGCGACCATGAGGCCGAGCGCGCCGTCGATCGCGTGCGAGCCCACGGCCATCCCAAGCATTGCGGCGCCCACCGCAAACGTGACTCTGCGGCGCTTCGGATCCATAAAGAAAGCGAGGCCAAGACCGACCAGCACAAAGGCGACCGCCGTCCCGCGCATCCCCTGCGCACGGCGAAACAGGCAGGTCGCGAAAAGCATGAGGCTGGCAATCCCCCCGGCCGTATCGCCAAACATCGTCTTGCCCAGGCGATAGGCCGAGAAGATCAACAGTGCCGCCATCGGCATCATCGCCGCACTTTCGGCGAGGACCGCTAGATGGACTCCGCTGCCCAGCGCGAGAATCGTGTAGAACAGCTCGAGATAGGGTGTAACCGCGTAACGTCCCCAACATCCGTACGGATCGTTATCGAAAGGTAAATAGACGTGGAATGTCAGAATCCGCTGCACCGACGACGGATAGGAGAGCACGTCCATGAACGGTACGACCGGCGACGCCAGTTGCAAGGGCAGATATGAGATGGCCAACAAGCCCGTCGCGAGAAGCGCCAGCTTCTGCCCCGCGGTCGGCGCATGAAGTTTGATCCGCGGCGGATAGCGCCAAAGCCAGGCACCGGCCAGCGCCAGCATTCCCCAGATGGTCGCGCTACTCAGCAGATCGACAGGTCCCAGCAGATTACCGATCACGGGAGCCAGCACCCAGGGCCCCGCCCAACCGATCAGAAGTGCGTCCGAGAGTTCGAGGTCTGGATCGCAACGCAGAGCACATGCGCCAAGCGCGAGCGTACTCGCAGCCCAAAAGAGCCACACCCTAACCGCCGCCCAGACGGTTGATCCCGCTACCGCGCGGATCCCTTCGAACGCCTCGCGCCAACTCAACTCGGCCGGAAAATCGCGCAAGCGGTAAACCGCTGCTAACGTGACAACCGCTAGCGCGGCCCACGTCCCGAGCCAAGGCAGGTATGAACCGGCGGGAACTGTAGCAGGCCGCGATGGCTCGTCCCCGGAAATTGACATGGCCAGAATATCAGCAGAATTATCGGCCCAAGAGTAGCCAGCAACGAATAATCGGGAGGGTCGACACGTTCGCACCCGGCGAGCGGCTAAATCAGTCGAGGAGCTTTCTGGATAATTTTTGCGGTTGATGGTTGCGGGTCGTCGGCTCGCGCCAACGTCGCGGCCACCGGCCAGAGGTCAATGTCCGCCGGAGTTTCGTTCTGTGAACCAGCGGTTGACTTCATCGATCCGAAAGCGCCATTCACTACCGATCCGAAAACCAGGCAGCTCGCCCTTCTTCAAAAGTCGATAGACCGTCGAGCGATTCACCCGCAGGTAAACTGCCAGTTCCTGAGCGGTGAGCATTCGATTCACCAGCAAGCTCGATTCGAGCGACTGCGGGCTCGGATCAAATGGCAATTTCTCATCCAATTTCCTAACCATGTGAAGTATCGCGGACTCCGCTTGGCCACGCGCCCTTCGTGGCTGCATCGACGCAACTTTCCCACCTGCACAACTTACCTAGCCGCGTTTTACTCGCGTCGGGACCCGTGCCCGAACCATCTGCACAGTCAAATCTTTAGGCTTATTCGACGCCTGTTTTTCTGACGGGTCTTGGCGTGCTCAATAAGACGCGACCACCAACTATTAGCTTATGCACGTTGCGGGAAAGTCAAAAAAAAGTCCATCAATTTGCCGCTCGTTTGTTAACGTCCATGATGCTATGCTTCGCTAATATTAACAAAGATGGCCAACGCTTTGGATCGCACGCTTCGAAGACAGCCGAGTCAGGGCTTTGTGACCGATCGGCGTGAACTCGAGAGCATCGAAAGATAACATACAGTCTTGGTCCGGTAAGGCGGCTTAAGACAGGACGCCAGCACGAATTGGCTCGGATGGAAAGGGATAGACTTGCGCTTGGCGTAAAAGAGAAGAGAAAGCTAATCGAATGAACTCTTGCTTGGCCGGACGTAGTTGTGCTAGCTTATGGTCCACTGAAACAGACGAAGGATGTAGGTGTTAACTGATATCGAGCGATGATCGTCGTCAGCATGGCTAAGCTGACCAGGAAAGAGAGTGCGAAGACGCAGCCGGAGTGGGGGCGGTGCGTCGTACTGGAACAGGGAGGAACAATCCCTGTATCTCAACGCTAGGAGATTTTGATGAACCCCCAACTCCCCGAGGCTTTACAGCGACGTGTCGACAGTTTCGTCAACGATTCAGGTTTGCCGCGAGAAATCGTCGACGAACTAATCAGCCACCATACGCTCGTCACTTATCCGAAGGGTTCGGCGCTGTTTCTCCAGGGCTCGCCGGCCGATATGTTCTTCTGGGTCTTTTCCGGGACTGTGGAAGTCTTCTGCCCGCAGTCGGACGGCGAGCGCGTATTGATGCGCTTATGCGGACCTGGCGAGATCCTGGGCCACGTCGACTTTATCGATCATAAGCAACGGCGCGCGCAGATGTTCGAAGCGCACGCGCGCACCAAATGTGAAGTGGCGCTGTTGACGCGTGAACATATTTCCCGGTTGCTGCAAACTCTGGAGCCGACGCAACTGATCAGGCTCCTCGAATATGTCAACACGCTGTGGTCGGCGGCCGCCAATTCGTGGGCGACGTTCATCAGTCTGGACTATCGCGAGCGGCTCGAACTCGTGCTCAAGGATCTCGCCAGCCGCTTTGGCGTCGAGGATTCCCGCGGCACCTTGCTGATCACCGATTTGTTGCACGCGAAGCTGGCGGAGATGATCGGCAGCTCAAGGCCCATGATCACGCGTCTAATTAACGAGATGGTCGATCAGGGCGTCCTTGCGCGCCGTGGCAAGCAGTACGTGCTGCTGAATCGGCCCGAACGACCGGCCCACGCCGCGTTCAACCACTACGATGGTGCGCCGCGAACGGTCCAGCCAGTGTTCACCCCGCGCGTGGCGATCGCCAAGGCCCCGCTTCAACCGCGAAATGTCAACGGCGGATCGCACTCCGCGCTAAACGGGCGCACCCCCGACCGCGGTTTGCTCAGCGCCACCGCCGGCGGCGTCACGCGCAACGCGCCGCTCAAGTCGTAACGTTCGGCGATCACAGCGCTCAGAATCCTTCCTACATTTACCGACCGGGCAGCCTTGCTGCCCGGTCTTTTTTAATGAATCGTAGCGCCCCAACTCCGATCCGGGCGTAGCGTCCTCAATTGTTTGCTGTTAACGGAGGAGAGCCCGCGCGCCGATCGCGTGCCGCAGAGCTTGACGTGTCAGTGTCCGCCGAAAATACTGTGCTCGCCGGGCTACGAAATCAAAATTGAGTCGAGGCATCGAAAATGACGCGCGCCGAAGAAAACATCCATAAGCTCAAATATCCGGGTGCAGTTGACGCCGACGGCCACATCCTGGAGTCGGCCAAGTGCTGGGAAGAATACTGCGAGGCAAAATATCGAGCCAACGCCATCCGTTTGAAGGATGACAAGGACGGACTCGAGTATCTCGAAGTCAATGGGGTGCCCTCACGCGTGAATCGTGGCGGCAACTTCGGCTCCGTCGCACAAATGGGGCAGGTCTCGCGCAACTCGGGCAATTTCGATCCGCGCATCAAATACGGCGACAAGGTCCCGCTCGGCGCCTGCGACGCCAAGGACCGTCTCACGCGCCTCGACAAAGAAGGGCTCGACGCCGCGATCATCTATCCCAGCCTCGACCTCACCTGGGAGACCGATACCGACGATCCGGATTACTCCCAAGCGATGTGCCGCGCCTACAACCGCTGGGTCACCGACTGGAGTGCGGACAGCGGCGGCCGCCTGATCCCGGTGGCCCATCTCTCACTGAGCGATCCCGCGGCCGCCGCCGTCGAACTCGAACGCGCGGTCAAAGCCGGCCATAAGGGCGGCTGGGTCGTGCAGTTCACCACGACCCGCAAACCCCACGGCCACAACGATCACGACGTGCTCTTCGCCAAGGCGCAGGAACTCGACGTTCCAATTGGCATCCACGTCTCGCTCGAACCGCAATGGTGCTGGCCGGGCCGCTACGACAAGGAACACGTCCGCAAGCAGCATTGGTTCCTCAACGTCACCGCCTCCGACGCGATCCGCCATGCGCTCGCGAGCTTCATGCAGTACGGCACCTTCGACAAGTTCCCCAAGCTCAAGCTTGTGGTTCTCGAAGTTGGCGCCGGCTGGGTGCAGTACTGGCTCGATCGGATGGACGCGGTTTACGACAGCGTGATGGGGCGCGGGGTGCCGCTCAAGGAAAAGCCCAGCTTCTACTTCAGACGCAACGTCTGGGTCTCCGCCGACCCCGACGAGAAATCATTGCCTTCGATGGTCGATCTGTGCGGCAGTGACCGCTTCTTCTGGGCGACCGATTTTCCCCATCCGGATCACACTGGCAATTATATCGAGGAGTTGGAGGAATTCGGTAACAAGGTCAGCGACCCGCAGCGCCGGCGCGACGTGCTCGGCGACAATGTCCGGCGGGTCTACAATCTTTCAGTCTGATTTCGTCGCACATTTTTCATTCAGCGGCGCGTGGGCCTGGGCTCACGCGCCGCTGACATTTTACGCCCGATGCCGCCATCTCCGCCTCAGAAGCAAACGCTGGCTTACTTTAAAGAAAGCTTGACAACCGCGCCCGACGCGAAAATATTGAAGCCAGCCAGGTTACGACGTTCGAATCGAATCGAGGCAGGCAAAAATGGCACAAATCGAAGAGGTCATTCACAAACTCAGGTACCCGGGCGCCGTGGATGCTGACGGCCACATCCTGGAGTCAGCCAAATGCTGGGAGGAGAACTGCGAGGCCAAGTACCGCGCTAACGCGCTGCGACTCCGCGAAGACAAGGATGGTCTGCAGTACTTGGAGATCAACGGCGCGCCTTCGCGCGTGAACCGCGCGGGGAGCTTTGGCGCTCTCGGCGTGATGGGTGAGGTCACGCGCGAGAAGGGCAGCTTCGACCCGCACCTCAAGTATGGCGAACGCGTTCCGCTGGGGGCCTGCGACGTCAAGGATCGGCTGACCCGCCTCGACAAGGAAGGGCTCGACGCCGCGATCATCTACCCCAGCCTCGATCTGGCGTGGGAGACCGAGTGCGAGGACACGGCTTATGCCCAAGCGATGTGCCGGGCCTATAACCGCTGGGTCAGCGACTGGAGCGCCGACAGCGGCGGCCGGCTAATCCCGGTGGCCCATCTCTCGCTAGGCGATCCCGCGGCCGCCGCCGTCGAACTCGAACGCGCGGTCAAAGCTGGTCACAAGGGTGGCTGGGTCGTGCAGTTCACGATGACCCGCAAGCCTCATGGCCACAACGATCACGACGTGCTCTTCGCCAAGGCGCAGGAACTGGACGTCCCGCTCGGCATCCACGTCTCGCTGGAACCGCAATGGTGCTGGCCGGGCCGTTACGACAAGGAATACGTCCGCAAGCAGCAATGGTTCCTCAATGTCACCGCCTCCGACGCGATCCGCCACGCGCTCGCGAGCTTCATGCAGTACGGCACTTTTGACAAGTTCCCCAAGCTCAAGATCGTGATTCTCGAAGTCGGCGCGGGCTGGGTGCAGTACTGGTGCGATCGGATGGACGCGGTTTACGACAGCGTGATGGGACGCGGGGTGCCGCTCAAGGAAAAGCCCAGCTTCTATTTCAAACGCAATGTCTGGGTCTCCGCCGACCCTGACGAGAAGTCGCTGCCCGCGATGGTCGATCTGTGCGGCAGCGACCGCTTCATGTGGGCCTCGGACTTTCCCCACCCCGACCACACCGGCGACTATATCGAGGAGCTGGAGGAGATGGTCGAAAAGATGCCGGAAGCCAAGCGTCGCGACGTGCTCGGCGACAACGTCCGGCGCGTCTACAAGCTGTCGGCCTGAGCGCGCTGGTTCAGCACAAAAGGCAAGGCCCGCGAGCAATGCTCGCGG
>JBKQPD010000006.1:0-2552 GCA_052145175.1 Binataceae bacterium (SeqCode) | reverse complement strand
GCGGTTCTTGAGGAACTTTTTCGGCAGGTCATCGGAGAGCTCTCAAAAATTCGAGATGGAACTTATCTAACAAAGTAGTACTAGTAGAAAGATTCGTTCTCGGGATAGGCGCACACTCTTTCACTGCAATCGGCCATGTAACCTTATGCCTCCAGGTAACATTAGATTCTGGTGCGGGCACGACACCGTCCGCACCCGTTGTTACGAATGAAATCCGGAGTCCGGATTACCGTCGCCCATAACCCGTATTCCGACGCCTGGTTTTCCAAACGATAGAATATAAACCCGACCGGCGAGCATGTCTGAATCGGTCTTTGGGCCGGCTCGATTGCGCAAGGATTTAAAGTATCGAGCTCGGCATTTCTGCCTTGTAGCTCCGCTGAAGTCTGGGTTGGCTCCAAAGCGGGGCGGCGGCCAGACCATCTATCATCAGTCCTGATCGACGATCATGCCGAGTTTGGCCATCCGTTTGGCCCTCCTTCTAGACCGATCTCATAGTATGCTTCCTGCGTTTGGTTGATCGAAGCGTGTCCCATGATATAGGATATGCCTGCCAAATCAGATCCACCCTTCAACATTGTTGACGCCAACAGATGTCGAATGTCATACATCCGCACAGGGTACTTGATCTCCGCATTCCTGTAAGCTGTCTGAAACCTGCCGACAGCGTTCCGGGTGCGGCGTGGGTGAGGTCCCGCGCACGGGCAGGGCGCGCCGCAAGCATTGGGTCGCACAGCGCGCAGTGGCGAGGGAACTGCCGGGAGTGCGCGCGCGCCGAGCGTCGGCCGACGGCGCGGATCAGCCGTGCTTCACCGACGGGCCCGGCACGAGCACCTTCCGTTGCGCGACGATGGACAGAGCGGAACTCAGTAGTCGTCCGTCTCCGTTTTCCCGCGTCCGACGATCGCTTCCACCTGCAACTTGATCATGCGCTGCAGGATCGCCATCAAGGCCGCCGCCGTCATCCCGAGCATCAGGACTCCGTCGAGCGCCTCGAGGGGACCGAGGAACTTCCAGTTCCTGTTCATCACGACGTCGCCGTAGCCGAGCGAAGTGAAGTTCACCGCCGAGTGGTAGACCGCGTCGTAGAACTCGCCGAACTCGCCCAGCCACCTGAACAGGCTTCCCCACAGCATGATCTGGACAAGGTTGCCCACCATCATCGCCAGCATGGCGACGAGCAACGGGCGGATGCCGCCGAGGGAGCCGCGCTGTACCGCCGGGCCCGTCGACTGCCGCACGTACCGGCGCACGCACCAGTAGGTGACCGCGGTCTGCACGACCAGGCACAGCAGCGTCATCGGCAGGCCAACCAGGAAGTTCGCAAGAATCATCTCAATATCCTCCAGTCATCCGGTTGCGGTGGCGCCTGGCCGCAAGCGCCGCGCGCGCCACCGTTCCAGCGCCCAGATCGTCCCCCAGGCGTAGAATGCGACGCCGACGAACAGGCACGTGCGCATCACCGATCCTTTGAGCACGCTCTTGCCGCTGGCGCTGTCCTCTATGGCGGGGCCGAGCAGAATCAACGCGGTGATCAGCGCGTTGATCCAGAACGACGGTCGGAAGCGCGACCGCCGCGCGCCGAACAGCGCGGAACCGGACCACAGAGCCGACGCCATCAGCCACAGCATCAGCATCCACAGGCTGGGCCATAGCGACAGACCCATCCACACCGCCGCACCCATCAGCGCGCCCATCAGCGTCGAGCCCACGAGCTCGCGGCCCGCCGTGCGCACGTCGGCCTCTTCGGCCTGCTGCCCGAGCGCCACCGTCTTCATGATCGCCGCCAGGTAGAACGACGGATCGGTCAGCGCGAGCACGAAGACCGGCATGACGATCAGCATGCCGCGCAGGGCAGTCCACGCCGCAGCGCCGCGGTCGGGCGGCGGCCTCCCCGCAGCCGCGCCGGAACGCTTGGCGTTATCGGGAAAAAATGCGTTCGAGGCGGCGCTCACCACGGTTCCGACGCCGACGCCGATCGCGAGCGTCACGGCGAGCGCACCGACGAGCGCCTGGTCGGCGACACCCGCCACCGGGATCAGCGTGAACGAGAGCACCAGAATTGTCGTCAGCGGGTTGCCGCCGATCCGCCCGGCGTAGAGCAGCAGGTAGAGAATAAGCGCGGTCAGCAGCACGGCAGCGACCGCGTAGTGTTCGAGCAGCGGGACCATCAGCACCCCGGCCGCGACCAGCGCGGCGAACACCACGGCGACGACGAGGCCCTTCACGAGCCGCATTGGCGGTCCCGGCTTGCACAGAATGAGCACGGCCATCACGCAGACGACGAACGGCGACTGCAGCGCAAACCCGTAGGCGACGAAGACGGCGAGGCCAAGCCCGATCGTCAGTCGCAGTGCCGCCTTGTCGCCGTAGGCCATCGCCGCCGCTCTAATAGAGATACGTGAGCCAGCTCATGGCGCGGATATAGAGCGCCGCGAGCAGGTTCATCAGTGGATGGTCGCCGGTGTAGACGAGAACTTCCGCCTGCCCGCCGACGCGCACGCCGCGCAGCCGTTGCACTTCGGACGGATCGAACTCGATCGCCACCGGGA
>JBKQPD010000005.1:0-4048 GCA_052145175.1 Binataceae bacterium (SeqCode) | reverse complement strand
TCTTCCCTCGAACCGCGTGTTCGGCCGCCGCCTGGTTCGCCTTGAGCGCCTCGATGTCTTCCCCAGTTGCGCGCTCACAGGCGGCGCGTACCACGATCGACTCGATCAAGACCCGCGCCTCGGTCAGATGTTCAGGCTGAATAGCGCCAAGGTGAAACATATCACGCAGCCCAGTTACTATCGCGTCACCCGTGCTCTCCCGCACGAATGCGCCACCGCTCGCGCCCTTCTGCAGGCGCAACAGGCCCGAGTTTTCCAGCGATCGGAGCGCCTCACGCAGAGTGTTGCGCGAAACGCCGAACTGTTCGGCCAAAGCCCGTTCGGCCGGCAGCCGATCGCCCGGCCGCAGGCGTCGATTCGACAGTTCGTGGCGAATCTGAGCCGCGATCTCGTCAAATGCGCGGGGGGTCTTAATGAGGCGGAATTCCGCGCGGCTCAACGTCCGCGAGCTGCCACGGCGGATGATGGCGGCTCGCGCCGGGTCTTTAACGCCTGACATTCGACTCTCTTTCGTGGCTCATCGGTTGAACCATTTGAACCTTGAACCGCTACCTCGAAAATGTCAAGCGCACGCCATTGCTTGCGGGCACCGACAGAGCATCGCGCGCAATCCCCAAAATTTTATGGAGGTGCTTTAGGGCCGCAAACCCCTAGGTCGAAGCGCGGCGGGAGCGGGACGAGCGTTACGCCGATCTGGTGCGCGGCAAACGCAACTGGCAGATAGCCGCAGCCGGATCGCTGCCGGACGAGTTGCTGGCGACGATGAAAGACAGGCCTGCCGGGTAATGGGCTACAGCCGCGACAGCTTCTACCGCTTCAAGGAACTCTACGACAAGGGTGGCGAGGCGGCGCTGCAGGAGATCTCGCGGCGCAAGCCGGTGCTCAAGAATCGGGTGGCGCCGGAAATCGAGCAGGCGGTCGTGGAGGTCGCAATCGCCGAGGCGGCCTGGGGTGAGGTGCGCGCCGCCAACGAGCTGAAGAAGCGCGGGCTGAGCGTTTCGGCGGCCGGGGTGCGTTGCGTCTGGCAGCGTCACGACCTCGAGACCATGCACAAGCGGCTCAAGGCCCTGGAGGCGAAGCGCGCAGGAAGGCCTGGTGCTGAGTGAGAGTCAGCTCGCCGTCGCGCTGGAGAAAGCTAAAGCCGACAAGGAGGCGCACGGTGAGTTTGAGAGCGAATGCCCGGGCTACTGCGGCGCGCAGGATACATTCTATGTCGGTACGCTCAAGGGCGTCGGCCGCATCTACCAGCAGACTTTCCTCGATACCTATACCAAAGTGGCGTTCGCCAAACTCTATGATCGCAAAACGCCGCTGGTGGCCGCCGACTTACTTAACGACCGGGTGATCCCGTTCTTCGACGAACATCAAATCCCGCTGGGCCGGGTCTTAACCGACCGCGGCACGGAGTATTGCGGCGCACCCGAGCGCCATGAATACGAGCCTCTACCTGGCGGTGGAGAACACCGATCACACCCGCACCAAGGTCAAAAGCCCGCAGACCAACGGCATCGTCGAGCGCTTCCATAAGACCGTGCTCAATGAGTTCTACCGGGTGGCGTTCCGCCGCAAGATCTACGCCGGCATCGAACAGCTGCAGGCCGACCTCGACGCCTGGCTGTGCGAGTACAACGAATTGCGGCCTCATCAGGGCCGCTGGTGTTACGGCAAGACGCCGATGCAAACCTTTGTCGACAGCGTGCCCTTGGCGAAGGAGAAGATGCTCGGCCCGACTATCGCACCCGCGGCGGCGGCGAGTTTGGGATCATGAATGGCTGCGTAGCGCGGCAGTCGCCCAGGCGACTGCATAGCCGCAGCGACGGCCGCGGTCAAGGGCGGCGGGAGCCGGCGAGCATAGCGCGCAAACCCTTGACGGCGAGCCGGAGCCCAGGCTATCGCTGCGCGCGACATCTGACGTATTACTCAAACCGGACACCGGGGACCACCAGCGACTGTCAGAGGAAGTCTTAATTTATACACGAAAGGGAAGTGCACTACGCCCAGGAAGGCCAGCAGTTCGAGACCCGCTGCTTCCTGACGATCACCTATCGGCCGCCAACGGCGATGCAGACAAGGATCGCCGGGATTGGTCAATACGCAGAACCTCGCCGATATCCTGCCGCTGACCAGCATCTGGCCGGGACTTGCCACCAATCCGTGCCCCTACTATCCCCCGGAAACGCCGGCGCTCTGCTACGGTGCGACGAGTGGCAGCACGCCATTCCGCTTCAACCTCCACATCAGCGATACCGGGCACACCGCCATCTTTGGCCCCACCGGCGGCGGCAAGAGCGTCGCCCTCGGCACCATCAAGGCGAACTTTCGCGCAGTCCTGGACGGGCAGATCTTCTTCTTCGACAAGGGCTACTCGGCGTTTGTGCTGACCAAAGCCTTGGGCGGACAGCATCTCGACCTCGGCGAGGAGGAGGTTTCCCTGCAGCCGCTCGCCCGCATCGACGACGAGAGCGACCGCATGAAGCTCCAGACCCGGCTCGAAGACTGGCTCGAACTGCATGAAGTCCGCCTCATCCCGACCCAGCGCAAGGCGCTCTGGCGCGGGTTGACGCTGGTCGCCGAGGCGCCGCCCGAGCAACGCACCATCAGCAACCTCGTCACCCAGGTGCAGGACCATTCGCTCCGTGACGGTCTCGGCGCATTCTCGCTGGCGGGGCCGCTCGGCCGTTTCCTCGACGCCGACCACGACGTGCTGCTCGCAGGTAACTTCGTCACCTTCGAGCTCGAAACTCTGATAGCGATGGGACCGAAAGTAATCGTCCCGGTTATCACCTATCTCTTCCACCGCATCGATCAGCGGCTCGATGGACGGCCGACCCTTATCATCCTCGACGAGGCCTGGATTATGCTCGCCCAGAGCCTCTTCGGCGCCAAGATCGAGGAATGGCTGCGCACGCTACGGAAGAAAAATGCGGCGGTTGTGCTCGCGACCCAGAGCCTCAGCGAGATCGCCAACTCGCCGCATCGCGACGTCATTCTGGAATCCTGTCCGACCCGGCTCTATCTGCCCAATCCCGAGGCGACGAATGCGGCGAGCCGCGAACTCTATCACCGCTTCGGCTTGAGTGACCGGCAGATCGAGATCATCGCCGAGGCCACCCCCAAGCGGCACTACTATTACGTCTCGCCTCTCGGCCGCCGGCTCTTCCAGTTAGCCCTCGGTCCGGCGGCATTGGCCTTTATCGCTGCCGGTGCCAAGGACGACCTGTTGCGCGCACGCCAGCTGATCAAACTGCACGGTGACCGCTGGACCGTCACGTGGCTCCGGCACCGTGAACTTGACGGCTGGGCGGACGACCTCGACCGCCTCCATCAGCGGATGGAGACGCCCGCAGCGACGCTCTTCGGCGACCACCGTAAGTTACCACTCAATATTAATGGAAGGGGGATACTGCATTGAACTTATCACGATTTACTCGTTTGGTCGCGACCGGGCTGCTCGCGCTGACCAGTCTACTCGTCGTTCCGTTGCGCGCTCATGCCGTCTTGGGTGTCGGCGACACCGTCTTTGATCCGACGATGTACGCGACGCAGCTCCTGCAACTGGAGCAGGCCACCGCCACCGTCACCAATCTCGCCTAGCAACTCCAGTATGCGGTCCAGAATACTACCGGCGGGAGCGCCGGCATCTGGCAGTCCAACCAGACCCTGCTCACCAACCTTGGCAGCCTGATCAGCCAGCAGGAGGGTTTGTCCTATACGGTGCAGGGACTCGGCGCGCAGTTCCAGCAGCTCTATCCAGGCTTCAGCACCGCGAGCACCGCTGGCGTGCAGAGTCCACAGACGACCGTCGAAACGACGCTGAACACCTTCAACGGCGCGCTCGCGTCGGCTCAGGCTCAGGCCAACAACTTTTCCAGCGAGCAGACCTCATTGCAGAGCCTTGAACTCAGGAACCAGGCGGCGGTAGGCAATCCGCAGGCGGTGCAGGTCAGCAACGAAATCGCCCTGGCCCAGGTCCAGCAGGTCCAGATGCTCCGCCAGCTCGTCATGGCCATGATGAATTCACAGAACGTAACTGCCGCCAGTCAGGTGA
>JBKQPD010000004.1:0-2709 GCA_052145175.1 Binataceae bacterium (SeqCode) | reverse complement strand
AGGCGACCAACCACATGACGACGGTATCGTAGCGAAACGTATTCCAGGGAGCATAGAAGACTTTCAACGCGAAGTAAAGGATCAGGAACGAGGCGGAAAAGCCGATGTGGGCGCTGCGAGCTCGATCTGTGAACTCCCGCAGTCCCCGGCCGATCTTCATGAGCAAGACGGCCAGCGCCGGCATGACAAGATAGCGCTCC
Organism: Binataceae bacterium (SeqCode); assembly: GCA_052145175.1. Lineage (GTDB taxonomy): Bacteria > Desulfobacterota > Binatia > Binatales > Binataceae > JAJPHI01. The sequence goes on along the minus strand of JBKQPD010000004.1, from coordinate 2,509 downwards.
ACGCAAAACGATGCGGTGATTATACCAACGGCCGCGGAGCGCGTATCCCGCCAGGAAACATGAAGGGGATCAGCGACCCAAGCAATAGAATAATCCGGAGGCTTTGACACGGGCATGAACGCCTCGTTCCGACGACCAAGGCGCGCATTCGGAATTGTCCCTTCCCCCGCCCAGGTTTGTGGTCGGTCTCGTTCTGGTATGATGCGGTGTACGAGCTTCTCATCGATCGGTCGAGGAACCACACTACGTTGGAGAGGGCGATGCTCAAGATACTGCTCGGCGGTCTTGTTGCGGGAATTGTCTTATTCTTCTGGGGATTCGTGGCGCACATGCTACTACCTCTTGGCGAAATGGGCCTGCAATCCATTCCCAACGAGGACGCCCTGACTGCGGCCATGAAAAAGGACGTTCGCGAGCCGGGGCTATACTTTGTGCCCGGCAGGGATATGAGCAAATCACAATCGCAAGAAGAGATGGAGGCTCACGCGGCGAAAACCGCCAAGGGGCCGTACGGCTTCATGGTGATTTACCCGGACGGCCGCGATGTATCGCTGAGCAAACGCCTGCCGGTCGAGTTCGGAACGAATGTTGTCTGCGCGCTCTTGGCCGCTGTTCTCGTCTCGCAGCTTCGCCCGGGCTTCATCGTTCGGGTGGCATGTGTAACACTGGTGGGTATTCTGGCGTCCGTGATGACCCTTGTGCCGTATTGGAACTGGTATGGGTTCCCGACCGACTTCACGCTGGCCCGGATTGTCGAACATACCGCGGGGTGGTTCTTGGCGGGCTTGGTGCTCGCGGCGATTGTGCGTCCATCGCCCACAGCAAAGCCCGGCACCTGAAGTTCCAGGCAGCATTGAGGTATCCATGATTCGTCACGCGAAGAGGTATGTTCGCCGGCGATGAGGGATTCGAACTTGAGCCGGGTATCGTCCGTCGCCGAAGCAGCGTCCCGGACGATCGCGTGGCGGAGCCAGTCGTGGGCCTCCGCGCTTCGCCCGAGGCGATCCATCTGGTGGGCGAGTTCCAGCAGGTAAAGTTCGCCGACAAGTGCTTCACCCACGATATCGAAGAGTTGGTGAAGGCTGCGAATCTTGAAGTGGATCGCGGCCTCGATATCCAGGCGAACCCGGCTCTCGGTCTCAAGTGGCAGACCGTCAAAGACTGGAATGTCGATGTCCGCTACCAACAAAGAAGCGAGCACGAGGCGCGAACGCTGTATGATGCCGTCACGGACAACGCGAATGGGGTGCTGCCATGGATCAAGGCCCGCTGGTGATGGAAGAGATCGACGCCGGCGCGAGATTCCTCGGGGAATTCGCCAAAACAATTCCTGTGCTAGCCGCTTTCTGGGTCAGGGTTAGTGAGGAAGACTCGGGATATCTTTACGTCACCTCCGATCAACTGACCGAAAGCCCGCGTGATCCGCGTGCTGGCGACAGCGACTTGTGACCGGCTATGGGCGACGAGGGATTCGAACCCCCGACATCCTGCGTGTAAAGCAGGCAATCGTTTGTGCCACTTGGCGCCGCACATTGTTATTAGGACAAAGGTTGCGAAAACGATCACTCCGCTGGCCGTTTTCCAGCGATTCGAGAATTTTGCGAAGTTTATCAATATTTTACTACCGTTTCTCTGCCGTGGCAGAGATTCATGCGTTGATGGCTTCCTTCGCGCAACTCAAGCTAATCCTCGGTGACGCGAGAGCGATTCCGTCTGTATCGCCCAACTGATCGCTTACGCGGTATAATTCCCTGAAGGCGGTTCAGCGGGAATTGGATGGCCGAGGAGCAACACGATGTACAAAGGCCCCCTCACAGCGACGTCGATCGCATTTGTTGAGTCAGCGCCAGTTCGCTCCCTTGAGACCGGTATCAAAGCAGTAGTCGAGGTTATCGCGTATCCGGGCGGGCACTTCCGGATCGACTTGTCTAGGATCGAAGGTCCCCAGAACGATCGACTTATCCGTCAAGCGAACCAATTACCGCTAAACGACGCCGCAGAGGCAAAGGAGCACCTGGACGCGCTCGTCGATGGGCTCGCCCGTCTCGCCAGAGAACCAGAGCGGGGCTCAGCGGACGGTTGAGGGTCAATGGCGGACCACTCGGCCATGCTGACCAATCCGGTTGGCGCAGCGACTAACCGCCGCGTTGAGGAAAAGTTACAGTCACTCCCGGCGAAGTTGGGGTAGTTCTCGGGACACGATACCTGACTATAGGGCTTACTCGCCAAAGGGACCCCATACCTCAGGAGTTCGAGTTCTAGGTGCGACAATACGTGCCGGTCGGGCCACGACAGAAGCCTATCAAGCCCACGACCAACCATAATTGGGTACGGTGTCCCCCGTACCCTTCTCAGTATGCTGGCCCCGGAACCCTCGAGGCCTATCAAGCCCACGACCAACCATAATTGTAGAGTCGAGATGTGGCGCGGTGGTTTTAGGCTCGGCCTATCTGTTACCGGCCCTTTCGGTTGCCGGTGCCTCACTAGCTTCGCCATGCTCCGTTTCCAC
>JBKQPD010000003.1:0-33731 GCA_052145175.1 Binataceae bacterium (SeqCode) | reverse complement strand
CCTTGTCCAGGGAGAGGTCGCGCGAGCGTCGCGAGCGCGGGTGAGGGCATCTCACTCGGCAGGGCGAATGTGACTCTGCAAAAATTCACAAACTCTGAGCGCAGCGAGGAATCCCGGATTAAGCCGTACTTCGTAGAGCCGACAAAGGTGCTTGTTCCGTTGCGAGCCGGCTTCTATGCTCGAACCGGCGGTGCCGCTGCTGCCTCGACCAATGCCTGACTGGGATCCTGAGCTCTATAATCGTTTTCGGCGCTATCGGGCCGAGCCGTTCGAACTGATTTTCGCGCGGCTGGCGGTGCGTCCCGACTACACGATCGTCGATCTGGGCTGCGGCAGCGGTGAAAACACGATTGAGCTGGCGCGGCGCGCGGCCCACGGGCGCGCCACGGGAGTCGATTCCTCGTCCGCGATGATCGCGCGCGCCGAAGCTCTGCGGGACAAGCTGGAGCCGGAACTTCGCGACCGACTCAACTTTGTCACAGGCGACTTTCACGAGTTCGCCGCCGACCGCGAGTACTCAGTCGTCTTTTCCAATGCGGCGTTGCAGTGGTCACGGAACCATCTGGAGGTTTTGACGCGCTGGTCGCGGGCGCTCCGGCCGGGCGGCCGGCTGGTCGTGCAGATGCCGTCGAACCATGAGGAGACCGCGCAGGTGACCTTGATGGACCTCGCGCACGACCCGGCGTGGAGCGACGTACTCGGCGATCGCCAGACGCCGTCGCATGTGGTGGGCAGCCCCGAGGATTATCGCGTGATGCTCGAAGTGATCGGTCTGGTCGAGGTCGACTGTCACTACCATATTTTTCATCATCCGATGGAGAGCCCGGCCGCGATCGTCGAGTTTTCCCAAGCGACCGCGTTGCGCCCCTTCCTTGACCGGATTCCGGCGGCGCGTCATGCGGAATTCATCGCCGAGTTCACGCGACGGCTCGAACAGGCGTACGGCACCCGCGGGCCGCTGACCTTTAATTTCCGCCGGCTCTTTCTTTGGGGGCGTCGCGCCGATATCTGAATAGGCTGTGAAGCGCCGCAGCCTGGGTCCAGCATTTATCGCGCACGGTGGCGCGGGCCGGCCTGCGCCCGCCGGCGAACTGCCCGGGCGGCGGCGCGGTCTGCTGACGGCGGGGGAGGCGGCGGCCCGGATTCTGCGCGACGGTGGCGACGCGCTCGACGCGGTGGTCGCGGCGGTGATCGTGCTCGAAGATGATCCGCTCTTCAATGCGGGTTACGGCTCCTATCTGACGACGGCGGGGACGGTCGAGATGGACGCGGCGGTCACGACCGCCCGCCCGCTCGAGCGGCGCGCCCGCGGCCGCGCACCGTTCGCGATCGGGATAGGGGGCGTGGTGATGGTGCGGCGCGTCCGTAATCCGATTCTGCTCGCGCGCGCGGTGATGGAGCGGACGCCGCACGTCCTGATGGGTGGTGTGGGCGCCGAACGGCTCGCGCGGGAGGCCGGTCTCCGCCTCTGCCGCCCCGAAGCGATGGTCGCGCCGCGCTCCCGCGAACGCTGGCTCGCCCTCGCGCGCAGCAAGCGCCGGGAATCGGATCAACACGGGACCGTCGGCGCGGTCGCGCTCGATAGCCACGGCAATCTGGCGGCGGCGACCTCGACCGGCGGGGTCACCCTGAAACTCCCGGGCAGGATCGGTGACTCCGCGATCCCGGGCGCGGGCCTGTATGCGAATCCGCGCGGCGCCGCGTCGGCCACCGGCGAGGGCGAAGCGATTCTCAAGACCGCGCTCTGCCGCGAAGCGGTCGAAGAGTTGCGGCGCAAACCCGCGCCGGAAGCGGTCGTCAATGCAATCAACCGGCTCGCGGCGTTGACCGGGGGCGAAGCGGGGATTATCACCGTCGATGCCAATGGCAACCTCGGCTACACCCACAACGCCGTCGCAATGGAGATCGCGACGTTCAATCCCGTCGAGGGCGTACGCCATCGCTTCGCGCCGGGTCTTGAGCGAGGCCGCTGAGTCCGGCCCGTGCAACTCAACTATCGGCGCCTCGCGCGCCCGGCGGCCGCTTTCCTGATCGCGCTGATCCTGCTCGGGCAGGGGATTAGCGCGCCCTTCGCGAAGGACGCCGAACCGCAATCCGCGCAGTGGATCGCGGATATCGTGCAACACGGCCATTGGCTGGTACCGAGCGACTACTACGGCTTCGTGAATCGCAAGCCGCCGCTCTACTATTGGCTCTCCGCACTCGCCGCCGCCGCCGTCGACCGCCCAGTGAACGAAGTGGGGGCCCGCGTGATCTCGCTCGTCGCGGGAGCGGCGCTGGCGACGTTAGTGCTCGAATGGAGCGCGGCGATGCTCAACGTCGCGACGGGCTGGCTTGCGTTCGCTTTTCTTATCGGCAGTTACGCGTTCGCCTCGCGCGCGATCACGGCGTTGACCGACATGCTGATGACGCTGCTACTCTTCGCGACCTGGTGCGTCGTGGAGCGGCTGCTGGCCCAGCCCCAGAAATCGTGGCGATCCATCGCCGGCGCCGGTGTGCTGCTGGGTTTGGCGATTCTCACCAAAGGTCCGGTAACGCTTGCCCTGGTGACGTTGGCCGTCGCGATCGAGTGCCTCCTGACCCGCCGGAACCCTCGCGTAATCGCATGTTCGGGATGGCCGTGGGCGACGCTGCTGATCGCGGTCGCGATCGCGGCCGCGTGGTACGTCCCGGCGGCGGTCGCGGGCCCTTCGAGCGATCTGGCCGGGGTCTTCGTGAGCGAGAACCTCGGCCATTTCATGCCGTCGTCGATGGGGGGGACGGGCGAAGCCGCCCGCCCCGTCTACTATATCGTGCTACGCCTGCTGAGCGGCGTCCTCCCGCTGAGCCTGTTGCTTCCGGCGGTCGCGTGGTCCTTCCGGTCCGACGGCTTCAGCACGGAGGCGCGCCAACGGCTCGCGTCGCAACTCGCCCTGATGCTCGCCGTCGTGCTCCTGTTCTCCGCCGCGAGCGCCAAGCGCGACGACTATATCCTGCCCGCGATTCCGCCGCTCGCGATTATCTTCGCCGCGCTCTTCACCTCGCTACGACCGAACCCTGCTGGCGGACGCAGCATTGCCGAGGTGCTCCGCGATTCGGCCGCGACCTTGATTGCGGTGGTGGTTGGGCTGGCGACCGTGGGCGCTCTCGTGGCTACGCATACGGGGATTTCGACGCCCGGGTGGGCGTCGCTTCAATCGAGCGACGCCTCCTATGCGGCAATTTTCGTCCACGGACTAGTCGCGCAGAGTTGGCCCTTCGTGATTTTCGAGCTGGTCGTGATGACGGGAGCGCTCGCGACGTTGGCCGGCTTATGGCGCGGGCATAGCCTTCTGACCGGGGGTGGTTTGGCGGCGATCGCGCTGGCCGGGTCGATCCTGTGGAACGGCGTAGTGCGGCCGTGCGAGCTACGCACGCGGAGCCTGGTGAATTTTGCCGCACAGGTGCGTGCGCGCGCCGGCGACGTGCCGGTCTACGTCGCGTACTTCGACCCGGAGTTCGCGTGGTACTACGGCCGTGGCGTGCCGCCGCTGCCTCGCGCGATCGCGCGCGACGGCGCTCCCGCGGACGCTCCCGTCTATTTCGTGGCGCGGCCCAGGGAGCTGGCGCGGCTTTCGCCGACCGTTCGCCAGAGTCTGCGGACCGTCATGCGTACGCAACTGCTCGGTGGTGGCGGACCGCCGACGCTTTACGAGATTACGCCTGGCTCTGCCGATTTGAACGCAAAGCCCCAAGCGGCCAATAAGTAAGTTCGGCTAGCGATCGCGGCAGCCGGCAATTACCCGAATTGCTCCTGCAACCCGGCGGGACTATTCTTGGAGCCGGACGCCTTGAGCTCGGATGCCGATTTACGAATACGAATGTCAGGTCTGCGGCCAAATCGGCTCGTCCGTGGTGCTCGGTTCGCGACGGGTGCCGCGCCCGTCCTGCGCCGGATGCAAGTCGCGCCGCACACGCCGGGTGATGTCGTCGTTCGCCGTGCACGAGAGCGAAGGCGCCCGGCTCGCCAGCCTTGTTACGGGCGCCGCGCGCGGCGATTCCTACTACAAGGACTCACGTAACGTCGGTATGTGGGCGAAGAAACGGGCGAAAGAGCTGGGCGTCGACCTCGGCTCGAAGTTCGATGAGACGGTGGAAAAGGCGCGCACCGGCAAACTGATCAAGGATATGACTTGAAGATTAAAGATGACCTGACGATTGACGCGCGGCTTTGGGAGTTTATATGAGCGACGAAAGAGACCGGTTTGGCGACAAGCTTCACGACGTCGAAAAGGCGCGCGAAGACCAGTGGGCGCGCGAGCAGGACCAGCGGCTGCTCGAGAAGCTGCGGCATCGGCAGGCGGCCGATCTGCACTGTCTGCAGTGCAACACGAAGCTCGTTCCGCGGGCCGTCGGCGGCGTCGCGATGATGGCTTGTCCCTGCGATCACGGCGCGTGGCTCGACGGTGAATCTTTAAAGCACATGATTAAAGGTTAACTTAAACGCCTGCCTTGGGTTGACAGCAATGCCGGACGCAATAACATCGGGAACCGACGATGTATTTTGACTACGGCATAACCTTGGCCCTCGCGATTATCGGGGTCCTTTTCATGGCCGCGATGATCGGCTTGCAGAAGCTGCTGGCGCCGTATAATCCGTTTGCGCGCAAGTTGATGCCCTATGAGTGTGGCGAGCCGCCCACCGGCAACGCCTGGATCAATTTCAACGTCCGCTTTTATCTGATCGCGCTGGTCTTCGTTATTTTCGAGGTCGAGGTCGCCTTTATCTATCCGGTGGCCACTGTCTATCTGGATTGGGTGCGCCGCGGGCAGCGTCTGTTTGCCTTGAGCGAGATGCTGGTTTTTCTGCTGATCCTGTTTGTCGGCCTGATCTACGTCTGGGTCAAGCGCGACCTCGAATGGATCAAGAGGGTTCCCGATTGAACGGGCAGTTCCGGATCAGGAGTTGGCTTCCACCATGTCCTTGCTGAACACGCTGCCCGACTATGTGCTCACGACGAAGACCGACGAGCTGATCAACTGGATGCGGAAATCCAGCCTCTGGTATATGCTCTTCGGGCTCGCCTGTTGTGCGATCGAGTTGATGCATACGGGCGGCCCGCGCTCCGATATCGAACGCTTCGGCGCGACGCCGCGGGCGTCGGCGCGCCAGTCGGATCTGATGATTATCGCCGGCACGCTCACCCTCAAGATGGCGCTCCGGACCCGGCTGCTCTATGACCAGATGCCCGATCCCAAGTACGTCATCTCGATGGGCAGTTGCTCGAACTGCGGCGGGCTCTTCCAGCTCGCCTACTCGGTCTGCGACGGGGTCGACAAGGTGCTGCCAGTGGACGTTTACGTGCCCGGATGCCCGCCGCGTCCCGAAGCGTTGACCGAGGGCTTGCTCAAATTGCAGGAAAAGATCATGTCCGAGCGCTGGCTGGCCCGCGCCAAGGCGGTGGAGCCGATCGCGCAGGCCTGAGCGTCCTGACCAAACTGGAATCAAGTTGCAATCAAGTTGCAGTATGGAGTCACTGGCTATCCTGAAGCGGGTCGGCGAGCGCTTCCCCGGCAAAGTGCTCGAGCTTTCCGAGCGGAAGCCCGATCCGTTCGCGGTCGTCGATCCGGTGTCGATCGTCGAGCTTGGCCGCTTCCTGCACGACGATCCGGAGTTCGCGATGGATTGTCTGAGCAATGAGACCGGGGTCGATTACAAGGAGCACGTCGAGGTCGTTTACCATCTTTTTTCTTACTCCCATCGGCATGGCTGTGAGCTGAAAGTGAAACTGCCGCGCGCTAATCCGGAGGTCGCGAGCGTCGAGGAGATCTGGCGTGCGGCGAACTGGATGGAACGCGAAATTTTTGATCTGCTCGGCGTCAACTTCATCGGCCACAGCGATATGCGCCGGATTCTGATGCCCGAGGATTGGCTCGGCCATCCGCTGCGCAAGGATTTCGTCGAGCCGCTCGAGTATCACGGGATTGCGACCGTGCGCGAAAGCCCGATTATCCGGCTCGATCAGCAGAAAAAGAAATGAGCGAAGCCTTCCATACCGAAGAGATGACGCTCAACATGGGGCCGCAGCATCCGTCCACCCATGGCGTCCTGCGTTTCGTGATCAAGGCCGACGGCGAAGTGATGCGCGAGGCGATTCCCGACGTTGGCTATCTCCATCGCTCGATCGAGAAAATTGCCGAGAAGGTCGGCTATCACGGCTTCATGCCGTATACCGATCGCGTCGACTACGTCTGCGCGATGTTCACCAATCAGGGCTGGGCGATGGCGTGCGAGAAGCTCGGCAATGTCGAGGTCCCGCGCCGGGGCGAATATTGCCGGGTGATCGCGACGGAGTTCAACCGGCTCGCCTCGCATCTGCTGACCGTCGGCCTGATGGGGATGGATATCGGCGCGATGACGCCGTTTCTTCATGCGCTGCGCGAGCGCGAGATGATCAATGACCTGATCGAGGAGCTCTGCGGCGCGCGGCTGACTTTCAACTATATGCGGATTGGTGGCGTCGCCTGGGATTTGCCGCCCGGCTGGCGCGAAAAGGCAATCGCCTATCTTGATCACCTCGCCCCAATCCTCGACGAATTCAATTCGCTCTTCTCCTACAACAAGATCTGTATCGAGCGGCTGGCGAACGTCGCGGTAATCGATGCCGCCGATGCGATTAACTATAACCTGGTCGGCCCGAATCTGCGCGCCTCGGGGGTCAACTGGGACGTCCGCAAGGACATGCCCTACTCAGTCTATCCGGAGCTGGAATTCGACGTGCCGTTGGGCAGTGGCGAATGGGGTACGACCGGCGACGCGATGGACCGCTACATGATGCGTATCCGCGAGATGGTGCAGTCGTCGCGGATTTTGCGCCAGGCGTTGAAGCAGATGCCCGAGGGTGCGGTGCTTGGCAAGGTCGTGCGCAATTTCAAGCCACCCGCCGGTGAATGCCAAATCCGGGTTGAGAGTGCGCGCGGCGATCAGGGCTGGTATGTAGTCAGCGACGGCACGGGTTTCCCGTGGCGGGTGCATGTGCGTACCGGCTCGTTCGCCGCGATGGGCATGATTCAGAAACTCAGCCGCGGCCTGATGATCGCGGATCTGGTCGTGCTGATCGCGAGCCTCGACGTTATCGCCCCGGAGATCGATCGGTAACTATGCAACGATGGCTCGATAGTCTCATTGCGCAAGGCGTCTTCGGGGCGAATCCGTCGCGTAACCTCGTCTACACGATTGCGATCGCGATCGCCTGCGCGATCGTGCTGTTCCTGATTGCCGTGCCTTTCGCGTCGGTGGTCACCTGGGTCGAGCGCCGCGTCTGGGCGCGGATCCAATCGCGGATCGGGCCAAATCGCGTTGGGCCCAACGGCTTTCTGCAATGGCTGGCCGACGGAATCAAGCATGTCTGCAAGGAGGACGTGATTCCGTCGGAAGCGGATGCGCGGCTGTTCAAACTGGCGCCCTATCTGGTCGTGCTCGCCTTTACCCTGCCGTGGGCGGTCATGCCCTTCTCGTCGTCGTTAATTCTCGCCGATCTGAATATCGGCATCCTCTATATAACGGCCGTTCCCGCGCTCACCGTGATCGGGGTGCTGATGGCGGGTTGGGCGTCGAATAACAAGTGGTCGCTAATCGGCGGAATCCGCTCGGCGGCGCAGATTATCAGCTACGAGATTCCCGCCGGGCTCTCGATTTTCCCGATCGTGCTCATGACCGGAACCCTCTCAATGCAGGGCATCATCCGGGCCCAGGGCTGGTCACCCGAGCGCTGGTTTTTGTTCGCCAATCCGTTCTGTTTTGTCGCCGCGATTATCCTGTTCATCTCGAGCCTCGCCGAGAATAATCGCACGCCGTTCGATCTGCCCGAGGCCGAATCGGAACTCGTCGCCGGCTTCGCGACTGAGTATTCGAGCATGCGTTACCTCTTTTTCTTCATGGCCGAGTGGGGCAACATGTTTATCGCGGCGGCCATCGTCACGACGCTCTTTCTCGGTGGATGGCAGTTTCCGGCGGTCAGCGGGAGCGCGGTCGTGATGAACGCCCTGCAGTTCGCGATCTTCATGATCAAGTGCCTGTTCCTCGTGTTCGTCTCGATGTGGATTAGAGGGACGCTGCCACGGGTGCGCATTGACCAGATGATGTCGCTCTGCTGGAAGTACTTTGTCCCGATCTCCTTTATTGACTTGATCGGGACGGCGGGGTGGGTCGCGATCTTCCCCGACGGCAACGTGATCGCGCAATGGACGATGCTGGCGATCGGCATCGCGCTTCTGGTGCTGTTCATCGCGCGGGTGGTGACTTTTACCCGGCGGGCCGGGATGGAACTCTACCTTCATCCGACGATCTGACGATTTCATGAGAATCATCTAGATGGGCGCCGCCGGGACATACTTCAGACATATCAAGGACGCCGTCGTCAGCATCTTCGACGGGATGGCGGTAACGGCGTCGCATCTGGTGCGCAAGCCCTACACTATCCAGTATCCCGACCGTATTCCGATCCGCGTGCAGGACACGCTGCCTTTCCGTTATCGCGGGATTCTCGACGTCGATATGGAAATCTGCACAGGATGCCTCGCCTGTGATCGCGCGTGTCCAATCGATTGTATTGCGATGGCGATCGAGAAAAACGCGCAAACCCGCGAGATCACCATTTCGCAGTTCGATATCGATATCGCGAAGTGCATGTATTGCGGGTTGTGCAGTGAGCCTTGTCCGACCGGCGCGATTCATCATACGACGGAGTTCGAAGGCGCGGACTATTCCCTGGAGAGCCTGATCCGGCGCTTTATCGCCGAGCCGGTGGTGGCGTACAAGCCCAAAAAGGGGCCGGAGCCGGATGCCGGCATTGCCAAAATGATCGAGCGCGGGATGACGTATGTCGATGAGTGGGCACAGCCCGGCAGCGACAAACCCCCCGCCGCGAAAGCCGCCGCAACTCCCGCACCCGTGGCGAAACCTGCGGTGGCAACACCTCCGGTTGCGCCGAAAGCGGTCGCGCCGGTAGCCGGCGGCGGCAGCGATGGTCCTCAAGGGGAGGGCGGAGCGTCCAATTGAGTAACCGCGCGCAGCGATCGTGGGAGGGTCGGCGCCTGTGGCCCTGCTAGTCTTCTACATGTTGGCGGCGCTGACCGTGCTGTCCGCGATCATCACCGCGTTTTCGCGCAACATTGTCTATTCGGCCTTTGCGCTGTTCGGTTCGTTGGCGGGCGTCGCCGGCGTCTATATACTCCTCGGTGCGGATTTCCTCTTTATCATCCAGGTGTTTATCTATATCGGCGGGATTCTGGTGGTAACGATTTTCGCGGTTATGCTCACGCAGGGCGTGGCAGACGTCAACGTCTCCAACCGGGCGGTCGGAGTGATTCCGGCGCTGGCCGTGATGACGCTGGTGGGCGCAGTGATGCTCTACGCGGTGGCCCACACCGCATGGCCGCATGGCGCCGGCGCGGCGCCACTGCCCACGACCTACGGGATTGGTAATGCGTTTCTGGGCCCCTACGTGCTGCCCTTCGAGATAGCCTCGATCGTGTTGCTGGCCGCCCTGGTCGGGGCGATCGTGATTTCGCGGCAGGCGGCGCGCGAGTAGGAGACGGAGCGACGATGCCGGCAGGTCTGACCCTCACACACTTTCTTGTCCTGGGGCTGGTCCTTTTTCTGCTTGGCTCCTTTTGCGCGCTCACACGGCGCAATGCGATCGGGATCCTGCTCGGGATCGAGCTGATTCTGAACGCGGCCAATGTCAATTACGTCGCCTTCGCGTTTTTTGGCGGCAACGGCCCGAAATACGACGGACAGGTATTTGCGATTTTCGTAATCATGCTGGCGGCGGCGGAAGCGGTGATCGGTCTCGCTATCGTGCTGGCGATCTACCAGGACCTGAGGACGATCGATGTGGGCGCGACCGAGACGCTGGCCGGCTGAGCCGGCCGCTGCGGCGGAATTCATTTCCACAGCTTCGTCCCGCGGTCATTTGCGCGCCCCCGGTTTTTTGATTAGATGCGGGCGTCTCTGGCTCTGACGGCTGACTAACCGAGGGTTCGCACAAATCGTTGATGGATAGCCCCGCGACCGTTGAGTTTATCCGCTGGATAGTCCTGCTGCCGCTAGCGGGCGCCGCGCTGAATTTGCTGGCGGGCGCCACGATCCAGAAGCGGATGGGCAAGGCCGCCGTGAGCGTGATCGGCTGCGGGGTGGTGCTGCTCGCCTTCGCCCTAGCCGTGCAGGCTTTTTTCGCAATGCTCGCCCGCGCACCGGATCACCGCTTCCTGCTCGATGATCTCTGGTGGTGGTTCGACGTCGGCGGACTCAACCTCGACGTCGCGCTGTGGCTCGATCCGCTCTCAATGGTGATGGTGCTGATCATCACGGGGGTCGGCGGTTTGATCCACGTCTATTCGACCGGCTACATGCACGACGACCCGGCTTACTGGCGCTTTTTCGGCTGGCTCAATCTGTTTACCTTCGCGATGCTCGTGTTGGTGCTCGCTGACAATCTGTGGCTGATGTTTGTCGGCTGGGAAGGGGTCGGGCTGTGCTCCTTCGCGCTGATCGGTTTCTGGTACACCGATCACACCAACACCGCGGCCGGCAACAAGGCGTTTATCGTCAACCGCGTCGGCGACTGGGCGTTCGTGATCGCGCTCTATGCGCTCTTCGCCGGTCTCGGCGCGGTCGGCCATCCGACCCTCGTGGTGCGTGCGATCGCGCAGTACGCGCCTCTGCTCGCGGATCGTCCCGGCTATCTCGGGATGTCGCTGGTCACCTTTGTGACGTTGCTGTTCTTTTTAGGCGCGACCGGCAAGTCGGCGCAGATTCCGCTGCACGTCTGGTTGCCCGACGCGATGGCGGGCCCGACGCCGGTCAGCGCGCTGATCCATGCCGCGACGATGGTGACGGCGGGCATCTACATGGTCGCGCGGCTCAACTTCCTCTTCTCGATGGCGCCGGCGACCCTCGAAGTGATCGCGGTGGTCGGCGCGCTCACCGCCTTCCTGGCCGCGACCGTTGGCGTGACGCAAAACGATATCAAGCGGGTGCTGGCTTACTCGACGGTGAGTCAGTTGGGTTACATGTTCGCGGGCTTGGGGGTCGGCGCATACGTCGACGGCGTCTTCCATCTGATGACGCACGCGTTCTTCAAAGCTTGCCTCTTCCTGGGCGCGGGCTCGGTGATTCATGCGCTGGGTGGCGAGCAGGACATGCGCAAGATGGGCGGCCTGCGCGAGCGCTTGCCGATAACGTTCATGACCTTTCTGGCCGCGACGCTCGCGCTATGCGGAATCCCCCCGTTTGCCGGCTTCATGTCCAAGGACGGCATCATCTGGAATGCCTTCGCGCACGGCCATCCGCTGGTTTGGGCGCTGCTGCTGGCCGGCGCCGCCATCACCACCTTCTATATGTTTCGCCAGGTCTACATGACTTTCTTCGGCGAGTTTCGTGGAACCCACGAGCAGGAGCATCATCTGCATGAGTCGCCGTGGTCGATGGCCTCGGTGCTGCTGGTGCTGGGCGGGTTGTCGGCGGTGGGCGGCTTTGTGATGTTGCCGCATTTCGTGGCCGAATTCACCCCGTTCGCGGATTTCCTCGCACCGGTCTTCAGCTCGGCTCCGACCCGCGCGCTTACTGGCAACGTCGCGCACGGGAATTGGGAAGCTTACTTTGCGCTCTTCGCCTTGTTGCTGGTCGCGGCGAGCTGGTTCCTCGCCGACCGCGTTTATCGCGCGCATCAGCTCGATCCGGCCCGGATGAGCGAATTCGCCAGCGGCGTCTTCTATCGGCTGTCGTTGAACAAGTACTACGTCGACGAAGCGTACGATCGGCTCTTCGTGCAGCCGTACCTGATGGCCACGCGCGCGATGGCCTGGTTCGATCAACATATTATAGACGGCGTCGTGAATCTGGTCGCGGCGATCACGGTGGCCGGCGCGTGGCTGTCGGGACTGTTCGACAACTATATAGTCGATGGGCTGGTTAATCTGGCCGCGAACGCGACTTTGGCCGCCGGCGGGCGGCTGCGCCGTCTCCAGAGCGGTTCGATCAACGGCTACCTTTACGGGATCCTGGCCGCGGTGATGCTGATCCTGCTGGCGCGCGCGATCCTGCGATCATGAGTGCCGGCCCGCGGGAACTGAAAGCCCCATGGAAATGACTAATCCGCTTACCCTGATAACCTTCATCCCGCTGGCCGGAATGATAGTGGTCCTGTTCTGCCCGGCCCGGATGAAGGCGGCCTGCAAATGGATTGCGGCCGCGGCGACCGCTCCGCAGTTGGTGATTGCGCTGTGGCTCTATGAGCACTTCGACACCACCACGCCCTTGATGCAGTTCGTCGAACACTATCCCTGGATCAGTACGTATCACATTTTCTACTTCATGGGGGTCGACGGGATCAGTATCTCGATGGTGCTGCTGACCGCCCTGATCTGCTTCATCTCGGTGTTCGCGAGTTTCAGTATCGATCGCGGTGAGAAGGGTTATTACGCACTGTTGCTGATGCTCGACACGGGGATGATGGGGGTCTTCGTCTCGCTCGACTTTTTCCTGTTCTACGTTTTCTGGGAAGTAATGTTGTTGCCGATGTATTTCCTGATCGGCATCTGGGGCGGTCCGCGGCGGGAATACGCCGCGATCAAGTTCTTCCTCTACACGCTGCTCGGTTCGGTTTTGATCCTGCTGGTGATGCTCGGCCTGTACTACTACGGGGCGAATCCGACCTTTGACATGACGCAGCTGGCGGCGCAGTCCGCGAGCTATTCGATCACCTTCCAGCGGATCTGCTGGATCGCCCTGTTCGTCGGCTTTGCGATCAAGATTCCAGCCTTTCCGTTCCATACCTGGTTGCCCGACGCCCACGTCGAAGCGCCGACCGCGATCAGTGTGATTCTGGCCGGCGTCCTGCTCAAGATGGGCACCTACGGCATCCTGCGGATCAATTATGCGATCCTGCCCGCCGCCAGCCACGAGCTGGCATGGCTCTTCCTCGGCGTGATCGGCACGGTGAATATCGTCTACGGCGCGATGTGTGCGATGGCGCAGACCGATTACAAGAAGCTGATTGCCTATTCTTCGATCAGCCATATGGGCTACGTGATGCTCGGGATGGCGTCATTCACGGCGGCGGGGATTAACGGCGCGGTGCTGCAGATGTTCAATCATGGCACGATTACGGCGATGCTCTTCATCCTGGTCGGCGTGATCTACGATCGCGCGCATCATCGCGAGATCAACGGCTTTGGGGGGCTGGCGCAGCAGATGCCGCTGTACGCCGGGATTACCGGTTTCGCTTTTTTTGCGGGTATGGGCTTGCCGGGCTTGTCGGCCTTTATCTCCGAAGTGCTGGTGCTGCTGGGCGCCTGGCAGCCCCATCCGATTATGGTCGTCCTGGGCGCGGCGACCGCGATACTGACGGCGGGATATCTGTTGTGGTGCTTCCAGCGTATCTATCTCGGACCGCTCAATGAGAAATACAAGGGGTTTGCCGATCTGACGTTCCGGGAAGGATTTACCCTCGTGCCGCTGGCGGTGCTGGTGCTGTTCCTGGGCTGGTATCCGCACGCCGTGCTGGTGCTGTTGCAGAATTCCCTGAACCATCTCAACCAGGTCGTGCTGACGGCGGGCCCCGCCGCCGCGATCGCGCTGCACTGAGACGCCCGCCGCACTGGACAGCGATCATGGACCTGGGTAATCTCGCGAGCCTCCGTTACTTCTATCCCGAGCTGCTGCTTACGGCCGGCGCGATGCTGGTGGTGCTGGTCGATCTGACATTGCGTGACAAGTCGCCTCTGGGTGAAGTGTCGCTGGTGATCACGGCGCTCGCGCTGCTGCTGATCGGACTCGAACCATTGTCCAGCGGCACGTGGCTCTTCAACCGCATGCTGGTCTTCGATCCCTTCGCGATCTTCTTTCGCGCCTTGATCGCGTTGGCCGCGCTGGTGGCGGTCTGGATGTCGATTGGCTCCGACGAGGTCAAAAGCTGCGAGCAGGGCGAATACTATGCGGTCCTGCTTGCCAGCACGCTAGGCATGTTTCTGATGGCCGAGTCGGTCAACCTGCTGATGGCCTACCTGGCGCTTGAGTTCGTGAGCCTGACCTCTTATGTGCTGACCGGAATAATGAAGCGTAATCGTCGTTCGCAGGAGGCCGCGCTCAAATACCTGATCTACGGTGGCGTTGCTTCCGGCATGATGATCTATGGAATGAGCTGGATTTTCGGGTTGGCCGGCTCGCTGGATTTCAGCGTGATCAACCGGGAACTGTTGGCCGGTGGCCACGGCTCGGCGCTGGCGGTCTTTATCGCACTGGTGCTGATACTCACTGGACTGGGCTACAAAGTCGCGTCGGTACCATTTCACATGTGGGCGCCCGACGTTTACGAAGGGGCGCCGATTCCGATTACAACCTTCCTTGCGATCGGCTCGAAGGCCGCGGGCTTCGCGCTGCTGACGCGTTTCTTCTATCCCGCGATTTCGCATCTCAGCGAGAGCGGCAATTGGGAGGGGCTGCGTGGTGTCGAGTGGCCGCAACTGCTGCTGATTATCTGCGCCGTCACGATGACGCTGGGGAATCTCGCGGCGCTGCAGCAGGACAACATGAAGCGGCTGCTGGCCTACTCGAGTATCGCGCAGGCTGGTTACGCGCTGATGGGCTTCGTGCTGCTGTCCAACGACGGAATTCGCGCGATGCTGGTCTATTTGTTCGCCTACTATGTGATGGACGCCGGCGCCTTCCTGGTCGTCATGATCGTGGCGAATGCGACGGGCCGCGAGGATATCGGCGCGTACCGTGGGCTCGCGGCGCGGGGCGGAACGGTACCGGCGATCGCATTGACGATCTTTCTGTTGTCATTGACCGGAATTCCAGCGACGGTCGGGTTTATCGGCAAGTTTTACGTCTTTGCCGCGGCGATGCAGCGGCAGTTCTATGTTCTCGCGGTTATCGGCATCCTCAATTCGGTCGTTTCGCTCTACTACTACATGCGTCCGGTCAGGGCGATGTTCCTTGAGGCGCCCGAGGAAGGCGCCGCGCGTTGCGAGGTCGAGATCTGGAATTACGGCTTGATGGGGATCCTTGCGCTGGCGGCTGTGGTGCTTGGACTCTATCCACCACCGATGATCGATTTCGCCAACCGCTCGGTCCACTTTTTCGTCGGGTCGTCCTAAATACAGAATCAGCAGGGAGACTTTTCATGGGTAAGCTCGATAACAGGATCGCCCTGATTACCGGCGGCGGATCGGGAATCGGCAAGGCAACGGCGCTGCTCTTTGCGCACGAAGGGGCCAAGGTCGCGATCGCCGACTGGGCGGAGAGTCAGGCGCAGGCGGTGGCCGCGGAAATCCAGGCCAGTGGTGGTGAGGCGATCGCGATCAAGACCGACGTGGCGAAGGCCGCCGACGCCCAGCGGATGGTCGAGGAAACCGTCCACCGCTTCGGCCGCCTCGATATCCTCTACAACAACGCGGGTATCGGCGAAGCCAAGCTGCTGCACCTGATGTCCGAAGACGAATGGGACCGCACGATCGATATCGATCTCAAGGGCGTGTTCCTCGGCTCCAAGTACGCGCTGCCCGAGTTGATGAAGCACGGTGGCGTGATACTGAGCACAGCGTCGGTCGCGGGTCTCGAGGGTATTCGCCGGATGTCGCATTACTGCGCCGCCAAGGCCGGGGTCATCCTGCTCACCAAAGCGATGGCGATGGATTATGCGGAGTATGGTATCCGGGTTAACTGCATCTGCCCGGGCGGGATTGGCACGGCGCTGTTCGATACCGGCTACGAAAACCTGACGCCGGAGCGCAAGGAGCGCGCGCTCAAGGCCTTTACGGCGCTGCATCTGCTGAATCGTATCGGCCAGCCCGAGGAGATCGCGCGCACGGCGCTGTTCCTCTGCTCGGAGGACGCGTCGTTCGTCACCGGTCAGGCGGTGGTGGTCGACGGCGGCTACACCGCCGGCCATCGCGTGATCAGCAACCCCCGCTAAGAGCATTGCCATAATAAATGGTATAAGCCACACTTAATGGTATGCTACTCAGAATCGACAAGGCGGGACGGATCGTCGTGCCCAAGCTTGTGCGCGAACGCCTCGGGTTGAAGGCGGACGCGGAGCTGGAAGCCGTCGAGCAGCCCGACGGCGTTCTGCTGCGCGTTGTTGGGGAGCGGCCCTCGATGGTCAAAGTGAACGGGCTATGGGTCCATCAGGGGGTGGCGGAACCGGGGGCGAATTGGGACCGCGTGCTGGAGGACGTCCGCAACGAACGGATCGATTCTGTAATCAAGGGAGCGTGAGGGTTTTCTTCGATACGTCGGTCCTGGTTGCAGCCTCGGTGCGAAGCCATCCGCACTACACGAGGGCTTCGCCAGTAATGCTCCGGGTGGCGGCGGGGCAGGACAAGGGGTTCATGAGCAGCCATTCCATCGCCGAGGTCTATTCAGCCCTCACGCGAGTTCCCGTCCGTCCGCGGATCCATCCGGCGGAAGCGGCGCGTATCGTCACCGAAAACATCATTCCGCATTTTGCGATCGTACCAATCAGGAAAGTGGACTACATGGGGGCCCTGGAAGCGGCTGCGGAAGGTGGATGGGTCGGCGGCAAGATTTACGACGCGCTGGTGCTGAGCTGCGCCGCGCGTTGCGCGGTCGAGCGGATTTACACATTCAACCTGGCGGATTTTCGTCTGCTCGCGCCCGCCGCACTTCAGGAAAGAATCGCCGCACCTTGAGACAGGAAGCGGGCGGTTTTACGGCGCGGCCTGTTCGATGCTAAGCATCGGCGAGCCGCTCGGGCTGGCGCGTACCGGTAACCATCCGGTGGCGGGCACGGCGATCGCGCGGGTAAAGGAGGATCAGACCATGGCCAAGAGCCTTGAACAGACAGTGATGGAGCTGGCGGACCGCGATCAGATTCGCGAGCTGCCGCAGCGCTATTGTGATTGCGTCTGGCGCGGCGACGTTGACGGACTCGTCAACCTGTTCGCCGACGAAGGGGTCTTCACGATAATCGGGAACCAGCGCGAGACCACCAACAAGGGTAAGGCGGAACTGCTCAAAACCTATAAGTCGGCACTCGCAGCGGTAACGCCCCGCCCCTATATCCACAATCATGTGATCGAGCTCAAGGGCGGCGGCCGTGCGACCGGGCGCTGCTATGTCGAGTTGCGCGACGCGAGCAACAATCTGAGCTGGCTCGGTACCGGGCATTACCAGGACGAGTACGTCAAGATCGGCGACGACTGGAAGTTCCAGTCGCGGCGGGCGCAGATGGTTCACATGGAACCGAAACTGGCGTCGGGGACCTCGGGCATCCAGGAGAAGAAGTAATCATGGCCAAGAGTATCGAGCAGGTGGCGGGCGAGCTGGCCGATCGCGAAGGGATTCGCGAGCTGCCACTCAAGTATTGCGACTGTGTCTGGCGCAACGACATGACGGGTATCGTCGATCTGTTCGCGCCCGACGGCGAATTCATCACGAAGGGCTTCAAGCGCGAGCATCGGGCGAGCGGCCGCGACGCGCTCCTGAAGCTCTACGGCGGACTGACCCAGGGCGAACTGACGCCACGGCCATATATCCACAATCACGTGATCGATCTGCAGGGTAATGGGCGCGCGACCGGTCGCTGCTATGTCGAGCTGCGCAATTTGAAGAACAACATGGAATGGGTCGGCAGCGGGTATTACGAGGACGAATACGCCAAGGCCGGCGACGAATGGAAATTCAAGTCGCGGACCTTCCGTACGGTCTACATGTCGGTGAATCCGGGGTAATGGCGCCGGCGCGTGACGGGGCCGGGGAGCGGGATTAGCGAGCGTCGCGGAACGCTTTACGTGGTGGCGACGCCGATCGGCAACGCCGAGGACGTGACGCCGCGGGCGATCCGGGTCCTGTCCGAGGCGGATTTGGTCGCCTGCGAAGATACACGGCGTACCGGCCGGCTGCTCGCCGCGCATGGTATCCGCACCCCGAGCGTCAGCTATTTTGAGCACAACGAGGAGCGGCGCACGCCCGAGCTGGTCGCGCGGATGCTGGCCGGCGAGACGGTCGCGCTGGTGACCGACGCCGGGACGCCGGCGATCTCCGATCCGGGCTATCGGCTGGTGCGCGCCGCGCTCGACGCCGGGCTCCGGGTTGTCGCAGTGCCGGGGGCGTCAGCGGTAATCGCGGCGCTCTCGGTCGCTGGGCTGCCTACCGACCGGTTTGTCTTCGAGGGTTTTCTGCCGGCCCGGGGCGCCGCGCGACGCCACGCGCTCGAGCGGCTGCGCGGCGAGCGCCGCACGATCGTCTTCTACGAGGCGGCGCGGCGGCTGGCGGAGACGCTCGCGGAACTCGCGGCGGCCTTTGGTGGCGAACGCTCGGCCGTCGTCCTGCGCGAAATCACGAAAGTTCATGAAGAGACGCGGCGCGGTACGCTTGGCGAACTCGTCGCCCATTTCAAGCCGATCGAGGTGTTGGGCGAAGTGACGATCGTGGTCGCGGGTAAAGACGCTCAGGACCGACTTATTAGCGATGACGACAGCGGCAATGCGGCGAACGGGTTCGACGAGGCGGGAGCGCTCGCGATTCTGCGCGGCGCGGGACTGAGTCTCAAGGACGCGAGCGAGGTAATAGCGAAGCTGACGGGCGCCCGCCGCCGCGACATCTACCAGCGGGCCTTGCGCACCGCTGACGACCCCAAGTCGTAATGCCCGGCGCGCCTGCTCGCCACGCTGACTTAGGAATCTTAACGCAGCTCCGGGGGGCGGCCGAGTCCGCGAGGCGCGGCCAAGGACAAGACTCGCCTGCTCGCTCCGCGTGTCAGCGCGCTCCGCTAGCGGAGCGTCCGGAAGAAGGCGCGGATATCGTCGACGAGCAGCTTCGGCTCTTCCATCGGGGCGAAGTGACCGCCCGTCGGCATCACCGTCCAGCGTTTGAGATTGTAGTAGCGCTCCACCCATTTGCGCGGCATCAACATCACTTCCTTCTGGAAGAGGGCGGCGCCGGTCGGCGCTTCGACCACTGGCTGACGATTGTGCGACGGCTGCCAAAGATTGTGGGCGGCTTCGTAATAGTAGCGCGCTGACGTGCCGTAGCTCTCGGTGATCCAGTAGAGCGTGCAGGTGGTGCAGAGGTCGTCTTTGCTGAAACGCTTCTCGACGTTTCCGCCA
This sequence comes from Binataceae bacterium (SeqCode), assembly GCA_052145175.1. GTDB lineage: Bacteria > Desulfobacterota > Binatia > Binatales > Binataceae > JAJPHI01. Next base: position 14,633 of record JBKQPD010000003.1, on the reverse strand, counting down.
CAATCGCTCCAGGTGCGGCGCTTCTCGACGATCCACGACGCGAGTCCGGCCGGCGAATCGTTAAGCGCATGCGCGACCGTTTGCGGCTTGGTGCATTGGAGCCGCATGTAACCGGATTCGTTGTCGATAAAGTTGCGATTGTGCTCGAACCAGCCCTCTTCGCCCGGCCCGAAGTCCTCGGGGGTTGGCCCGCCGCCGGTGAAGAAGCCCAGCGATATCGGTAAGTGGCTATAAATGCCAATCAGCCGGTCGGCGTACTTATGCCCAAGTTGCGCAGTGACGACCGCACCCCAATCTCCGCCCTCGGCCGCGAACTTCTTGTAGCCGAGCACCTCCTGCATCAACTTCACCCAGAGATCAGCGGTATTCCAGTAGTTGATCCCGGTGGTGGTCAGCGGCGTCGAGAAGCCGTAGCCCGGCAGTGACGGCACGACGACGTCGAAGGAATCCTTCGGGTCGCCGCCGAAAGCGGCTGGGTCGGTGAGTGGCCGAATCACCTTGTGCAGGTCCCAAAAGGTCCACGGCCAGCCGTGCGACAGGATCAGCGGCATCGGATTCGGCCCTTTGCCGGGTTCGTGGATGAAGTGGATCGGAATGCCGTCGATCGTGGTTCTGTAGTTGGCGAAGGAGTTCATCTCGTGCTCGTGCACCCGCCAGTCGTATTTGGTGCGCCAGTACTCGACGAGTTCCTTCAAGTACTCGAGATTGGTGCCGTACTCCCAGCCGGCGTTGCCGAAATCGCGCGGAAAGCGCGTGCGGCCCAGACGCTCCTTGAGGTCCGTGAGCGTGGCTTCGGGAACGGCGATTTTGAAAGGCTCTTTGGTTGGCATCGGCGTAGCTCCGCTTGGCTGGAAGATCGTCGAACTGGGCCGAAGATAGTCCCGGCCGGAACAGATCACAAACGCGTTGCGCGTGCCTCCGCCAGCTTAAGGTTTTGACGCAGCTCCGGGGGGCGGCCGAGTCTGCGACAGACTGTCAGCGCGCCAGCCGAATCAATAATAATCCGGCACAAACGTCTGATCTTCGAGCGGCGGGCGCTTATAGTCCGTTGGCATATCAGGCCGGGGCGCCAGCGCGAAGGGCGTCGGCGGCAGTTCCTCATAATGAATCATGCTCAACAGATGGCGAATGCAGTTGAGCCGAGCCAACTTCTTGTTGTCGGCCTTCACGACCCGCCAAGGCGCCATTTTGTGGTCCGTATGACTGAACATCACGTCCTTGGCCATCGAGTACTCGACCCACTTGTTGCGCGATTCGACGTCCATCGGGCTGAGTTTCCAACTGCGCGTGGGATCGTTCATGCGGCCCTGAAAACGCCGTTCCTGTTCAACGTCGCTGACCGAGAACCAGTACTTCAAGATGAGCAGGCCGGAGCGGCAGAGCATCTGCTCGAATTCCGGACAACTCCGCAGAAACTCGCGGTATTCCTCGTCCGTGCAAAATCCCATCACATGCTCGACGCCGGCGCGGTTGTACCAGCTGCGGTCGAACAGCACCATTTCGCCGGCCGCTGGCAGTTGCGCCACATAACGCTGAAAGTACCACTGGGTCTTTTCGCGTTCGGTCGGCGTGCCCAAGGCGACCACTCGGCAAATCCGCGGATTGAGGCTTTCCGTGATCCGTTTGATCACGCCGCCCTTGCCGGCCGCGTCACGCCCCTCGAAGATGACGAGCACCCGCAAGCCTTCGTGCTTGATCCAATCCTGCATTCTGACGAGCTCGATCTGCAGGCGGGCCAACTCGGCTTCGTAGATCCCGTTCTTGATCTTGCGGGATTCGGCTTTGATGTCCCCGTGGTGAATCTCCAGCGGAACGCCGTTCGTCGCGCCGTTGGCCGAGAGGGTTTCAGCCGCGATGAAATCCTTTTGTTTCTCCTTCTTTTTCTTGTCCTTTTTTTCCTTCGTTTTCATGCGAGGCCCTCGGGTGCGCCAACGTGGCTCGCGTTCGCAGCGCCGCCACAAAATGCGTTGGCTGGGTTTTGCCATTTCTATCGTCCCGCGCGGCGCGAACAAAGCCCCATTGCGGCTCTCTCCAGGCGTTTGCCAATTGAATCAAGAGCCGTACCTCCGGTGCTTGAAACCCCATCAGCGGTGCTATTGAATGATCAGGGGGGGGCATGGCGACGAAGAGCAGGGAGGCGGAGGGGCAAGCGGGTGCGCGCCGTGGCGTGGAGCCGGTGGTGCTGGTGGTGCACGGCCCCAACCTGAACCTGCTCGGGACCCGCGAACCTGCAATCTACGGCAAGACGACGCTCCGTGATATTAACCAGCGCTTAATCGGTCTGGGGCGCGAACTGGGTCTCAAGGTCGAGACCTTCCAGGCGAACGGCGAGGGCGCGATCGTCGATCGAATTCAGGAAGCGCGCGGGAAAATCGACGTTTTGATTATCAATCCCGCCGCCTATACCCATACCAGTATCGCGATCCGCGACGCGATCGGCGCACTCGAGGCGCCGGTTATCGAAGTACATCTCTCGAATGTCTACAAGCGTGAACCCTTTCGCCATCATTCGACGATCGCCGACGTGGCGGAAGGCCGCATCATGGGCTTCGGCGCGGAAAGCTACGTGCTGGCCTTGCGGGCCGCGGTGGCGCTGGTCGCCCGGCAACCGGCGGTCGCGACCTGAGCAGCGAATCTGAAGGCGGAGCGTCAGCGAGCCGCGGTTAAAATAAAGGACGACCGTGCCGGAGGCACGGAACTGGGGCGGCGAAGTCTGCGACGCGCGGCCAAAATTTTAAGATGGAAATACGGGAAATCAAGGCTTTGCTGACGTTGATGCGCGAGTACGAGCTGATCGAGCTCGAAATCGACGACAAGAAGAAAGGCAAAGTCCGGTTGGTACGGACCGGTGCGGGAGGCCCCGTCGCGAGCACGGTCGTGGCCTCGCCGGTCGCCGGATCAGCTACGCCCGTGATCGCGCGTCACGTGCGCGCGCCGGCGGCCAAAGACCATGGGCGGGCCGCGCCGCCCGAGTTGGCCGACAATCAGCGGCTGATCACCAGCCCGATGGTCGGCACGTTCTACCGCGCGTCATCGCCCGACGCCGCCCCCTTCGTCGAAGACGGTGATTCGGTGCGCAAGGGACAGACCCTGTGCATCATCGAAGCGATGAAGATGATGAACGAGATCGAGGCGGAGGTGGCTGGCCGAGTCGTGAAGGTGCTCTGCGAAAATGCGCAACCGGTCGAATATGGGCAGCCGCTGGTGATAATAGAAGTAGGGTAGGGTGGCAGCGCGACCCGCGCTGGGCGCGGGCGGAGATATCATGACCATGTTCAAAAAGCTGCTGGTCGCCAATCGAGGGACGATCGCTATCCGGATAATCCGGGCCTGCCGCGAGCTGGGGGTGTCGACGATTGCCGTCTATTCGACGGCGGACCGCGACGCGTTGCACGTGCGCATGGCGGACGAGTCGGTGTGCATCGGGCCGCCCGCAGCCGAAGACAGCTACCTCAGCCTGCCGTCGATCATGAGTGCCGTGCTGACGTATGGCGCCGACGCGGTCCATCCGGGGTACGGCTTTCTGTCGGAGAACGGCGACTTCGCCGAGGCCTGCCGCCGCTCGGGGGTCAACTTCGTCGGACCACGGGCCCGTCATATTCGCCTGATGGGCGACAAGCCGCGTGCGCGCCGGATTATGGTGCGAGCGGGGGTGCCGGTGTTGCCCGGGAGCGAGGGCACCGGGGTGACAGACCTGCGCGACGCCGAAGCCGACGCGAAACGGCTGGGCTTTCCGGTGCTGATCAAGGCGGCGGCCGGCGGCGGCGGCAAGGGGATGCGTATTGCCCGCGACGCCGCCGAGCTGGCGAAGCTCTTTCCGCTCGCCCGCGCCGAGAGCGAAGCGGCGTTTGGCTCGCGCACGATGTACCTCGAGAAGTATCTCGAAGAAGCCCGCCACGTCGAATTCCAGATCCTGGCCGACAACAACCGCAATGCGATTCACCTGGGTGAGCGTGATTGTTCGCTCCAGCGCCGCCATCAGAAGGTGCTCGAAGAGGCGCCGTGCCCGGTGATGACGCCACGGCTCCGCGAGAAGATGGGTAAGGCGGCGGTACGCGCCGCGCAAGTCGTCGGCTATTCAAACGTCGGGACCGTTGAATTTCTGCTCGCGCCCAGCGGCGAGTTCTACTTTATCGAGATGAACACGCGGATTCAGGTCGAACACGGGGTGACCGAGATGGTCACCGGGATCGATCTGGTCAAGGAAAGTATCCGGATTGCCGCGGGCGGGCCGCTCGGTCTGAAGCAGCGCCAGATCCAATTCTCGGGGGCCGCGATCGAGTGTCGCGTTTATGCCGAAGATCCGGTGACCAATCTGCCATCGCCGGGGGTCGTCAGCAGCCATCATCCGCCGGGTGGGTTGGGCGTGCGGATCGAGACCGCCCTGTACGACGGCTACCGCGTGCCGGTGCATTACGATCCGCTGATCGCGAAGGTAATCGTGCATGCCGAGAACCGCGCGCTCGCGATCAAGCGGGCCGAGGCGGCCTTGCACGAGTATCTGATCGACGGCATCAAGACCAACATCCCGCTCCATCTGCGGATTCTGGCCGACGTCGAATTTGGGGCGGGCCGGTTCTCGACCAACTTCCTCAAGCGCTACGAGGCGCGCCGCGAGCCGGTCGCCCCGCTGTCGCTGGCGAAGGCTTCGTAAGGCGTTTAAACCCCACTAACAGCATCCGCTATGGCAAAATCCGTTGTTGGTTTGATGACAGGTGTAATTCTGGGTGTTACGGCGGCCGTAGCCTTGGCGCAGTCCCCCGGAAGCGGAACGATGCAACTGCCCCAGGGCCTCTCGTCGGACGCGGGCAGCGGTGACAACGGCCTCGCCGGGCTGACCGGCGGGACTTCGAGCGAACCGCCCGCCGTCACGGTGGCCGAGCCGCTTTACAACTTCGGCGCGGTTTTCCAGGGGACTCCGGTCAAGCATACGTTTCGGGTCGAGAATCATGGACCGGGCACGCTGACGCTTGGCGCCGTGCAGACGTCGTGCGGATGTACGGTCGCGCAGCCGACCAAGCGGCAGGTCCAGCCCGGCGACTACTCGGAAATTGCTGCGGTCTTCGATACCAGCGCGGACAAGGGACCGGCCCAGCGGATTATCACGGTCGCGACCAACGACCCGAAGCAAAAGCAGCTCAGCCTTACGATGAAGGGTGACGTGAAGGTCAAAGTCGACGCCAATCCGACGCCGCTGGTCTTCGACAAAGTAAAACACGGGACGGAGGAATCGCGGGAGGTGCTGGTGACCGATACGGTCGGCAGTGATTTCAAGATTTCGTCGATCACGAATTCGAGCCCGAATCTCAAGGTCACGCAGCAGCCGCGCACGGACGGGCATCCCGGCGCCGAACTGGTGGTGACCGTGCTGAAGACGATGCCGGCGGCCGCCTTTAGCGACGTGATCAAGGTCGCGACGAACGTGGCGCCGCTGAATATTCCCGTCTCGGGCACCGTGCTTGGCGACCTCAACGTGACGCCACCCCAGGTCTCCTTCGGCATCGTGAAGCATCATGCGGGAGCGCTTCGCTTCGCGCGGCTGAGCAACGCCGGCGACCGGCCCGTGCACGTGATCGACGTGGCCAGCAACAACCAGAAGGTCACGGCGGTCATCGAGCCGGTGACGCCGGGCAAGGAATTCAAGATCACCCTGCAACTGGCGCCCAATTCCCCGGACGGGACCTTGCGCGGCGTGGTGGCGATCAAAACCGACGACCCGGCCCAGCCGCTCGTGCAGGTGCCCTTTTACGGGATCGTCGGCAGCTTCAACGGCTAGACGGGCCGACTTTCGGGGTCGCCGCACCGCGCCCGTTTGCGTCAGCGGGTGAAATTTGACCTGATTGTCACATCTGCCGGTTGCGTTCCTAGTATTTTCAAGCACGCCGGATGGTTAAACTAAAGGCAAGCGGGCAACGCGGCCCGTCACCGGATGTCCATTCTTACGCGACTCAATCCGTTCGCCTTCATCCTGCGCAAGCTTTCAAGCTTTGCGATCAGGCAGCTCACCAAGCCACTCGCCCGCTACTCGTTGACGATTCCAAACGACCTGAGCGCACTCAAGCGCAGTCTTCGCAAGGGTGACGTGATACTGGTCGAGGGTAACGAGCGGATCAGCGAATGTATCAAGTACCTGACACAGAGTTCGTGGTCGCATTCCTGCCTTTACGTAGGTGATGAACCAATCCGGCGCGACGCCGAGCTCAAGCGCAAGCTGACGGAGCAGTTTGGTGACGACGCGCAGCACCTGGTGGTCGAGGCGCTGGTCGAAAGTGGCGTGGTGCTTTCCCCGATCAGCAAGTATAGCAAGCTCAATATGCGGCTCTGCCGTCCGCACGGTCTGACCGCGGCCGATCAGCGCGAGGTGGTCGACACCGCATTGGCCAACGTCGGCCGGCACTATGACTTCAAGAATGTGTTCGATCTGACGCGCTATTTCCTGCCGGTCCATCTGGTGCCCGCGCGGTTCCGGCGGCAGGCCCTGTATTTCGGCAGCGGCGATCCGACCCGGGTAATCTGCTCGAGTCTGATTGCGGAATGTTTCACCAAAGTGCGATTTCCGGTGGTGCCGCGCTATGAACCATTTCCCGAGGGATTTGCGCCCGTGCGGAAGGTGGCGAGTCTGCTCGGACGCTTTGCGCGCAACAAGCATCATGTACCGGGCCTGTTGCGGATGGTGTCGCCAACTTTGATCACGCCGCGCGACTTCGACCTGTCACCCTACTTTGCGATCATCAAGTACAACGTGCTCGAAAATGGTCGCTTCAACTACCAAAAGCTGCCCTGGATCGACGACATCGAAGCCGCGCCCGCCACGCCGACGTCCAAACTCGAAGAATCAGCCTGAGGCCGGTGGGGGCTTGCCCAGCGGTGCATCGGTCTGCGATAAGTTTTGACAGCGTTCTGAAGCGGACGAAGAGGGGCAGCGTTGGCACAAAACGAAGAGAGCGACGGACGCCGGCGGGAGACGCTGGAAAAGACGATCGCCAAAATCCTCCATCGCTACTGCAACTTTGGCTGGGCGAATTATTATATCCCCGGCGAGAAATTCCCGAGTCTGATTGAGGAGCTCGTCGAGGTGGCGAGTCCCACCGGACAGGCCGGCCACGATGAGATCGTGCAGTTTTTTCTGAAGACCCAACGGATGGTCTCGGCCCAGGAGCGCGCCGCCAAGTTGATGGAAGAATTCTCGATCCGCCACAAAGGCTGACGCGCTCCGGTCGCTCCGCGCCCTCCGCTACTTTTATTTTTACCGCGGCTCGCAGACTCCGTTTTCTGAAAGCAGTTCGCAGACTCACCTGCCCGCTACGCCTTCGGCTTCGCTAGCGCGCCCCCCATGCTCGCTGACGCTCCGCTTCCAAGAATAATTCCGTCGGCTCCGTCGGTGTTGTGGACGGTGGCGCGGGACGGTAAGAGAAGAGGATGGCAATCAAACAGGTCGAACCACCCGAAGCCCATCAGATCCTGAGCGGCAATCCGGACGCGACTTACCTCGACGTCCGCACCGAAGAGGAGTTCGCCCAGGGTCATCCCGCGGGCGCAATCAATATTCCCGTGATGTTCATGATTCCCGGCCGGCCCCAACCCAACGGTGATTTTATCGCCGTGGCCGAGCAGGTTCTGCCCAAGGGTCGCAAGCTCGTGGTCGGATGCCTGGCCGGGGGACGCTCGCAACGGGCGTGTGAGATGCTCGAAGAGGCGGGCTACACCGACCTGACGAACGTGCGCGGCGGTTTCGGCGGCCAGCGCGACGCCTCGGGCCAGATGGTCGTCAAGGGCTGGCGCGACGCCGGCCTCCCGGTCTCGCAGGAGCTCGGCGACGTGGCTTATGCGGCACTCCGCGCCAAGGCCGGCCTCTGATGCCGATACGGCTGACGCGCATCTACACCCGCACCGGCGACAAGGGCCTGACGGCGCTGGTTGGCGGCAAGCGCGTACCCAAGGAGTCCGGGCGGCTCGAGGCGTATGGCACCGTCGACGAGCTCAACTCCGTGCTCGGGATCGTGCGGACCTATCTGCTGGAGTACCGCGAGCGTTTTGGTGCGGATTTCGACTGGTATGCCGAGACCTTGCGGCGCATCCAGAACGAGCTGTTCGACGTCGGCAGCGAGCTCGCCACGCCGCCGGACGGCGAATACGAAGGGATGCATCGGGTCGGGGCGGGCGAGACCAAGCTGCTCGAACTCGAGATGGACCGCATGCAGCGGGACCTGGAGCCGCTCAAATCGTTCACGCTGCCGGGCGGCGGCGTGCTCAACGCCTTTCTCCATCAGGCGCGCACGGTCTGCCGGCGGGCGGAGCGCGTCTGCTGGGCGGTCAAGCGCGAAGAGCCGATCACCGACGGAGTGATTATATATATCAACAGGCTGAGCGATCATCTGTTCGTGCAGTCGCGCTGGGTGGCGAAGCGGCTCGGCGAGCCGGAGTTCCTCTGGGATCGCGGGCTGCGGCTGAGTGACCAGCCGGCGCAACCGGTGGGTCGCCGCGTGGCCAGGCCCACCGTAAAGTCCAAACGCTGAGGCGACTCGCGGAGAATTCATGACCAACGAAGAACCAAAACTGTCCCTGGTGCAGGCCCAGCTCGGTCCGATGGCGAACTTCGTCTATATCATCGGCGATCCCTCGACCCATAAAGCGGCTGTGGTCGATCCCGCGTGGGATATTGACCGTATCGTCAGTTACACGGAAGGCAAAGGCTACACGATCGAACAGATCCTGATTACGCACTACCATCAGGATCATCTGGGCGGCAACCTGATGGGCCATAGTATTCAGGGCGCGGCCGAACTGGTCGGCCGGATCAAGGCCAAGGTCTACGTCAACAAGCACGAGGCCGAGGGTGTGAAGAAGGTCTCCGGACTGAGCGATTCCGACCTGGTGAAGGTCGAGGCCGGCGATGTTCTCAAGGTGGGGAATCTCGAAGTCAAGTATCTCCACACACCCGGCCATACGCCGGGGTCGCAATGCTTTCTGGTCGACGGCAACCTGATCTCGGGTGATACGCTGTTCGTCAATTCCTGCGGAAGGGTTGATTTGCCGGGTTCGAATCCCGAGGACATGTACCATAGCCTCAATCACACGCTGAAGAATCTCGACGACGATACCGTGGTCTATCCGGGGCATGCCTATTCCGAGGAATCGAGCACGACGATCGCCGATCAGAAGCGCCACAACATGTATATGCGCTTCAAAAATCTCGACGATTTTCTGATGGCGATGGGCTACAGCCGTTGACGGCCCGGCCGCGCGATCGCTGACAAAGCCGGGTATGAGTTCCAAGCTCGCGCAGCTCAAGGCCGAAGCCGAACAGCTGCGCGCGGCGATCGACCATCACAACTATCGCTACTACGTGCTCGACAGTCCGGAGGTAACCGACGCCGAGTACGACCGCCTGATGCGGCGGCTCGAGGCGCTCGAGCGCGACCATCCCGAACTCCTGACGCCGGATTCACCCACGCAGCGGGTTGGCGCCGCGCCCAGCGAGAAGTTCGGCGTCGTCGTCCATCGCCAGCCGATGCTCTCCCTGGCGAACGCGATGGACGCGGAGGAGATGGTCGAATTCGACCAGCGGATCAAGCGGTTCCTCAAGGATGACGCCGATATCGAATACGTCGCGGAGGTCAAGCTCGACGGGCTCGCGGTCGAGCTGGTGTATGAGGACGGCCGGCTGACCGGGGGATCGACCCGGGGCGACGGGGTCAACGGCGAGGATGTCACCCAGAACATCCGGACGATCAAGAGCATCCCGTTGCATCTGATGAAGCCGCCGGGGCGGTCGCTGCCGCAGCGGCTCGAAGTGCGGGGCGAAGTGATCTTCGGGCGCCAAGGTTTTGAGCGGCTCAACGAGGAGCGGGTCAAGGCGGGCGAGCCGCCTTTTGTGAATCCACGCAACGCCGCGGCTGGATCGTTGCGCCAGCTCGATCCACGGATCACGGCCGCCCGTCCGCTCGATATCTTCTGCCACTCGCCGGGCGTGATGGAGGGGATTGCTTTCGGGAGCCAGTGGGAATTTCTGGATGGGATGCGCGCGTTCGGCCTGCGCGTCAATCCGCTGTCACGCCGCTGCCGCAACGTCGACGAAGTACTTGCCTACTGGACCGAGCTTACCGCGAAGCGGCACGAACTGGCCTATGAAGCGGACGGCGTGGTCGCCAAGGTTAACTCGTTTGCGCTGCAGAACCGGCTGGGCGAAGTCTCGCGCTCGCCGCGCTGGGCTGTGGCGTACAAGTTCAAGGCGCAGCAGGGGGAAACCCGCGTCCGCGAGATCAGCGTGCAGGTGGGGCGGATCGGCTCGCTGACACCGGTTGCCAAACTCGAGCCGGTCGCGCTGGCCGGGGTCACGATCGCCAACGCGTCGCTGCACAACCTCGACGAGATTCGGCGCAAGGACGTCCGGGTGGGCGATACCGTGATGATCGAGCGCGCCGGCGATGTGATCCCCTACGTCGTGCGCGTGACGCACATGGCCGATCCGCGTGCGGACGAATTCCAGATGCCAGCGCGCTGCCCGGAGTGCGGCGCCCATATCGTGCACGAAGAAGGCGAAGTCGGCTATTTCTGCGTCAACGCCAATTGTCCCGCGCGGATGCGTGAATCGATCCGCCACTTCGCCTCCAAGACTGCGCTCGATATTGAGGGGTTGGGCGACAAGCTGGTCGCGCAGCTCGTCGAAAGCGGTCAGGTCAAGGAGCTCGACGACCTCTACCGGATCAAAAAGAGCGACCTGCTTGAACTCGAGCGGATGGCCGACAAGAGCGCGCAGAATGTCCTTGACGCGATCACGCGTTCGCGCAAGGTCGCGCTCGACCGTGTGATCAACGGGCTCGGCATTCGCCATGTCGGGGAGCATACGGCGCGCCAGTTGGCGTTACGCTTCCGCACGCTCGAAGCGCTGATGGCCGCGACGGCTGACGAGCTGCTCGCAGTGCGCGATATCGGGGGTGAAGTGGCGCACAGTATCGAGGAGTATTTTGCCGAACCGCGCAATCGCCGGGCGGTCGAGCGGCTGATGGCCGAGCTGGATATCCAGCCGCCGCCCGCCCCGCCGCAGGGGCGCGGTGCGTTGCGCGACAAGACCTTCGTGCTCACCGGGACGCTTGAAGGGCTGACCCGGGACGAAGCGGAGGAGCGGATTCTGGCGAGCGGCGGACGGGTGACCGCGTCGGTCAGCCGCAAGACGGATTTCGTCGTGGCGGGCGCCGACCCGGGGTCGAAGTTGCGCAAGGCGCAGGAGCTCGGGGTGAAGACCCTTGACGAGGCGGAGTTCGTCAAACTGCTGGGCGAGACGGTTGAGTGAGCGGCCGAACGAACGGTGATGACCTGGCGCGGGTCCGAATGATAATTCGCGGCCGGGTGCAGGGGGTTTTCTTTCGCGCGTCCGCTGCGGAGCAAGCGCACAGTTTGGGAGTGAGGGGATTTGCCCGGAATTGCGCTGACGGCGCGGTCGAGATCGTCGCGGAGGGCGCGCGGAGGAATCTCGAACGGCTGCTGGAATGGGCCCAAACGGGCCCATCGCGGGCGAGAGTAGACGAAGTGCGCGCGGAGTGGGATGGGGCGACCGGCGAATTCAGCGGGTTCGCAATTCGTTGAAAAAGGCGCGCCGGATCGGCCCCCCTCATCGACCCTTTCCCACAAAACCAGTATTAGCTATACTTTTTCTTGATACGCGAGGATATTGATCCTGCTTAGATAAGGACCCTGACTAACGCCAGCTGGCAAAGCGGCGTAAGGAGTGTTGATCGCAATGGCTCTACCACCAGAGGCGGCCGGAGGAGCCGCCGCGTCCACGGCTCTCGGCGGCAGTACAATCCGCAAGCGGGGCGAGCACCGCGACAGTGTAGTGGTGCGCTTCGCCGGTGACTCCGGCGACGGCATGCAATTGGCGGGAATGCAGTTTACGGCGGAATCGGCGATGGCCGGTAACGATATCGCGACGCTCCCCGACTTTCCGGCCGAAATCCGCGCCCCAGCGGGCACTATCGCGGGCGTCAGCGGCTTTCAGGTCAATTTCTCGAGTAACGAGGTCTTCACCGCCGGCGACGAGCCAACCGTTCTGGTGGCGATGAATCCGGCGGCCCTCAAAGCCAACCTCGACGATGTTCCGCCCAATGGCGTGATTATCGTCGACAAGGAGGCTTTCTCCGAGGCCAACCTCAAGAAAGCCGGTTACACCAAGAATCCGCTCAACGACAATTCGCTCGACAAATACCAGATCTTCCAGGTCGACGTGACCAAGCTGACCACGAACGCCTTGCACGATACGGGGCTCAACAATCGCGCGGTTTTCCGCTGCCGTAATCTGTTCGTGCTCGGAATGATCTCGTGGCTCTATCAGCGCCCGATCGAGAGCACGGTTAACTGGCTCGAAGGCCGGTTCAAGAAGACCCCCGACTTGTTGAACGCGAACCTCAAGGCGCTCAAGGCGGGCTACCACTACGGCGAGACGACCGAGATGTTCGCGAGCTCGTACGAAGTACCACCGGCGCGAATCTTACCGGGGGTCTATCGCAATATCACGGGCAACAGCGCGACCGCGCTCGGCTTTGTCGCCGCGGCGGTCAAGGCGGGTCGTCCACTGTTCCTCGGTTCGTATCCGATCACGCCCGCCAGCGACGTCCTGCATGACCTCGCGGCGCTCAAAAATTTTCCGATCTACACGTTCCAGGCCGAGGATGAGATCGCCGGGGTGGCGTCCGCGATTGGTGCGGCCTTCGGCGGCTCGATTGCGATCACGACCACTTCGGGCCCGGGCATGAATCTGAAGGCCGAAGCCGTGGGTCTCGCGGTCAAGACCGAGCTGCCGATTATCATAACGGATATTCAGCGCGCGGGTCCGTCAACCGGGATGCCGACCAAGCCGGAGCAGGCCGATCTGCTCGCCTCCATGTATGGCCGTCACGGTGAGTCGCCGATTCCGGTGATCGCGGCGACCACGCCGGCCGACTGTTTCGATTGCGCATACGAGGCGGTGCGAATCGCGGTCAAGTACATGACTCCGGTTATCCTGCTGACCGACGGCCAGCTCGCCAACGGCGCGGAGCCTTGGCTCCTGCCTGACGTCGACAAATTGCCCGAGATCAAGGTCGAGTTCCGCACCGACCCCGAAGGCTTCCTGCCGTATCTGCGGGATCCGGAAACCCTGTCGCGGCCGTGGGCGATTCCGGGAACGCCCGGCCTCGAGCATCGGATCGGTGGGCTTTCGAGCGAAGACCAGACCGGTAATATCAGCTACTCGCCCGCCAATAACGAGCTGATGGTGCGGACGCGTGCGCGGAAAATCGCCGGCATCGCGCGCGAGATTCCCGCGACACAAATCTTCGGCGACGCCAACGGCGGCGACCTGGTGGTGCTTGGCTGGGGCTCGACCTACGGCTCGATTCGCGAGTCGGTCAAGCAACTGCGGGGCAAAGGCCGGAGCGTTTCGCATATCCATGTGAGATATCTCAATCCACTGCCGGACGACCTCGCGGATCAGCTGCGCAAGTTCAAGAAGGTGATGGTGGCGGAGATGAACATGGGGCAGCTGCTCAAGCTGGTGCGCGCCGATTATCTGATCGATGCGATCGGCTGTAACAAAATCCAGGGCCGTCCGTTCAAAGTAAGTGAGCTGACGAACCGGATTACCCGCGTCCTGGAGGGCTGAAAATAATGGCTAGCGCGCTATCCCGCAAAGATTTTGTCTCCGATCAGGAAGTCCGCTGGTGTCCCGGATGCGGTGACTACGCAATCCTGGCCCAAGTGCAGAAGATCATGCCCGAGTTCGGTATCCCGCGCGAGAAGACGGTCTTCGTCTCCGGTATCGGATGCTCGAGCCGCTTCCCCTATTACATGAACACCTATGGGTTTCACACCATCCATGGGCGCGCTCCCGCGATCGCGACCGGGCTCAAGGTCTCGCGGCCGGACCTCGACGTCTGGGTGGTGACCGGCGACGGCGACGGACTTTCGATCGGTGGTAATCATCTGATCCATTGCTTGCGCCGTAACGTTGACCTCAAGATCCTGCTCTTCAACAACAAGATCTACGGTCTGACCAAGGGTCAGTATTCGCCCACTTCCGAAGTTGGCAAGGTGACCAAGTCGTCACCGGCGGGCTCGGTCGACTACCCGTTCAATCCGGTCAACCTCGCGCTGGGCGCCAGTGCGACATTCGTCTGCCGCACGGTCGACGTCGAGCAGAAGCATCAGGGTGAGATGCTCAAGCGGGCGCATGCCCATCGCGGGGCGTCGTTCGTCGAGATTCTGCAGAACTGCAACATCTTCAATGACGGCGTGTTCAACGACCTGACCGACAAGCAGACCAAGGCCGACCATCAGCTGCTGATTGAGCACGGCAAGCCGTTGATCTTCGGCAAGAATCGCGACAAGGGCATTCGCATGAACGGTCAACGCGCCGAGGCCGTGCAGCTCGGCAATGGCGTTAGCGAGAAGGATCTCATCGTGCACGACGAGACCAATCTCGCGCTGGCGTTTATGCTCGGGCAGTTCGAGGCGCCGCTGCCGACCCCGCTCGGGGTTTTCTACGCGGTCAGTCGGCCGACCTACGACGCCGCGATGAATCAGCAACTCGAAGAGGCGAAGGCCAAGCAGGGGGCGGGCGATCTCAAGTCGCTGCTCGCGCGTGGCGATGTCTGGAC
>JBKQPD010000002.1:0-111620 GCA_052145175.1 Binataceae bacterium (SeqCode) | reverse complement strand
GGGCGTCTCCGCCCACGCCCTCACCCGCCCGAGGCGGCGGCGGAGTCCGGTGGAGTCAAGATGAGTTTCGTACATCTGCACGTACATACGCAGTACAGTCTGCTCGACGGCGCGAACAAAATTGCGCCGCTCTTCGAGCACGTCAAGAGTTCGGGGATGCCCGCGATCGCGATGACCGATCATGGCAACATGTTCGGCGCGGTCGAATTTTATTCCAAGGCGCGGCAGAACGGCGTCAAACCGATTATCGGCTGCGAGGCCTATCTTGCGCCGGGCAAACGCACCGATCGCACCCAGACCCAGCGCGGCGACGACGTCGAAGGCGGCAGCAATTTCCATCTCATCCTGCTCGCGCAGTCGCGGCAGGGCTATCGTAATCTTTGTCGTCTGCTGACTGCGGCCTATAAGGAAGGGCTCTACTACAAGCCGCGGATCGACAAGGAGATTCTCGCCGAGAACTCCGAGGGGCTGATCGTGCTCTCAGGATGCCTCAGCGGCGAAGTCGCGCGGGCTCTGCGCGGTGGACGGCTCGACCGCGCGCGCGAGGCCGCCGAATGGTATGCGCGCACCTTTCCCGGCCGCTTTTATCTGGAGCTGCAGGACAACGCTCTGCACGGACCGCTCAATGAAGCGCTGCGCGAGATCGGCAAGACCGCCGGGATCCCGCTGGTCGCGACCAACGATTGCCACTACCTCCATCGCGAAGACGCCAAAGCGCACGAAGTCCTGCTGTGTATCCAGACCGGCAAGACGATGGCCGACGACACGCGCTGGCGCTTCGACACCGATGAGCTTTACGTCAAAACGCCGGAGGAGATGATCGCCGCGTTCGGCGCCGATTCCGAAGAGATTCGCAATACGGTCGAGATCGCGAACCGCGTCGATTTTGAATTCGAGACCGGCAAATTCCATTTTCCGCTCTTCCATCAGGGGACCAAGGGCGCGCAAGCCGCCGAGCTGACCAGCGAGGAACTCGACGCGATGCTCGAGCGGCAGGTCCGCGAAGGGCTGGCGACGCGGCTCGCCGAGCAGCACGCGCGCCGCGGCGAGTTCGACGAGGCGCCCTATGTCGAGCGAATCGATCGCGAACTGCCGGTTATTCGCGAGATGGGCTTTTCCGGCTACATGCTGATCGTCGCCGATTTTATCAACTACGCGCGCGGTATCGGCATTCCGGTCGGCCCGGGCCGCGGCTCGGTGGTTGGCAGCCTGGTCTCGTATGCGATGCGGATCACGGAAGTCGATCCGGTCGAGCACAAACTGCTCTTCGAGCGCTGGCTCAATCCGGGCCGCCGCTCGATGCCTGATATCGACGTCGACTTTTGCTATGAGCGTCGCGACGAAGTGCTCGACTATGTGCGCCAGAAGTATGGCGACGACCGGGTCGCGCAGATCATCACTTTCGGCACGATCAAGGGCAAACAGGCGATTCGGGACGTCGGCCGCGTGTTGGGGCTCTCCTTCGCCGAGACCGACCGGATCGTCAAGCTCTACCCAGCGCCCAAGCAGGGCCGTGATTTTCCGTTGCAGGACGCGCTCGAGATGGAGCCGCGGCTCGCTACCGAGCGCGAAAAATATGCGGAGCTGTTCGACTACGCCTTCAAGCTCGAAGGGCTGCTGCGCCACGCGTCGCGGCACGCCGCGGGCGTGGTGATCGCGGACGCGCCGTTGAGCGATCTGGTGCCGCTCTACGTCGATAAGGAGCGCAACGAAAACGCCGTCTCGATTACGCAGTACTCGATGAAGGGGGTCGAGGAGATCGGGCTTATCAAGTTCGACTTTCTCGCGCTCAAAAACCTGACCCTGATCAAGGACACGCTCGACCTGATCGACCCCGCGTCGCGCCCCGATCTGAGCCGGCTCAGTCTCGACGACCCCGAGAGCTACAAGCTGCTCGCGCGCGGCGACACGGTCGGCGTGTTCCAGATGGAAGGCTCTGGGATGCGCCGGTTTCTTTCGGATCTCAAGCCCTCCTGCTTCGAAGATGTCATCGCCGCAATTTCGCTGTTCCGGCCGGGTACGCTCGACGCCGGGATGGTTGATCCGTTCATCCGGCGCAAACACGGCAAGGAGCCGGTCGAGTACGACCATCCGCTGCTCGAGCCGGTCCTGCGCGACACGTACGGCGTGATCATCTACCAGGAGCAGGTGATGCGCGCGGCGCAGGCGCTGGCCGGCTACACGCTCGAACAGGCCGATATCCTGCGGGCCGCGATGGGCAAGAAGTCGATCGCAGTGATGCAAAAGGAGCGCGAGCGCTTCATCTCGGGCGCGGTGAAGAACGGGGTCGACAAGACGCTCGCGGTCACGATTTTCGAAAAGATCGCGACCTTCGCGTCGTACGGCTTCAACCGTTCGCACGCCGCGGCCTATGCGCTGACCTCGTACACGACCGCGTACCTTAAGGCGCACTTTCCCCGCGAATTCATGGCGGCGCTGATGTCGCTCGACATGGATGATACCGAGAAGACCTACAAGAATATCGCCGCGTTGCGTGAGATGCGGATTCGAGTGCTGCCGCCCGACGTGAATCAAAGCCGGGTCAAGTTCACGGTCAGCGGCGATGCGATTCGTTTCGGACTCGGCGCGATTCGCGGGGTCGGCGCGAAGTCGGGGGAAGAGATTATCGCGGTGCGCGAACGCGAGGGCGAATTCCGCACGCTGGCCGATTTCTGCCTGCGGGTCGGCACGCAACTGCTCAACCGGCGCGTGCTCGAAGCCCTGATCAAATGCGGGGCTTTCGATTCCACCGGGATAGCGCGCGCGGCGCTGATGGCGCAGGCGGAAGACGGCCTGAAACTCGCGCAACGCGCCGAGAGCGACGCGGTCAAGAACCAGATCAGCCTCTTCGGCAAGAGCAACGAGCCGCCGGCCTTGACCCTGCGCGAGCCGGTGCCCGAATGGCCGCAGCGGGAGCTGCTCAATTTCGAGAAGGAGACGCTCGGCTTTTACATCACGGCCCATCCGCTCGACAACTACGATCGCGAGCTGCGCCGGATCGGCAAGCTGACCACCGCTGATCTGCCCAACGCCCGCGACGGCAGCAAAGTGCAACTGGCCGGCGTGATCCAGGCGGTGAAGCTCAAGAACAACAAGGCGGGCAAGCGCTACGCGACCTTCTCGCTTGAAGATCGCGAAGGCGCGACCGAATGTATCGTCTGGCCCGAGGCCTACCAGAAGTATGAGGCGGTGGTGGCGGGCAATGATCCGGTGGTGGTCAAGGGCAAGCTCGACGTCGGCGATGAGCGCGCGCAGATAATCGTCGACGAATTGCGGCCCCTGACGGTGGCGCTGACCGACGCCGTGCGCGAGGTGCGGATTCGCGCGCCCCGGGCGCGGATGGTCAACGGCGACCTCGAACGGCTCAAGGAGCTGCTACGCCGTTACAGCGGGCAGTCACTCACCTATCTGCATCTGGGGCTCGACGACGGCAATGAAGCGATTTTCCTGCTGGGCGACGACTACAAGGTCGCGCCGACCGAAGCCTTCGTCGCCGAGCTGGGCGCGTTGCTGACGCCCGGCGCGGTGCAATTGCGCTGACGAGGCACCACGCGGCCGGCGCACCGCTCAGGCGCCGCCCGCCGCTATCGGCGTCGTGGGAACGATCGGTGCGATCGCCTTCGGGCGCAACTTCGACGACATCACCCGTACTGGCAGGATCACCAGGCTGAGGCCCTGCGCCTGCAGGCGATTTTGTAATTCGAGCGCCGTGTGATTGTGCAGGAAACGGCTGATATAGCCGTCGAGCTCGTTAGTGAATACCAGTTTGCCGGCAAAGAAAACGGCGTGCGGAAATTCGTTGGCCACCCCGAGACACATCCGGTAGAGCTCGAGCGCCACGTCGGGACCGATCCCGCCGCGCAGTTCGGGATAGAAACCCAGGTCCGACGCGAAGCGGCAGTATTCGACCAGATCGTCGGCGACCTGCTGCTCGAGGCGCTGCACCTCTTCGGGACCTTTGAGCTGCCCCGAGTCCACCTCCGCCACCCCGACGAAGACGACGTTGCGAAACTGATTGCCGAACAGGCGCTGGATCGTCGTAAGGGTGGCCAGGCCGAGGCCGTTGAAACCACTGACCAGAATGACGGCGGTGGGCGCATTTAGATCGCGCGCGGCCGGCGGCTTTTCCGCCGCCGCGAAAATCTCCGGCAGAATATCCGCTTCGAGCTGCTCGATCGCCTTGTGCACGCGGTTGTAGTGCATCCGCACCGTATAGCAGAGGGCAATCAAGCCGCCGGTCATCACCACCGTTACCCATCCACCGTCATAGAACTTGAGCGACACGGTCAGCACGAGAATGAGTCCCGTGAATGAGCATCCGACCCCGTTGATCAACAGCTTGTGCTTCCAGTGGGGTTCCGTTTTCCGTACCGTCCACCAGTGCACGGTCATGCCGAGCTGCGAGAGCGTGAAGGTGATGAAGACGTTGATCGCGTAGAGCACCACCAGCAGGTCAACGCTGGCCCCGGTGCCGACCAGAATCACGCCCGCCGCCAGACCCATCGCGAGCACGCCGTCCTGGGTAACCAGCCGCGCGCTCAGATTGGAAAAGCGCCGCGGCAGCCAACGGTCGGTAGCCATCGTGGCGAGCACCCGGGGCCCGTCGACAAAGCCGGTCTGCGCCGCGACGAACAGCAGGGCCCCTTCCGTCAGCAGGGAAAACGTCACAATCGAGGCGCCGACGTTGAAGCCCGCGATCTGCCAGTGACCGGCCATCATCCCGAAGAGCACCGCATTGAGGGTTTTTCCGGGCACCGGCGAAACGTCGTACAGCATGTAACCGAAGAGGATGCCGCCGGCGACAAAGGCCAGTGAGACCGACATGTAGATCATCGTGCGCTTGCCGGTCACCGTGCGCGGTTCACGCAGGATCGGCAGGCCGTTGCTGACCGCCTCGATCCCGGTATAGGTGCCGCCACCCAGGCTGTAGGCGCGCAGGAAGATGATCGCGAGCGCCACGAAACCGAGAGAGCTGATACTGCTGTGCGCCTCGCTCACAGCCTGGCTGGTCAGGTGCGGGATCAGCGGCGCCTTGACGATCAATGCATACGTGATGAGCCAGACGTGCGTTGCCACGAAGGCGATGAAGATCGGCAAGAGCGCCAGCACCGATTCCTTGACGCCGCGCAGATTCATCCCGATCAGCACGATCACGACCGCCACGCAGACCCAGAACTTGTAGTGCAGCCAGGCTACCGGCAGGAAGCTGAAAATGGCGTCCGCGCCGCTCGCGATCGAAATCGAGATAGTCAGCACGTAATCGATCACCAGCGCGCATCCCGAAGTCAGACCCGCATAGCCGCCCAGCAGCTTGGTCGCGACCAGGTAGCCGCCGCCACCCGTCGGGAATTCGTCGATCGTCTGCGAATATGACGCCGAGATGATGAAGACTGTCAGCGCCGTCAGCATCGCGAGAAAAACCGCCAGATATTTATGCGGTCCCAGCGCCAGAAAAGCTTCTTCGGGTCCGTAGCAGGACGAACTCAGCCCGTCCGAGCCGAGTCCCACCCAGGCCAGAAACGCAACCAGCGAGAGGCTGTGAAAAATCTGTGGATCGCGAACGTTGCGCGCGGGTCCAATCAGAATATTGGTGAGCGTGCGCCGTTCGACATTGGCGCGCGTTTCTTCCCCAGGTTCCATAATTTGGTCAAGAGCTTCCTTCGCGAGAATTCATACCGAATAAGACGCGCGTGCAAGCCCGAGCTTATAGCGCGCCGCGTCAATCAGATTCTGCATCAGGGCCAATACCGTCATCGGTCCGGTTCCCCCCGGATTCGGCGTGAGCCATCCCGCGACCTGACTGACCGCGGCGAAGTCGACATCGCCGGCGAAACGTCCCGGGCCGATGCGCCGAAAGCCGACGTCGATGACGCAGGCGCCCGGCTTCACCATATCCGCCGTTATCAGGAACTGTGATGCTCCCGGATTAGCCCCGGCGCATGCGACCAGCAGATCCGCATCGCGGCAGACGCCCGCGAGGTCGCGGGTGTGGCGATGGCACCAGGTGACGGTCGCGTTACGCAGCCGGCCGCCGAGGATCATCGCGATCGGTTTGCCCGCGATATCGCTGCGGCCGATAACCACGGCGCGCGCGCCCTCGACCGGCACCTTGTAGTAGTCCAGCAGGGTCAGCACGCCGCGCGGCGTACACGGGATGAAGCGGCCCCATTCGCCGCGATAGAAACCGCTGATACTGCCGGCGCCGACCGCGTCGACGTCCTTGCCGGGCGCGATAGCGTCGAAAAGGCGAAACACATCGACTCCCGCAGGGAGCGGCAATTGCAGCAGAATCCCCGTGATTGCCGGGTCGCGATTCATCCGTGCGATCTCGTCGAGCAGATGGCCGGTGGTTGCCTCGGCGGCGGTCATCGTGAGGATTTCGGTCCCGAAACCCAGCTCCTCCGCCAATCGCCGCTTGTTGCGCACGTATTGGATCGACGCGGCGCTGTCACTGGCGAGAATCGCGCCGAGCACTGGCCTGAGTCCGTGCCGCTCGCTGAGTTCATGCGCGTAGCGCTGCAACTCTGGCTTGAGCTTGGCGCTGAGCGCGCGCCCGTCCATGATTACTGTCGACATGAAACTCGCGATAATGGCGTCATTTTAGCTATTGCGGAGCCTTTGGTTTCGGGGAGGTGCGAGGGAGGGCAACAGGCCGGGTGATTTCGTAGTGCTTCGATGGCTCTGGTAAAGTTAGGCGTGGTGAATGATTCGGTCAAGCACACTCCGCTTTATGCAACGCATCGCCGTCTCGGCGCCCGGATGACCGAATTCGGTGGCTTCGCGATGCCGGTGCAGTATGCGGGGATTATCGCGGAGCATCGCGCGGTCCGCGCCGCCGCCGGGCTGTTCGATCTGAGCCACATGGGCGAGTTCGAACTGCGCGGGGCCGGGGCGGTCGCGATGCTCGAACGGGCGTTCAGTAACTCGGCCGCCCGGCTGGTCGACGGTCAGGCGCAATACACGATCATGTGCGCCGACGACGGCGGCACGATCGATGATCTGATCGTTTATCGTCGTGCGTCGAATCATTACCTCTTGTGCGTCAATGCGTCGAATATTGCGGCTGATTGGGCGCAGTTGGCCGGACTGGCGCATCCCGACGTTGAGCTCGAGGACGTTAGTGACGCAACGGCGCTGATCGCTGTACAAGGACCGCAGGCGGCGGCGATCCTCGCACCGTTGACGCGTATCGAACTCGGTCGGCTCGGCCGCTTTCGTATTGCCGACGGTGAAGTCGCGGGGGTCAAATGTCTTGTCGCGCGAACCGGATACACGGGCGAGGACGGCTTCGAGCTGTTCACCGGCGCCGCTCACGCGTCGCGTCTGTTCGAGGCGATCCTCGCCGCCGGTGCGCCAGCCGGACTTCAACCATGCGGCCTCGGCGCGCGTGACACCTTGCGAATGGAAGCGGGTCTGCCGCTTTACGGTCACGAACTCGACCGCCAGACTTCCCCGCTCGAAGCGGGGCTGGGCGCGTTCGTGCGATTTGGCCACGGCTTCGTCGGCGAAACGGCGCTCGCGGATCAGCGGTCGCGCAGATTAGGGAAGCACCTAATCGGCATCCGCACCGACGACGGCAAGAGTATCGCGCGCCAGGGCTACCCGCTGTTTCGCGGGGAGACCCGCGTTGGTGTCGTGACGAGTGGAACCTTTGCGCCGAGTTTCGCCCGCCCGCTGGCGATGGCTTATGTCGATACCGCAGCCGGAATCGAAGCAACGCAGCCGTATACGCATTTAGCGGTCGAGATTCGCTCACGTAAGGCTGAAGTTACAGTAATGCCGCTGCCCTTCTATAAACGAGATAAACGCTAGCGGAGCGTATGCGGAGCGAGCTCAGGGGGCGGGCGAGTCTGCGAGCCGCGGCCAAAATAACGAGTCCGCGAGGTGCGTTCCAGGTAAACTAAATGAGATTCATTCCACATACCGCTGACGATATTGCCGCGATGCTCGCGACGATCGGGGTCGGGTCGATCGACGATCTGCTCGCCCACGTGCCCGCCGAGCTCCGGCGCACGGCCGCGATCAAGCTCGAGCGCGGACTCGACGAGGCGGAAGTGGTCGCCACGATGTCCCGGCTGGCGGCGCGCAACCGCGACGGGGTCGAGTTCACGAGCTTTCTTGGCGGCGGTTACTATCGCCACTATGTGCCGGCGGTCGTCCGGGCCATCACCGCGCGCGCGGAGTTCGCGACCGGCTACACGCCTTATCAGCCCGAGGCGAGCCAGGGCACCACCCAGGCGATCTTCGAATTCCAGACCTTGATCACACAGTTGACCGGACTCGAGGTCGCTAACGCGAGCATGTATGACGGCGCGTCGGCGGCGGCCGAAGCCGTCCTGATGGCGCGGCGGGTGCTGCCCAAACGCCACGTCGTCGCGATGTCGCGTGCGCTCTGGCCCGATTATCGCGCCACGATTCGCACCTATCTGGCGGCGCAGACCGACCTCGAGCTGGTCGAAGTGCCGTTTGATCAGACCACCGGCGCGACGGATTCTGGCGCGTTGCAGCGGCTCGCCAACGACCGGCTGCTCTGCACCGTGACGGGCTATCCGAACCTTTTCGGCGTGATCGAGCCGCTGGGCGAAATAGCCGGATTGACCCATCGCGCGGGCGGGCTCGCGATCGCCGTGACGGCCGAGGCGCTCGCGCTCGGTCTCCTGAAATCGCCCGGCGAACTTGGCGCTGACCTCGCGGTCGGCGAGGGCCAAAGCTTCGGTATCGCGCCGCAGTTTGGCGGTCCCGGTCTCGGCTTTATGGCGGCGCGGCTCGCGCAGGTGCGGTTGATGCCGGGACGGCTGGTCGGCGAGACCCACGATCGCAATGGCCGTCGCGCCTATTGTCTGACCTTGGCGACCCGCGAACAGCATATCCGCCGCGAGCGCGCGACCTCGAACATCTGCACGAACCATTCGCTCTGCGCGCTCGCCGCCACGGTCTATCTGACCGTCATCGGGCGGCGCGGATTGCGGGAGCTGGCCGCGCGCAACGTCGAGCTGGCGCATGAGGCGGCGACGCTCCTCGCGGCGGCCGGAATCCGTCCGCGCTTCAGCGGACCCTTCTTTAACGAATTCGTGGTCGCGACCGCCGCGCCGGGCGGCGCGATCGCGCACGGCATGAACAACCGGGTGATCGCCGGCGTTGCGCTCGATCGCGATTATCCCGAACTTTCCGACGGTCTTTTGATTGCGGTGACCGAGCTGAATCAGCCGGATGATTTCGTCAAGCTGCGCGACACCCTGGTCGCGGCGCAGGGCGCCAAGCCCGTGGAGCTTCGCTGATGGCGAGTGGTGGCAAGCTGGGTGTGGAGGTGGGCGAGGGCGCGACGGTCGCTGAACCCGTCGTGGGTGCGCGACCGGCGGTGCCGCTGGTCTTCGAGGAATCGTCGTCCGGCCGCCGCGGGATCGACCAGCGCGACGCCGCGGCGAGTGAGCGCCGCGCGCGCGAGATCCTCGGCCCGGAGCTTTGTCGCGCTACGATCCCGGGCTTCCCCGAGCTTAGCGAACCGCAGGTCTTGCGTCACTTTTTGCGCCTGTCGCAGTTCAACTTCGGGCAGGCGCTGAACTTCTATCCGCTCGGCTCGTGCACGATGAAGTACAATCCGGTGGTCAACGACGAAGTCGTGGCGTTGCCCGGCTTCGCCGCGCTGCATCCCCATACGCCGGCGCCGCTGGCGCAGGGCGCGCTCGAATTGATCGTCCTTATGGAGCGGGCGCTCGCCGAGATCACGGGCACGGATGCCGCGTCGCTCCATCCGGCGGCGGGCGCGCAGGGCGAGCTGGCCGGCCTGCTGATCGTGCGTGCCTGGGACGCGCTCCACGGTGGCCGCCGCGCCAAGGTGATCATCCCGGATACCGCGCATGGCACCAATCCCGCAAGCTGCACGCTCGCCGGATTCAAGGTGGTGGTGGCGCGCACGGGACCACATGGCTATATCGAAGCGGCCGAAATCCGCCGGCTGGTCGACGACGAGGTCGCCGCGCTGATGGTGACGAATCCGAACACGATGGGGATTTTCGAGCCGGAAATCGTGGAAATCGCCCGGACCCTCCATGAACGTGGGGCGTTGCTCTATCTCGACGGCGCCAACCTGAACGCCTTGCTCGGGGTCGCGAAGCCTGGCGATATGGGCGCGGATATCGTCCACGTCAACCTGCACAAGACCTTCTCGACGCCGCACGGCGGGGGCGGACCCGGCGCGGGTCCGATCGCGGTCAAGCGCGCCCTCGAACCGTTCCTGCCCGCGCCGCGAGTGGTGCGCCGCGAGGATCAATGGGTCTGGGATCACGAGCGGCCGTACGGGATCGGCAAGCTGAGGGCTTTCTACGGCAATTTCGGGATGCTCGTGCGAGCGCTGACCTATATCCTCGCGCTCGGCGGCGACGGTCTCGAGGAGGTGGGCCGCCTTGCGATCCTCAACGCCAACTACCTGCGCACGCGGCTCGCGGCAATTTTCCCCGCCGCCGCCGCCGAAACCCCGATGCACGAGTGCGTGCTGACCCACGATCTCGAGCGCCGCAGCGGGGTAACGACGCTGGACCTGGCCAAGCGCCTGCTCGATTTCGGCATCCATCCGCCGACCATCTATTTTCCGCTGGTCGTGCATGGCGCCCTGATGGTCGAGCCGACCGAGACGGAAAGCCGCGAGACTCTGGATAACTTTGTCGCCGTGATGGAACGGGTCTATCGCGAGGCGGTCGACGATCCCGAGCTGGTCAAGACCGCCCCGCATGCCTTGCCGGTCGCGCGGGTCGACGAAGTAACCGCGGCTCGCAAACCAATCCTGCGCTGGACGCCGCCCAAATAGGGAAACTGACGGCGATATGGCGCTTCTGCGCGCTTTTTGACTGTTAATTATCCGATCTGATCTGATAGGCTGACTCTCGTTTTCCAGCGTTTGCTGCGGTTAAAAGGGGGTCAGACGTGCGACTGGCAGGATTGCGCCGCCTGTTCGCGGTTACGGCGGTTCTCGTGGCAATGATCGCGATCGCGCCACGCGGCTTCGCCTACGTTGGCCAACCGCACGCGCCCGTATTGACTCCGCCGCCGTCGCGCCCGATTCCGAATGCGGTAAGTGCCCAGCCCGGGCCGGAGCCGATCGTACCCTCCTCCGCGTCGGCGGTGCCAGACGCGCCGACCGTGACCTCAGGCACTTGGACTTCCCTGATTAATCAGCCTTCATTTGACGCCGGCAGCCCATTCTTGCTCACTGACGGCAGGGTTCTGGTCCAGGATAGTACCCTGGAAGACGTCGGCTGGTGGACACTGACGCCGGATAACACCGGCAGTTATGTCAATGGAACCTGGAGCCAGGTGGCGTCACCGCCAAGTTGCCCCAATGACTATCCCGGCGCGTCCGGCGACACGATCTACTCCCCGCTCTACTACGCTTCGGCGGTGCTGCCTGACGGCCGCTTCGTCATGATCGGCGGTGAATACAATTACAATTACGACTATTACCTGAACAATGGCAGTGGCGAGGTCTGGACCGACCAGGGCGCCATCTATGATCCGGTAGCGAACAGTTGGGCCTGTATCACGGCGCCGAGCGGATCGGACCAGATCGGTGACGCGCAGTCCGTCGTGCTGCCCGACGGGACGTTTATGATGGCGGATCCGTTCAGCAATCAGGTCGTGACACTCAACGTCAGCACGAACCCGCCAACTTTCAACAGCCCTTTCACCCCGCCGGGCAAGTCCGCTGACCCCTACAACGATGAGGAAGGATGGACACTGCTGCCGGATGGAACGGTGCTGACCCTGGAGATTTACAATACGGCTGACGCCACTGAGACCCCCGCCTTGACCTATAGCGAGTCCGCCATGGCGTGGAGCAGTGCCGGGGTCGCGCCCGACCCCTTGGTCCTTCTCAGTCTGGGGAGCGTCAACTACGAAGAAATCGGCCCGGTAATCCTGCGTCCCGACGGTACCGTCTTCGCGGTTGGAGCTACCGGCTTCAACGATATTTACAACACCAGCAGCGGCGTCTGGAGCAGCGGCCCAAGTTTTCCGACGATCACGGATACTTACAGCTCGGGAAACTGCACCATCTCCAACAAGACTGAGCAATTGGAGGCGGCCGACGCGCCGGCGGCCCTCCTTCCCGACGGCAACGTGCTGGTCGCGCCCGCGCCAGTCGACATTAATTGCGGATGGGTGCCGCCGACCGAGTTTTTTGAGTTCGACGGGACCAGCCTGACGCAGGTGGCTGAGCCGACTAATGCGCCATACGTCCCGTCGTACGTGGGGCGGTTGCTGCCTCTGCCGACCGGGCAGGTGCTCTACACCAACAGCTTGAAGTATGTCGAGATTTACACGCCTGCGGGAACGCCCAACGCGTCATGGGCCCCGACTATCACTAGCGCGCCGGCAGATGTCGATCCGGGCGGGACGAATTATCCGCTGAGCGGTACGCAGTTCAACGGTCTGTCCCAGGCGGACGCGTATGGCGACGATTACCAGGCGTCCACCAACTATCCATTGGTGCGAATCACCAATAATGCGACCGGACACGTCTTTTATGCCCGTACTCACAGCCATAGCATGATGGCGGTCGCGACGGGCGGCACGCCGGTCTCGACCGAATTCGACGTTCCGGCTGGAATCGAGACGGGTGCGAGCAGCTTGACGGTCGTCGCCAACGGGATCCCGTCTCAACCGGTCAGCGCGAATGTAGGGCCGACCCCCAGCCCGACTCCAACGCCAAGCTCGAGCCCAACCGCCGCTCCCACGATCGCGCCAACCCCGACCTCCGTTCCCACTCCTACGGTTGCGTCAACCCCGACCGCGACGGCGACGCCGATGCCGACCGCAATCCCGACACCGCCCGGTCCGGCCGCGCTGACGGTATCGCCCAAGACCCTGGCTTTCGGCCGTCTTAACTACGCGGTGGCCGACTCGAACAGCCGGACCCTGCATGTGATGATCACCAACCCGAAGAAGTATGCGACGGCGGCGATCATCACCTCGCTGGCCGGTAGCGCGGGTTTCACCGCCACGACGTCCTGCAACGGCGTCATGATCCCGGCTGGTGGTAAAGTGAGCTGCGAGGTCACCTACTCACCGACCGGACTCGGACCGGTGAGCGGCACGCTGGTCGTCACGGATAACGCGGGCAACAGCCCGCAGATGGTCACGCTGACCGGCACCGGAACGCAGGGCAGGATGTACACGAGTCCGGGCGCGCTTAACTTCGGCAAAGTGGCGGTCAACACGAGTGTGGCCAAGACGCTGACGCTCAAGAACCGGAGCGCTTCGACTTTCACTATTTCGAGTATCGGCAACGCCGATCCGGTCTTCGTCGCGAGCCAGAATTGTCTCGGCCCGATCGTCGGGGATGGCAACTGCGCGATCACGGTAACCTACACGCCGACCGCCACGAGCAAGTCGACCGACACGCTGACGATTGTCGACACGCCGGACGGGATTACCAGGAACGTCCCGCTGAGCGGCACGGGTAAAACGTCAAACTGACCGGGATGGGCAAATCGGTCGCCACGTCGGTTAGAACCCCGCCAGCGCGAGGGCGCCGGCGTAATCCGCAGGCGTGTTGACGTTCAGGAAGCTGCGTAAATCCGGGTCGACGAGGCGTATCTCGGCCTCGGCGACCCGACGGACCGCCAGCCGCTCCGTCAGCGCGGTCAGACGCGCTTCGCCAGTCTGCGCGAGCGCTTCGATCCGGTCGGCCGCGCCGGGTCGATAGGCCGCGCACAAGGGTTGGCTCCGCCCCGCGATCATGGGAATCGCGGCGTCAAATCCGCCAATCATCGCACAGAGCGAAGTCGCCACTTGCGCGCGCAGCAGTGGCAGATCGCACGAGCATACGAAGGCGGTCGCATGACGCGCGGCGCGGAGCCCGCGGATCAAGGCCGGCACTGGTCCCGCGAAAGCCTCGTGGTCGTGAAGCACGGTGATCCGGTTACCCCACCGCGCCACGATCGCCCCGACCGCGTCCGGGGCGACCTCGCGCGGTGCGGCGATCACGATTACTTCCGCGAAGGCCGGGGCCAGCTCGCCCATCAGCCGGTCGAGAATCGTGCTATCCCCGAACGGCAGCGCGGCTTTGGGGCGGCCCATCCGGCGGCTTTGTCCACCGGCCAGAATTATTGCGGTGGCGTCGTTCGACACTCGCTTACCCACCGGCGAAGACCGGCTGCGGCCGTCCCGCCTTGCTGTTTACCGCCCATAGTGGTACGCAGTCTTGCTTCCATCAGGGGGGTAGGATGTCGGCTCGTGGGGGAAATGCGAACCTGCAACCACTCCATCAGATGGTACGCCTTGGGGAGTTTTTTCAATGGCCAGTGCGAGCAACACCAACGAGCCCTGGGGACTCGGCAAATATATTCTGCAATTCCGGCTGCCGATCGGTCTCACCCTGATCGCGATAACCGCCTTCATGGCCTATTGGGCGGCGCGGGTCCAAATCGCCACCAAGTTTGAGAACTTCTTCCCGGCGCAGCACGAGGATACGCTCCTCTATCGTAAATTTCAGTTCCGCTACGGTGGCGCGCAGACCCTCATGATGATGCTGCGGGTCAAGGATGGGGACATCTTCAATTTCTCGACCCTGGGCAAAATCCGCGACATCCAGAACGACATGAATACGCTGCCCGGAGTCGACCACAACGAAATTTTCTCGCTCGCCTCCTATCGCGTCAGCTATCCGAAGGTGCTGCCCGGCGCGATTATCACGGTCAACTTCATGTATCCCAGGATACCCAGCACGCCGGCCGGACTGGCAGAGTTGCGCCGGGTAGTGATGGCTCATCGGGAGATCGCCGCCTCGCTGGTGACCTACGACAACAAGGGCGCGCTCATCCGGGCCAGCTTCAACGAAGAGGGGCTCGATTACAAGGCGCTGTTCGACGGGATCAATGGGATCGTCCACAAGTACTCCGACGCCAACACCGAGATCTTCGTCGCCGGTCAGCCGGTAATCTCCGGTTGGGGCTACTATTACCTGCCGCGCATCACCCTGATTTTCGCGACCTCGATCGCCTTGATGCTGATTCTGCTCTACCTGAGTCTCGGACAACGCAGCAGTTGGTGGGCGCCGATTCTGACCGGCTCGTTCTCGGCGCTGTGGGGCCTCGGCTTCGTCAGTCTCATGGGCTACGACTTCGATCCCGTGATGCTCGTGATTCCCTTCATTCTGACCGCGCGCGATCTGAGCCACGGTATCCAGTGGCAGGGCCGGTACTATGACGAGCTCGACCGGCTGGACGACAAGCTGCTGGCCTGCGCGACGACGACCGACGTGATGCTGCCGCCGGGGCTGCTCTCGATCGTGGCCGACATCTCCGGGATCATTTTTATCGCGTTGGGCGGGATTCCCGTCCTGAAGGAGATCGGCCTGGGCGGCGCGGTCTGGCTGGCTTCGAGCCTGACGATGGTGTTCGTCTTCCAGCCGATTTTCATGAGCTATCTCCCGCGCCCGCGGATCCGCGAGAGCTGGCTGCGGAAAGCCAAGGATGCCGAACGGCGCGGTCCTCTGCACGCGTTTATCGATTGGCTGATCAGCGTGCCCGTTACGCCGGGCGCGGTGCGTGGCGGACTTCTGCTGTTCGGCGCGGGCTTCATCCTGTGGGGCGTTACTTCCGGCCTGCACGCGCGAATCGGCTACGAGACCCCTGGGACGCCGCTCTACAGGCCCGACTCGAAGGTCAATCAGGATATTGCCGAGATCGGGAAATTTTTTCCGACCGACGAGGGCTGGGTGATTCTCAATACCGCCGACTACCCCGATCCGCAGTCGAGCATCGGGCCCGTCGTGCTGCGCATGACCGCCGACCTGAACAACTATCTGGTGTCGCGCGGCGACGCGCTGGGCGTGGTCTCATTCGATTCGCTGGCGATGGAGCCGTTGAATCAGATGTTCCATAACGGCTTTCCCAAGTTCCGCAGCACGCCGAGCGGCACGCAGCTCGGCGGGAACCTCTGGTACATGTTCTTCGGCGGCACGGCGCCGGGCGAAATCGAACGTTTCTTCGCCTATTCGCCGCATATGACGAACTCCTGTGTCCGCATCCTGCTGCCGGATCACACCTATACGCGGCTCAACCGCCTGCGTGACGATATCGCGCGGTTCACGGCTGAGCGCGTGATTCCCGATCCGGCGCTGAACAAGGTAACGGTGCAATATCTCGGGGGCGAGGCCGGGCTCTTCCTCGCGGCGAACGACGTTCTCAAACGCCTCGACTTCATCAACATCACGTTCGTGCTGCTCGTGATCTTTCTCTGTTGCGCGTTTACCTTTCGCTCCCCGGTCGCGGGTGCGTTGTTTATCGTGTCGTGCGTGATGGCGAACTTTGGCGCCTTCGTCTACATGAGCATGCGCGACATCGGGCTCACCATCGATACGATTCCGGTGATCTCGCTGGGCATCGGTCTGGGCGTCGACTACGGCATCTACACGGTCGCGCGGATCCAGGATGAGGTCATCAATGGCGCCACGATCGAAGAGGCGATCACGACCGCCCTGCATACCACGGGCGCGGCGGTCTTCAGCACTTTCGCCGTGATGATCGGGGGGATCGTGCCGTGGGCCTTTTCGCCGCTGCTCTTCCATAACGAGATGAGCGTGCTGCTGATTTTCCTGATGGGCACGAACATGATCGCGGGCGTGCTGATTCTGCCGGCGTTCATCGCGTGGCGGCGGCCGCGCTTCATCGCACGTTTCGAGAAGTCTCGCCCCCCAGCGACAGCCGCCGCGCGCGGCTGACGAAACCCCGCCCTCGATGCGCGGGGCCGGCCGCCGCGGTAGAGTGTGGTGCGCGCGCATCAGCGCGTTTCAATTCTGTTGCGCCGTCGTGTCCCGATCGCGACAAGATCGTTAGGTTTAAATTAGCTTCTGCCCGCGAATCTGCTGCCCTGCCGTTCATCTTGGGATCAGGTCGATTCCTTGCGTGCCGCGCTAGCCGTTTGGCACATATCTCGCTCATTGAATTTCAGACTGCGGACGTGACCAAGCAGCCAGACCCCTGATCCTGCCGAACGTTTTCGGATCGAGCGCTGCGGAAGACCGCAACGGTCGACGCCTTAGCTGGTTGGTTTGCTCCACGATCGCTCGTGCGCTTAGCGCGCGTGCCTTGACTCCAAGTTATACCCATAGGGATGTTGATATGTGGGCACTGATGCGCGATTATGCTACCGGCCGCTCGAATAAACACGTAATGCTGGGCCGAGGGGTGGTGGACGATCCTGTGGAAAACAGCAGGGCACGTGTCTTGATCGTGGAAGAAGAGCAAGTCGCGTTGGTGGCGGCGCGTACGCTGGCCAATGCCGGGTGTGATTCCGAGACCGCTGGAAACGGCAACGCCGCCCTCCACGCGCTTGAACAGCGCGGCGCGGACGTCGTGCTGTGCGCGGTACGTTTGAACGGCGCCGACGGTCTCGAGTTGCTGCGGAAAGTCCGTGGCCGCCGGCCCGATGTGCCGGTGGTGATGCTGACCGGCGATCCCAGCGTCAGCAGCGCCGTGGCCGCAATGCGGCAGGGCGCGTTCGATTACGTCACCAAGCCGCTCGACGATGAAGAGCTGGTCGCGATCGTGGCGCGCGCGCTCGAGATGACCAGTCTCAGGCGCGAGAATCACCGGCTCCGGCAGCAACTCGACGTAGCGAGTACGGCGGCGGGATTTATCGCCCAGAGCGCACAGGGCCGCGAGTTGGTGGCAATGATCCGGCGTGTCGCGCCGTCGCGCTCGACCGCGATGATCGAAGGGGAGAGCGGCACCGGCAAGGAGCTGGTGGCGCGGATGCTGCATTACTGGAGCAATCGCGCGGAAGGGCCGTTCGTTGCGATCAACTGCAAGGCGTTTGCCGACGGCCTGGTCGAGAGCGAACTGTTCGGCCATGAGAAAGGTTCCTTTACCGGAGCTATCGCGGCGCACGCTGGATGTTTCGAGCGGGCCTCCGGAGGCACGCTTTTTCTGGATGAGATCGCGGAAGCGGGCAGTGACTTTCAGGCGAAAATGCTGCGCGTGCTCGAAGACGGCGAAGTGCTGCGGGTCGGCGCGTCGAAACCGCGCCGGGTCGATGTCCGGATTATTGCCGCGACCAATCGCGTCCTGCGCACGGAAGTCGCGAAGGGGCGCTTCCGCGCCGACCTCTATTTCCGCCTGAACGTAATTCCCGTGCGCGTGGCGCCGTTGCGGGAGCGCGTGGACGATGTGCTGCCGCTCGCGTTGCATTTTCTCGCCTATCACTCGGCGCAGGCGGGACGTCAGATTACGCTGTCGCGCGAGGCGGAACAGACCTTGCGGAGCTATCCGTGGCCTGGGAATGTGCGCGAACTCGAAAATGCGATCGAACGCGCCGTCGTGCTCAGCGGTGCGGATGTTCTGACGCCCGAGGCTTTCGTGCTCGATCCGCTGGTCGAGGAAGACGACGGTGGGCCGCCGGCGGCGCTGCCGATCGCGCAAATTCCGCAGATGAGCGAGTCGTTGCAGGATTGCCTGGATCGGGCGGCGTCGTCCCGGATCAAGCTGGCGCTCGACGAAGCCAACGGCAACCGGGCCGAAGCGGCGGCCGCGCTGGGCGTCGATCGGACGACCCTCTACCGTTTGATCAAGCGCCTCGGCCTGTAACTCCAGCGGAGCGCCGCTGCGGCGCGGAGCGAGCAGGGCGATGCTTATTTTGGCCGCGCCTCGCCGAGTCGGCCGCGCCCCGGGGCTGCGTCAAGATTCTTGAGTCAGCGGAGGCGCCGCAATGGTGCTCCGCCTGCGGAGCTTACTTGCTCATCGTGTTGATGATTTGCAGGACCGCGGGGCCCATAATCACCATCAACATCGACGGCAGGATGAAAAGGACCAGCGGGAAAAGAATCTTGATCGTGGCTTTCTGGGCGGCTTCCTCGGCGCGCAGACGGCGGCGCGTCCGCAAGGCGTCCGAGCTGGCGCGCAGCGCCGGCGCTATCTGCGCGCCCAATTGCTCGCTCTGAATCAGGGTTGCGGCGAGCGGCTTGATATCTTCGACCGCCGTGCGCTCGGCCAGATTGCGGAGCGCCTGGCCAAGCGAGGCGCCCGCCGAGATTTCGCTCGCGACCAGCGAGAGCTCCCGTCCGATGGCCTGTTTCTGCCGCTCGCTTTCCGTGCCGACGATTTTAATCGCCTCGAAGAGTCCCAAACCGGCCTCGACGCAGACCACCAGGAGATCGAGAACGTCCGACAGCTGACGGGCGATTTCGCCCTGCCGGCGGCGCGCCCGGCGTGAGAGATAAATCCATGGCGTAATGAATCCGATCACGCCTCCCAGCACGCCGAACACCATCACCATCCCGCTCGGCTTCTGGAGCGTGATCCCCACGAAGACCCCGACAAACCCGAAGCCGGCGAGGCACAAAAAGCGCACGACCTGAAAGGCGTGCACCGAGGTCGAGCTGCCGTAACCGGCCTGCACCAGCGCATGCTGAATCTTTTCGGCGGTTGGGCTCTCGGCGTCGGGGGTCGGAACACGAGCGGACGCCCAGCGGAATACCGCGCGGCCGAAATTCGCGTCGTCGTCTTCCTCGTCATCGAAAACGCCCTGCGAAGCCCGAATCTGGATCGCGAGATCGGCGAACCGCTCCTCCAGCGCGCGATGACCGCCGTACAGGCCCAGGTAAAGCGTGTAGCCGGCGACCCCGATTATGCAAAAGACGAAAAGGCTTATGTAAAGCGACGCCATAGATGGTGGCTCCAGATCAATATTTGACCTTGACCAGCTTGTTGATCGTCACATAGGCGATCAGATCGAGAACGATCGCGGCCTTCAGAATCTTGATGCCCGTCGGATCGGTGAAGAGCACTTGCGCATAGCTCGGCTGCACCAGACTGAAGATGCCGAGCACGGCGGCTGGCAGCGCGCCGACGATATAACCGCCCATCCGCGACTGCGCGGTCAAAGCCTTGATCTGGAGGCGCAAGCGCTGGCGGGTGCGGACGATTTCCGACAGACGTCCGATGATGGCGGCGAGACTCGAACCAACCTGGGTCTGGACCTTCACGGCGACTACCAGCAGCCGCAGATCATCTCCGGGGACGCGTTTCAACAAATCGTCGAGTGCGCGCGGCATCGGGAGGCCGATGCGGGTCTGTTCGAGCACCGTCCGGAACTCGCTGCCCAGGGGATCGGCGAATTCCTGCACCACCACCTGCAGCCCGCGATTGAGTGAATGGCCGGCTTCGAGCGACGACTTGACCAACTCGAGCGCGGACGGCAGTTGGGTATCGAAAGCCTTCATGCGCCGGCTGCGGCGGATGCGGATAAAGATGATCGGCGCGAGGCCAAAAGCAAAGGCCGGCAGTAGCGAGAGCGTCATGTCATGCCACAACGCCTGACCCGCAAAGAGGCCGCCGCCGAACGCCATCAGGATGATCAGCAGCATCTCCGAGACGCGCAAGTAAAGCCCGGCTTGCCACATCTGCTGCTCGAGCGCGCGCAGGAGGTTGATCTGGTACAGCATCCCGAACGTTCCGCCGTCGGTACGATGCGCCTTGCGCGTGATACTGATTTCGGACTCGTTCTCCGGGCGCGCCAGCCGGCGGATAAGGTTTTGCTTCTGCTCGACCTCGCCGCCGCGGCTATTCAAGCCAATCAGCGCGAAAACGAAGACGAGGACGAAAATCCCGACGGGAAGCAGGATGACCATCGTTGCTATCTCCCGGCGGCCTGCGTGTCCAGGCGATAACCGGCCGCCATGACCCGGT
The DNA here is from genome assembly GCA_052145175.1 of Binataceae bacterium (SeqCode). Classification (GTDB taxonomy): domain Bacteria; phylum Desulfobacterota; class Binatia; order Binatales; family Binataceae; genus JAJPHI01. The sequence goes on along the minus strand of JBKQPD010000002.1, from coordinate 90,939 downwards.
CCGTATAAGCCGAGCGCACTCCAGTGTGACGAAATTGACCGAGCACCTTGCCGCCCGGCCCGATCCCGGTCCGTTTGAATTCGAACAGGTCCTGCATCATCACGACGTCGCCTTCCATCCCGGTGACCTCGGAGATCTTCATCACCTTACGGGTACCGTCGGAGAGCCGGCTGACATGCAAAACCATGTTGATCGACGAGGCGATTTGCTGGCGCATCGCCTTCTGCGGGATATTCGTCCCGGACAGCAGCATCATCATTTCGAGCCGCTGCAACGAATCGCGGGAACTGTTCGAGTGGATGGTACAAATCGAGCCGTCATGACCGGTCGACATCGCCTGGAGCATGTCGAGCACCTCGGCGCCGCGGACCTCGCCGACGATGATGCGGTCGGGCCGCATACGCAGACAATTCTTGAGCAGTTCGCGCTGGGTAATTTCGCCCTTGCCCTCGACGTTGGCCGGCCGGGTCTCCAGCCGCACAATATGCGGCTGCTGCAGCATCAATTCGGCCGAATCTTCAATCGTGACGATGCGTTCGTCACTGGGGACGAAGGCCGAGAGACAATTGAGCATGGTCGTCTTGCCCGAACCGGTGCCGCCGCAGACCAGCAGATTCAGGCGCGCACAAACGATCGCGCGCAGAAACTCGACCGCATCCTGGTTGAGGGTGCCTTTTTCCACCAGATCGTCGATATGATAGCGCCGTTTGCCGAAGCGCCGGATCGAGAGTGAAGGGCCGTCGAGCGCCAGCGGGGGAATGATAGCGTTGATACGCGAGCCGTCGGGCAGGCGGGCGTCGACCATCGGCGAGGACTCGTCGACGCGCCGGCCCACCTGGGAAACAATCCGGTCGATGATCAACATCAGATGCTGATCGTCATTGAAGCGCACGTCGGTCTGATAAAGCTTGCCGGCCCGTTCGACGTACACCTGGTTGGGTCCGTTGACCAGAATATCGCTGACCGCGTCGTCCCACAGCAAGGGTTCGAGCGGTCCGAGGCCCAGCAGTTCGTTTCTGATCTCTTCGACCAGCCGCGCGCGGTCGACTTCGGTCAGCAGGCGGCCTTCGTCGTTGAGAATATCGGTGATCGCCTGGGTCACCTTGGTCGAGGCCATATTGGCTTCAAGGCTTTCCAGCCGCGAGACGTCGAGCGTTTCGAACAGGCGATTGTGGACGGCCAACTTAAGGGCCTGAAAGCCGTCAGCCAGGACGTCGCGTCCGCGGCGCGGCGCGCCGCCGGCGCCGCCGATCATCGAGTTGCGCGGCTGAGCTGCGTTGGCCGCCGTGGCCTGCGAAGAGATTCGTTCCACCAGTTTCATTCGGTTAAATCCTCTTCAATGCTGCCCCAGAAGGTTCAAGTGCTTCCCCGGAAAGTTCAATTGCGTCCCGAGAAGGCCGAAAAGAGCCGCGAAACAAGTCCCGTGCTCTGCTCGATAGCGGCCTCGCCATTGGCGAGCCGCCGGGCCAGTTCTTCGATTCCACGGGTCAAGGGCGAGGTCTGGCCAACCTGCCAGAGATCCTGGGCCCGCAACTGCACGCGCTCGAGGATCTTTTCGTCGCGCGGGATTTTCGCGAAGATCGGCCGTCCCAAAGTGTGCGTTATCTGTTCTTCGTTGATCGGGTGATTGTGCTGATAGCGGCCGAGCAGAAAAGCGGGCTCGACACCGTTGAGCCCGAGCCGGCTGAACAGATCCATGAAGCGCCAGGCGCAGCGCGCCGCGGCGATCGATTGATCGAGTACGTAGAACAAAAAATCCGAACGTTCCCAGGCGGCCACCGCGTTTTCGTCGATATAACCGCCACAGTCGACAATCACGAAATCGAACAGCTGGCGCAGCAGATCGAGTGCGGCCGCAATCGTCTTGTCCGAGACCAGCTCGCTGTCCTCGATACGCTTGGGCGCCGCCAGCAGATAGACGCCCGACGGATGCTTGGTGAGGGCGGCCTCGAGCTGGATTGAATCGAGTTTGCGGTCGTTCTCACCGAGTTGCATGATCGTGCGCTCGGGCTCGAGATTGAGAAACACGGCCAGCCCGCCAGTTTGCAAGTCCAGGTCGACGACCGCCACCCGCTTGCCGAGGTTGCGGCGGAGCGCGAGCGCCAGATTGCCGACCAGACTGGTGACGCCCACTCCGCCCACTGTGCTGACCATCGACATTATGACGCCGCCGGTCTGGCGTTCTTCACGCCGCCGGCTCTCGCTGATCTTGAGGAGGGCCCGGGTGGCGTCGCCGGCGTCAAGCGGCATGAAGAGCAGTTCGTCCGCCCCCGCGCGCAGGATCCGGCGCATCAGCACCGGCGATCGTTCCGGCACCAGGGCGAACAGCGCCGGCCGCTGGTCCAGTTCGGTTTGCCGCTCGAGGTAGGCGAGCGCGCGCTCTTCGTTACCGCCGTCAAACAGCACGATGACCACGTCGGGTGGCGGGCCGCCGTTGGTCGGGCTGGGATCGCCAAGTCCCGACTCGAACAGCTCGATGGGCGGGTCACCAAGGTCAGCCAAAGCTGCCTTGACCTCCTGGCGGCGGCTATCTGCCGTCCCCACCAGGAGGATGCGGAGCATGCCCCGCCGCCCATCGTTTTTGCTCTCGTTTACCGCCACGTGCTACTCCAACCCCGACTTGCTCCCCGTTAGAACCGCGGACGGCTCACGTCCGGCGGCGAGAGCGGCTGAGTGGAGATATCAGACGCGTTCATCGGGCCGATACTGGTCGGCTGCGCGACCTGCCCTCCATTCGGCAGCGGCTCGACGATTTGCGGAGTCACGCTCATAATCATTTCGCTCTCCTGGTTGACGTAGGAGGTGTTCTTGAACAAATTGCCCACCCAGGGCACATCACCGAGATAGGGTACCTTGGTCACGGTCGAGGTTGGTGTTTTCAGAATCAGGCCCGCGAGAATGAGGGTTTGATTATCGCGCAGCCGCACCACCGTCTGAGCCCGGCGGGTCACGAAGGCCGGCACGGTGAAACCGAACAGATTGACACCCGCACCGAAATCCGGCTGCGACACCTCGGGCTTGACCGACAGTTCGATCTCGTCCTTACCGACCACGGTCGGGACGAAGATGATCGAAGTCCCGTACTGCTTGAACACGATGGTGCTATTCAAGGCTTGAGTGATGACGATCGGGATCTCGCCGCCATCAAGAAATTCAGCCTTTTCGCCCGAATTGGCCAGGAGCCGCGGCTCCGAAAGCACTTTACCCAGGTTATGGTCTTCTAGGTAGCCGAAAAACGCTTCGGCCTGATAATTCCCATTTCCGGCCGCAATTCCGTAGGTCAGGTTGTTCGACAGCCCCAGCGGCGCAAGACAACCGCCAAAGGGGAAGACGGCTCCGGACGAAGAACCTGAAGCGCAATTCGCGACGACGCTGCTGCTCGAGCTGAACGGCGTCGCCGGGCCGCCGCCCAGATTGTTGGCCAACGAAACACCCCATCTTTGGTTGGCGACCGACCAGTTGATGCCGTCCTGTTCGGTACGGCCGCGATTGACCTCGGCCACGATCGCGTTGAGCATCACCTGCTGCCGGCCGAAGGGATCGACCCGGACCTGGCGTTCGTCGTAACGGCCCTGGCTATCCCAGATGGCGAGGGTGGTGAAGCCTTCCTTATGGCCGATCAGATTGATCTGATAAGGATTAATTACCTGGATATCGGCGACTTCGGTATTGGCCAGCGAAATACGCCGGATACGCCGTGGGAAATCAAAGACTCGCGACGCTCCGGACATCACGATCACGACATCGTTGGGCAGGAAGTTGGAACCGCTCGGTCCCGCCTCTGACGGCGAATAGGGGACCGCAAGCGGATTGGCCTTGAACTTTTGCGGCGGCGGCGGAGCTAAGGAGGATGCCGCTTGGCTCGGGATCATTGGGCCGCCGGCGGTTCCGCCCAGCGCCGAGCCGGACGACGGCGCGACGTATTCCGCAAGCTTGATCGGCGACGCGCTGCTCGCCGCCGGGGCTGTGGATACCGCGGGCGCGGTGGCGAGGAAGGCCGGCGGCGTCAGCGGCGTGGATGGCGCGGCGGCGGTCGCGGGGGCCGCGCTGACGGGTGCAGGGGCCGCAGGACGGGTGGTTGCGGGCGAGGTCGCGTCAGCCAACTCGGTTGGCTTTGACGCGCTCGAAGCTGCGGCGGCAGTGGCTCCCGAGGTGCTCGCGACACCCGGATTAGCGTCGGCCGTGGCTGTGGCCGGCGCGGGCGCGCCAGCACTCGCGGGCGCGGCGGCGGCTACCTTGGTCGCGGCCGACGTGGTGGCACTGTCGACCGGACCGGCCCCCGGATCAAGGGCCGCGACGGCGGGGGCCTTGCCGGAAGCGCTCATCGGGTTGTTGAGCGCGGCGGGCGCCTTCCCCGGCTCGGTCGGATTCGCGAAGTTCTCGATCGAATGAACGTCCACCTTGTAGGTCAACGGAGCGCCGTCAGCATCCGTGACGTCGAGCGTCCATTCGCCTTTGTCGGCCCCCACCAAGACCAGTTGTCCGGGCACGCCACCGTGCACGATCAGCGCGTTGGGATTATTGATCACATGGACGGCAGGCGTGCTGTCTTCGCCCAGATTCTTGATTACGTAGGTGTCGCCAGCGTTAAGTGAGACCGGGATAACTTCGCGGTCCGCATCCGCCGCCGCGATTATGCCTGACGACGCGAGCAGCAGGATCGCGGCGCCGAGAGCTGATCCGAATTTCCAGCAATTGATCTTCATCACTTATGTCCCCCCCTGTTCGCCCACTCATCCTTTACGGAACGTCGATAGTCTTCGCGTGTGGCGCGGTGAAGCCGGCCGCGCTGGAGCCGACCGTGGCGGGCGCCGCCGGTACCCCCGCCGGATGACTTTCCGCGGCCGCAACCGGTGCCAGACCCGGAGTCATCGCGGCTGGCGGCGTCGCCCCGGCCTCCAGGCCGGCATCGCTGTCCGTACCGGACTCCCCGCTGGAAGGTGTCGACGCCACCTTGTCAGCCCGATCCTGCGCGCTGGCCGTCGGTCCGGTGGGCGCGGCGTCTGCGGATGACACCCCGCCGTGGTTATGCACGAACGAGACACTTTCGACGGTCTTGCCATTGCGCATAATTTCGACTTCAACCGGCCGGTTGGCGGGCACGGTCGGAATCGCGGCCGCCACGTGTTGCGGCTGGATCACCGGCGCGGCGACCGAAGACCGCAGCAACTCGCTCATGTCAACGCCTTCGGTGTCGACGATTTTCTTGTCTTCGTAGTTCCGCATCGCCATCCGAAGCGGACCTTCGTGCGTTGCCAAAACCACGCGCTCGGCCTGGTCCGGCGTCACGAGCAGCGTGACGACGCGTACGACTTCGGGTTTGTCGGCGTTGGCGTTCTCGATTTCCTGCGCGACCGCCAGAACTTCGACGTTCTGCAGGACGATCTTGGAAAAGGGCTGATTGCCATTTTGACTGTTGGTCACCGAGACCAGCAGGTCGACACGTGAGTGGGGCAGGACGAACCCGGAGATATCGCTGACCTCGTCAACCGGAACCGAGATTGCGCGCATCCCGCTCGGAATCAGCAAGGGGAGAACTCCGGCGTTCTTGTCGCCGCTGAAAAGACGGTCACCAATGATCGGCTCATTTGTGACGAAGCTGGTCCTGGTAAACTGATTCATTAATGGACCAGGATCGGTAAAGGCGCCCGGCGGCATATCGTCTTTCGACCAGCGCACCAGCTTGACCGAGCTCCCATCGATTTTGGATCCTATCGGCAGATCCTTGGCGGCGACCACGACGGAGATGGACTTGACCATCGCCTCGTCGATTTGAGCTTCACGTTTTTTGAGCGCCGAATAAACCACCATAGCTGCTACCAGCGCCGCGACGCCCGCGAGCAATACGAAAACAATTGGCCGTCTCATCTATCCCCTCCCCCTTTGCCCGTCGCCGCGCCCAGTGCCGTAATCTCTGCCCGTGGCCCGCAAAAACCCCCGAATCTCCACGGGTTGACGGCAGTCACGATCCTGATCAACTAATCAAGGACCATCTGACCACAGTGCTATGCATGATACGTGCCGGAAGGCGCGTAGCCCGAATCCACTCCGTAATCATCCGAAAGAAGGCTTTGTGCGACGGTACATTTTAGAATTAGCCAACTCTAAACTATGCGCCGTTGGAGCGTTAAGGCAAGTCTTATGATCTTAACCAAGAAGTTTTCTCGTTGAACCTAATCATGACATCACAAGGAAGTAATTTTCGGCTAGAATCTTTGCTACACTTCATCAATCTTCCATGAGCATCATGAACTTCGCCGAGATTTCAGTTCATGTTCCTAGCAGATCCTTGTCTATCGCGGCCCAACTCACCATGGTGTTGATGTTGTTGCCAGTCGAGGTAAAGGCAACAAACACCGCGATCCCGACCGCCGCAAGGATCAGCGCGTATTCGGTCATGGTTTGGCCACGGTCGAAATGACGACGCGCCTCTCTATAAACGATAAACAGTCGTATCAGGCTTAGCATAAGTTCTGCCGTTGAGCGGTTTGATTCGAGGCGCGGCGGTCAATCAGATTCATTTTCATCCGGTAGCTCGCTGGGCATCAGCCGTCGAACAGATCAGGAGATCTGACTTGAAATGGTCCAGAGTTCTGAAGAGTTCCATTTAGCCGGTGCAACTACGCCTAAATCTTAGTGCAGCAAGTCAAAGTAGTGCAAGCACATTTTTAAGTGTGTTTTACCCTGCTGGTTGAGTTATCACCCATTTCTGCCATAGGTAACGCCACACTCACGATGTTCAGCCGTGGGCATTGAGCAGTACAAATGATTGGTTTCATCCTTCATCCTTTTTGGAGATCATAAGACATTTTGATCTGTTACCATCCAAGGAGTGATATTATGATACACAAGATGTGCCAATCTACTTACTTATGATTTAAGCTCTTTAACATATCCATATTCCATTTACTTGACGACGCAGCAACAATTGTTGCGTTGGTGCAACGGAACAGCGCTTTGTGGCTCTCTCGAGGATGCCGGGGAGCCGTGTAGACTATCGCAGGGGGAGCAGGGGAGATTGTACGAAACTATCCGTATATGCTTGATATGAAATAATTAAAGATGTTTAAACATATCGTATTCATAGTGTGTATGTGACAGATTGTGCGAACTGGACGATTCGGGCGGGCAGATCTGCCCACCGACGTCCTGCCGCGAGTGCGCGGCCCGTAATTGATGGAAAATGTTGCAAACGATCACTGACACACCCAGGGCTGGTTGACACGAAAAAGCGGCACACAGTATCGTTTGCTTGTCAGTTTACCTCACGACTACGCCGCACGAGCCACCCTCGATGACCTCCAGGGAAGACACCGACCAGAAGAACGAGACCGCTTCGTCCACGTCGGCGGGCGCGCCGTTACTTCAGCCGTCGACAGCCCTTCCCGGCGGTGAACCTAAGCCGACGGGGCTGGTTGCGGCCATAGCTTCGCCGATACCGCCGCGGGTCGAGGCCAAGCCTAACCCGGCGGTCAAAGTTCCCGTGGCGACGCCCAAGCCCGAGAGCTCGTTGCCAGTCTCGATGGTCGTGCGGCCGGCGGGTGCCGTAGCGCCCTCCTCGGACACTCAATCGCCACGGTTCCCTGGGGAATTGGCGGAGAGTTTCGCGACGGCGCTGGCGCGGGTCGTGCCGCTCCCTTCGAGTGCCGGACGGTTCGGCGGCTGGTGGCGACGTTCTTCGCGCGAAGCGTCGCGAACTCGGCGGGCGGTCGCTTTCGACGGCTTTCGCAGCGATCTTTACGACGACAAGCTCGAGCGCGATCGGCGCTACGGCACGGTGTATACTGTCGTCGAGCAGCGCAACGCTTACCTCGTGCGGCTCGAGATGCCGCGTCAGCTGGCGTCGTCGGCGTTGCGGGCGACCTGGAATATGCCGCGCGAGATGCCTGACTACAACTACACAATTGCGCTTACGAACAATGTGCTGATCGTCAAGGCCAGCGTGCCGGGCGAAGCGCTGCGGCGGCTCTCGTACATCTCAACTTCATTTCCCGCCGACTTCATGACCAGGATCGAATTTGCGCGACTGGTCGACGGTTTCGTCCATCGGTTGCGCGAGAAAGTGCTGGAAGTAATCGTCTTCACACGAAACTCCCACGATGCGCATCGAACCGTCGCGGTCCAATCATCAGCGCAGTGATCCGCGAGGTGCGAGCCTCGGGTAGACCCTCGGAACCATGCGGCTGATCATCCGGGACGCCAAAAGCATCGATATTCAGCGGATAGCGGCAATCGAGCGGCTCTCCTTCGACCAGCCCTGGAGTGTCGAGTCGTTCGTTCACGAACTGTCGCTGCCGTTCTCCCGTACGATTGTCGGCCTGAGCAACGACGACCCTCGTGCGGAAATTATCGGCTATCTATGCCGCTGGTTGGTGGCGGATGAGTGCCACATCCTCAGTGTGGCGGTTGCGCCACAGTTTCGCCGGACGGGGATCGGCGAAATACTGATGGGCGAAGCAATCGCGGAAGCGGCGGTCAAAGGGGTCGCGATCATCACGCTCGAGGTCCGACGGTCGAATCTGGCGGCCCGAAACCTCTACCGTAAGTTGAACTTTGCCGAACGCCGGATCCGCAAAAACTATTATGGACCCGGCGAGGATGCGATCATCATGGAACGGCGGCTGAACCGGCGTGAACATTAGATAACATTGTTCTAGGAATCAGTTTTCGCGCGCCGGAGATCGAAGCGTGTTACAAAAGGACTACATATGTGCCATACTAAAGCAATGTTCGGGCGAGTCGGAGCCCCCAGTATCGCCGGCGCGAGCGGGGAACCCCGAAATTGGATGCCATGAACCGGTGATGAACCAGTGATTAATTTGACGTTCAAGAAGGGCGAAAAGGTTGTCTATCCCGCACATGGAGTCGCCGTTATCGACGATATCCAGAGCCGAGTGATCTCCGGAACCCAACGCAGGTTCTATATGTTACGCATCCTCGGCACGGAAAAAATGACAATCATGATTCCGACCGAGAACGTCGAGGCCGTCGGACTGCGCCGCGTGATTGGCAAGGACACCGTCACCAAGATTTACAAAATCCTGCGCGAGAAGAAGGTCGAAGGAGACTCGCAGACCTGGAACCGGCGCTATCGCGAGTACACCGAGAAGATCAAGACGGGTTCGCCGCTCGAAATCGCCAAGGTGCTGCGCGACCTGCTCGTGCTGAAGGGTGACAAGGAGCTTTCGTTCGGCGAGCGCAAGATGCTCGATACGGCGCGGAGTTTGCTCGTGAAGGAACTTTCGATCGCGAAGGCTCATCCTGAAGAAAAGATCATGGAAGAGCTGAAGACGATTTTCGCGAACTGACACCTTCCTGAACAAGTTCTCGCATGAATCGGGCCGCGATCACCTCGCGGCCCTTTTTTTGCTCTCGATACCCCGATCGTGCCATCGTTCCCCTGATGCGCGCGTCGGCGATCGTGGTGGCTGCCGGTAGTGGACTCCGGTTGGGGGCTGGCATCCCCAAGGCCTTCGTGCCGTTCGGCGGCTCCACGCTGCTCGGCGCGACGCTCCGCACAATCGGCGCCGTGCCGACGATTGGCGAGTTGGTGATAACCGTCCCGGCCGGGATGGAGGCGCGGGCGCGGCATGAGGTTGACGCTGCCGGGCTGGAGATTCCGGTAAAGATCGTTGCGGGCGGCGCCGAGCGTCAGGATTCGGTCCGGATCGCGCTCTCTCTAACCAGCGCCGAGGCGGAATTGATCGTCGTGCACGACGCGGCCAGGCCGTTGGCGAGCGTCGCGATGTTCGAGGCGTGTCTTGAGCGCGCCGCCGCGATCGGCGCGGCGATCGTCGCGATCCCCGTCGCGGACACGCTGAAGCGCGTCACTCAAGATCACAAAATCTGCGCAACGCTTCCGCGCGCCGGACTCTGGCAGGCCCAGACCCCGCAGGCTTTTCGGCGCCGCCTGATCCTCGACGCCCACGCTCGAGCGATGCAAGCTGGAATCACGGCGACCGACGACTCCGACCTGGTCGAGCAGACCGGCGCAGGGGTTGCGGTCGTCCCCGGTTCACCGGCGAATCTCAAGATAACTACCACTGACGATCTGCGGCTCGCTGAGGCCTTGGCAGCGGACCGCTTACGTTGATCACCAAGAAGATCGCGCCGCGACGCGAGTCGGACGAGTCTGTCTTCGCGACATTCATTTCGTGCCGGCACACGCTATCCGGGTTAACTAATCTCGTCGCGGCTCGCGACTGGCTCGATGGTAGAGGATCTTGTCAGGTACCATCACCGGCGGCGGCTTCCCTGGCGTCCGGGAACGCCCCATGATTGGGTCGGTGATGGTCTGCACCGTCGCTCGGACCCTTTGTTTCAGCGAGGCTAGGCCGAATTCAACCCGCGGTTCGTTCGCGAACAAGGGTACCCGTTCCTCTCCATCGAACAGGCGAACCCTTTTTTCGTCAGCGAATAACGGCACACTTCCCTCGAATTAATGCTCAAGCAGTCATACTTTCGAGATGAGGCCTTCGTTCAATGAGCCGGAGCGGAAGCCCTTCAGATCGACCGTCACGAAGCGGAAGCCGAGTCGCTTAAGCTCGGTGTCGACGCGTTCGCGCATTTCCGGTTCGAGCAGGCGGGGGATTTCGCGCGCCTCGACTTCGAGCCGCGCGACGTCGCCGTGATAGCGCACGCGGGCGACGGCGAAGCCGAGTGCTTGCAGGAACTGCTCGCCGCGCTCGACCTTGCGCAGGGCCTCTTCCGTAATCAACGTGCCGTAGGGAAAGCGCGAGGAGAGACAGGGTGAGGCGGGGCGGTGCCAGGTTGCGAGGCCGAGCCCTCGCGACAGCTCGCGAATCTCGGCCTTGGTCAGCTCCGCTTCGACCAGCGGATGACGGACGCGCAACTCGGCGGCTGCTTTGATTCCCGGCCGATAGTCGTGCAGGTCGTCGATATTGAGGCCATCCACGATCGTGTCGATCTGCAATTCGCGCGCCTTCGCCTCGCAGACCGTGAACAGATTGTGCTTGCAGAGGTAGCATCGATTGAGCGGATTGTGCGCGTAGCCGGGAATCTCCAGCTCGTTCGATTCGATGATCAGATGACGCGCGCCGATCTGCTCCGCGATCGTGATGGCGGAAACGCGATCCTGGTCGGGCATCGTGGGCGACGTGGTGGTGAGCGCGAGCACGCGGTCGCCGAGCGTCGCATGGGCGACCTTGAGCACGAAGCTCGAATCGACCCCGCCCGAGAAGGCGACGATTACTTGATCCATCGGGGCGAAGATCGCACGTAGGCGATCTAATTTGGCGTTGAACATATCCATCTTTATTTTGGCCGCGGCTCGCAGCCTCATTTTTCTGAACGCAGCTCGCAGACTCGCATGCTCGTTCCGCTTCGCTTCACTGGCGCACCCCCTGTTCCGTGCCTCCGGCACGGTCATCTTTATTTTGACGCAACTCGCGGCCACGCCTGCCCGCTCCGTTTGCGAAGCCTCACTCCACTAACGCTTAGATTCCCTCGGCCTTGAAGAGATCGGTGGTCAGGTAGCGCTCGCCGGTGTCGCAGAAAACCGCGACGACCACTTTGCCGGGGCCGAGCCGCTGCGCGATTTGCAGCGCGGCGCAGCAGTTGGCGCCAGACGAGATGCCCACGAGGATACCCTCCTCGCGGGCCAGACGGCGCGTAAAGCTGGTCGCGTCGTCGTCGCTCACCGTGATGACCTCGTCATAGATACTGGTGTCGAGATTTTGCGGGACGAAACCGGCGCCGATTCCCTGGATCCGATGGAAGCCCGCCTCGCCGCCGGAGAGCACCGGCGAGCTGCTGGGCTCGACCGCGACGATGAGTGGCTGCGGGTTGAGCTTTTCGCGGAGGTAACGGCCGACGCCGCTGATCGTTCCGCCGGTCCCCACGCCCGCGATGAAGGCGTCGATCCGGTCAAGTTGCCCGATCAGTTCAGGTCCGGTGCCGGCGTAATGAACTTCAGGATTGGCGGGATTGTTGAACTGCTGCGGCATAAAGTAGCCGGGATTATTGCGAACGAGTTCCTCGGCGCGCGCGATCGCGGCCTGCATCCCGCGCGTGTCGGGGGTCAGCACCAGCTTGGCGCCATACGCGGCGAGCAGCGACCGGCGCTCCTCGCTCATCGTATCGGGCATCGTCAGGATCAGGTTGTAGCCCTTGACCGCGCAGACCAGCGCCAGCCCGATACCGGTGTTGCCCGAGGTCGGTTCGACAATCGTGTCGCCCGGCTTGAGGCGGCCGTCGCGCTCGGCCTGCTCGACCATCGCGAGACAGATGCGATCCTTGACGCTGCCGCCCGGATTGTAATTCTCGAGCTTGGCCCAAATCTCGGCGTCGTGCGGGCCGGGAATCCGGTTCAGCCGGAGGACCGGAGTGTGCCCGACCAAATCGAGGGGCGTGCTGGCGACACTGAGCGGCATGCGCGGATTTTAGCCGGATCGGAGCGCTCCTGGCGACCTCCGCGATATCCGCACAGCGCGCCATGCTACGCTCGACGTGCGATGGGCGCGGCTGGCGGCACGAGCAAATCTCGCACACTGATCATCTTTCCGGGGGCGCTCGGCGATCTGATCTGCTTTATCCCGGCGCTGCGCGCGATCAGCGAGCGCCATCCGGGCACCGCACTCGAGTTGATGGAGCGGTTCGAGCTGGCGCGCTTCGCGGTGGGGCGCACGCCAATTGTCCGCGCGCATTCGATTGATCGCGTCGAAGTCGCGCACCTCTTCGCGCCTGGTACCGAGGACGGGGACACGGCGCGGGCATTTTTCAGTGGCTTCGAGCGGATCTATTCGTTCTTTGCGGCGGATAACGACCAGTTCCGGAGCAGCCTCACGGCTCTTGCCCGCGACGTCAGCTTCTATCCGTTTCGTCCGCCCGGAGAGGGGCACGTGGCGGCGGGCTACCTGCGTTTGCTCGATGCGCCCGTGGGTCCGTCATTGGTGGCGCATATCGATCTGCTCCCCGATGATATCGCGGCCGCGACCGCGACACTCGCCCGGATCGGGCTTGAGCCGCGATCCCTTATGCTGATCCTGCCGGGTAGCGGGAGCCGCGCGAAAAATTGGCCGGCGGCGAACTTCGTCGCGCTCGCGCGGCTGCTGGCGCCACGGACGCGATCATTGTGTGTGCTCGGTCCGGCCGAGACCGAGCTGACCAACGTTTTTCGCGCGGCGGGAATCCCATCAATTGACGGTCTTGAATTGGGCGAGGTCGCAGCGCTTGCCGCCCGCGCGCGCGTTTTCGTCGGCAACGATTCGGGGGTGGCGCATCTCGCCGCGGCGGCCGGCGCGTCGGGCGTCGTGCTTTTCGGACCGACCGATCCGCAGCGCTGGCGTCCGCTGGGAGCAGTCCGCACGCTGCAAGGCGAATCAATGGCGAAGTTGACGGTGGACGAGGTCGCGGCCGCGATCGCCGTCTGCCAATCGTGACGTGTGGCGGATACAATAGTGCTTAGATTGAGGACAAAAGGGGGCGCTCGGGGCGCTCGACCTTCAGAATCAATACGAAAGCAGAGACGGAATTAGCCATGGCGATGTTTAAGACGACGATTTTGCTCGGTGCACTGACCGGACTGATCATGCTGATCGGCGGGATGCTGGGCGGGCGCGGTGGGCTCGAGATGGCGTTCATCTTCGCCATCGGAATGAATTTTTTCAGTTACTGGTTTTCCGACAAGATGGTGTTGCGGGCCTACGGCGCGCAACCGCTCGATGCGTCGAACGCCGGCGAACTCTACGGCATCGTGAGTGAGCTGGCGCAGTCGGCGGGAATCCCGACGCCCCGGCTTTATCTGATCGATAGCGACACCCCGAACGCCTTTGCGACAGGACGGAATCCCCGCCACGCGGCGGTCGCCGTCACGCGCGGGATCATGCGGATTTGCGATCGCGAGGAGCTCAAGGGCGTGCTTGGCCACGAGCTCTCACACGTGCTCAATCGCGACATCCTGATCAGCTCGGTTGCGGCGACGCTGGCCGGCGTGGTCATGATGATCGGCAGCATGGCACGCTGGGGTGCGATGTTTGGGGGGTTCGGCGGACGCGACGAAAGAGATCGCGGCGGGATATTCGAGCTGTTGGCGCTGGCGATTCTCGCGCCCCTCGCGGCGACCCTGATCCAGCTCGCGATCTCGCGCACGCGCGAGTATCAGGCGGACGAAAGCGGCGCCAAGCTCTCGCATAATCCGCTCTATCTGGCCAACGCATTGCGCAAGCTCGAAACGGCGAACGAGCGGATGCCGCTGGCGGACGCGACGCCCGCCACCGCTCATCTGTTTATCGTCAACCCGCTGAAGAGCGGATTGTTCAATCGCCTCTTCTCGACCCATCCGCCACTCGAAGAGCGGATTCGGCGGCTCGAGCAGATGGCTCATCACGCCTGAAATCGCGCATGAGCAAAGGCGCGCGGATCGCTCGCTATGGCGCGCGAGACTACACTGGGTAGGCCGATGGATCGCGAAGAAGAAGAAAAAAGCAAAGGGTTCAAAGTTGAGGACCGGCGGCGCTTTTCCGCTGAAGGCGAGCTGAAACCGGAGCATCGCGGGGCCGAAGCCACGCCTCCTCCCGAGCCTCCGCCGCCAGCGAATGCCGCCGCGGCAGCCGCCCAAACAACCGCAGCGGCGGCACCCCACGAAGCAGCCGCCGCGCCGGATGAAATCACGTTTGCAACCTTCATGGTCGGACTCTCGACCCAGGCGCTGATGCATCTGGGGGAGATTCGCGATCCGCAGGATGAAGGGGCGGGGGTGAATCTGGTGGCGGCGCAACAGCTTATCGATATCGTCGGGATGCTCAAAGACAAAACGCGCGGCAACCTCGACCGCGACGAGGAGGCGCTGATCGAGGCGATCCTCTTCGAACTCCGCATGAAATACGTTGAGCGGTCGCGGCACTAGCGCTGCCGTCCGCGCCACAGATACACCTGTCACGAGGCGTCGGGGGAGAGTCGAATTGCGGGCGGGAGCGCGCGTTAGTCGATGAGTATCGGCAGGGCGGTGAAGTTGGGACTGTTCGGGGCGGCGGTCCTCGCGCTGTTCGCGCTGGCGCCCCTGCTCTTTCAATTTCTCCACTACTACGACGCGCTCGAGCAGGAGGTGACCACGCGCTTCGCGGGCAAGCGCTGGACGATTCCCTCGTCGGTCTACTCGGATTCGACCACGATCTATCCGGGGGAAAAGATTGACGATATCGGGCTGTTCCAACGGCTCGCGCGCCTCAATTATCATCCCGTCGCGCCCGGGCAGGTGCGGGACCGCGGCGAGTACAGCTTCGACGAGCAAAGGGGACGGCTCGAGCTGTTTCTGCACAGCTTCAACTATCCTTCGCAGCAATTTCCGGGTGAGCTGATCGCGTTGCGCATCTCGCCGGTCGGCACCGTTATCGCGATGCAGGACCAGGCGACGCGCCAGGCGATCTATTCAATCGAGCTCGAACCCGAGATGCTCGGTGCGATCTTCCAGGGCGATTGGGAGCAGCGGCGCCTGCTGCCGCTGGGCGAAATGCCCCCCGCGATGATCGACGCGGTGCTCGCCGCCGAGGACCATCGTTTTTACGAGCATCACGGCATCGATCTGGTGCGGACGTTCAAGGCGGCCTGGGTCAATCTGACCGCCGGTCACGTGGTGCAGGGTGGGTCGACCTTGACGCAGCAGCTCATGAAGAATTTCTTCCTCAACAGCAACCGGGATTGGCATCGCAAGGTGACCGAGGCGCTGATGGCCTATATCGCCGAGCGCCGCTACTCGAAGGATGAGATCCTCGAAAATTATCTCAACGATATTTATCTCGGTCAGCGCGGCCAGGAGGGTATCTTCGGCATCTGGGAGGCGTCGGAATTCTACTTCTCGAAGGAGCCCCGCGACCTCTCGATCGCCGAGATGGCGACGATCGCCGGCATGATCCGCTCGCCCAACCGTTACAATCCGATGCGCCATGCCGACACCGCGCGCGTGCGGCGCAACGAAGTTTTGGGCGCGATGCTGCAGGATGGCTATATCAGCAAAGGGGCCTATGACGAGGCGGTGGTCACGCCGGTGCGGGCGCGCGAACCCCACGTCGAGACCAACGACGCGCCGTACTTCGTCGATTACGTCAAGCACGAACTGGCGGAGCGCTATCCCGCGTCGGTCCTGACGGGCGAGGGCTTGCGGATTTTCACCACGCTGGACGTGCATATGCAGAAGCAGGGCGAGGCCGCGATCGACGACAATCTGGCCAAGCTCGAAGAAAAACATCCGTCGCTCCGGCGCAAGGAAAAGACCGAGCAGCTCGAGTCGTGCCTGGTCGCGATCGAGCCGCAGACCGGCAAGCTGCGCGCGATGGTCGGCGGACGCGACTACCGCGAAAGCCAGTTCAACCGCGTCACCCAATCGCATCGTCAGCCGGGTTCGGCCTTCAAGCCGATCACGTATCTGGCCGCGTTGCAGGAGACGCTCGACGGCGGTCCCGAGCATTATCTGCCGACCAGCTATATCGAAGATTCGCCGTTCACCTGGCAGTACGGCACGATGAGCTGGACGCCGAAGAACTACAAGAATCGCTACTTCGGCCGTGTGACTTTGCAATTCGCGCTCGAGGAATCGCTGAATTCGGCGACCTCCCGCCTGGCCGAGTCGATCGGTCTCGACCGGGTGATCGCGATGGGTGCGAAGCTGGGCTTCCCCGACCTGCCCAGTTATCCCTCGATCGTGTTGGGCGGAATCGAGGTGAGCCCGTTCGACCTCGCGCGGATGTACGCGGTGCTGGCCAACGAGGGTCTCGAGGTGCCGTTCTATGCGGTTACGGCGGTGGTCGATCAGCACGGCAATCAGGTCGAGGGTCACGAACTCAAGGCCGAACAGGTGCTGTCCCCGGAGCTCGCGTATATCGGTGATTACATGCTCGAGCAGGTGATCAATCACGGAACAGGCGAGGGGGCGCGCAAGGCGGGCTTTTTGCGCCCCGCCGCGGGCAAGACCGGCACCACCAATGATTCGAAAGATGCGTGGTTCGCCGGTTTTACGCCGAACCTGCTGGCCGTGGTGTGGACCGGCTTCGACCAGAAGGAAGTGCTGGCGCTGACCGGCGCCGAGGCGTCGCTGCCGGCCTGGACGGCGTTCATGAAAGCGGCCACCGCGTCTCGCCCGGAGCTGGACTTTCAGCCGCCTTCCGGCGTAGTGCTCGCCAAGGTCGATCCGACGACCGGCTATCTCGCCGGGCCGAATTGTCCCGCCGTCGTGACCGGCGTTTTCCCCGTGGCGATGGCGCCGACCGAGCTCTGTCCCTTTCACAAGTCGGCCGGTGCCGCTACCGCCGTGACCGATCAGAACGATGTGCAAAACGGCGATCATGACGGCGAGAGCGACACCGGTGTGGCGCCGGATGACTCGCCGAACGACTGATGCGCCGCGGCGTCTCTCAGCGGCGGCACGCCGTGTCACGGGTCGCGTTCCTGGTTCCCGCGCTGGTGTTCGGCCTGGCGGGAACCATCCGCGCGCAGATTGCGGAAGAGCGTCTGCCCGCCGCCGATCTGCCGTCCGCCGCGCCGAGTGCCGTGGGCGCCACGCCGAACGCGATTGCGACCACTGGCAGCGGGAACGCTTCCGCCGACTGGCAGCGGCTTCCGGCGAGCGGGGAATCGCCGTTGGCGAGCGAACCTGCATCGCTCGCGCCCGCCCCCTCCCCGCCAGCGCAACCGGCGCCGCCTGCGACAGCAGCGGCGGTCGAGACACCGGCCGCGGCCGCCACCGCGTCCTCGGCGGAAGAGGTCGCGGCGACGCCGGCCGCCGCCGCCAGTGAGCCCCCGGCGGCGCTCGACTTGAGCGCGACGAGCGTCGGTCCAGATTTGGGCGCCGCCTCGCTCGCACCCGAGTTCAAGCAGGCCGCGACGCCCGCGCGAGCGGCGTCGCTCCGCCTGACCGAGCAGGCGCGCCAGGAGTTGCTCAAGGGTGACGCGAACGCCGCGCTGCAGGATTTGGGCCGCGCGGTCTCGATCGATCCCGGCAATCCGTTCGAATATTACTATCTGGGCCGTGTCTATCTGACGCGGCATAACCTCCCTCAGGCGGCGACCTTCTTTCAGCGCGCGGAACTCGGTTTCGCGGGGCGTCCGGACTGGCTCGGCGAGACCCTGAGTTTTGAGGGCGCCTGCGACGAACAGCTCGGGCGCTCGCCGGATGCGGTCAAGGCGTATAAGCGCGCGGTCGCGCTGGCCCCGGGCAATTTTCGCGCGCAAGCCGGCTTGGGACGGGTTGCCCCGAGTACCGCTACGGTGACCGGACTCGACGAGCCCGCGCCCCCCGATCAGGCGGACGCGCCGCCACCGGCCGCGCCGATTCCGCCGGCGGCGCCCGACGAATCGCCCGCCCCGCCGCCTGCCGATACACCGAACTAGGGCGTATCGCCCGGCTTGGAACTGCCGTGCGCGTCGTGCAAGGATTCCAAGGTCCGCAGGAGGCCCCGATGCGTCGAGAGATCTTTACCGAAGAACATGAACTGTTCCGCACGCAGGTGCGACGCCTGGTCGAAACCGAAATCGTGCCAAAGATTCCCCAGTGGAATCGCGACGGCATGAGCGACCGCGCGAGCTGGCAAAAGCTGGGCGCGGCGGGCTTTCTCGGCCCTAACGCACCGGCCGAGTACGGTGGCGGCGGAGTCGATTTCCTGTACGACGCGATTGTGGTCGAAGAGATCGCGCGGGTCCGGGCGCACGGGCTCATGATGGGGCTGCACTCGGACATCTGCATCCCGTACATCACGAGCTTCGGCAGCGAGGAGCAGAAGCGCCGCTATATTCCGGGGGCCTGCAGCGGCGACATCATACTCGCGATCGCGATGACCGAGCCGGGTACCGGTTCGGACCTGGCCGCCGTCCAGACCAACGCCCGGCGCGACGGCGACAGCTACGTGATCAACGGCGCGAAGATGTTTATCTCGAACGGCCAGATTGCCGACGCGATTATCGTCGTGGCGAAGACCGACACCAAGGCCAAGCCGGCTCATCGCGGGATCAGTCTGATCACGGTCGACAAGGACGCGCCCGGCTTCAACCGCGGACGCAAACTCGACAAGCTCGGCTTCAAGGGCCAGGACACCAGCGAGCTCTTTTTCGAGGATTGCCGCGTGCCCGTCACCAACCTGCTCGGGCAGGAGGGTCAGGGCTTCAAGATGCTGATGGACAAGCTGCAGCAGGAGCGGCTGGTCACGGCGGTCGGATCACTGGCGAGCGCGCGCCGCTGTCTCGACGATACGGTCGCGTACACCAAGCAGCGCAAGGCCTTCGGCCAGCCGATCGCGGCTTTCCAGAACACCCAGTTCAAGCTGGCCGAGATGGCGACCGAGGTCGAGGTCGGGCAGGCCTTCGTCGATCGTTGTCTGGCAGCGCACGTGCGCGGCGACGAGATCGTTTCCGAAGTGAGCATGGCGAAGTGGTGGGTGACGGATCTGTTGAAGAAGGTCACGAGCCAGTGCCTGCAGTTGCACGGCGGTTACGGGTTCATGCTGGAATTTCCGGTCGCGACCGATTATGCCGACGCGGCGATTCAATCGATCTACGCCGGGACCAACGAGATCATGAAAGTGATTATCGCGCGCCGCATGGGGCTGGACTCCCGGGAATGACCGCGCGCAAAACCATCGGAGGTTAACCTTATGGCAACACTCGATCTGCCCAAGGGCAAGACCGCAATCCTGATCATGGATTGTCAGAACGACATCGTGCATGAAAGCGGCAAGATGGCCGCGATGAGTAATGGCGCGATGCCGCGGATTATCAAGGAGCGCAACGTGCTCGGCACGATCGCGAAGCTGGCCGCCGCCGGCCGCGCGGCAGGCGTGCCGATTATCCATGTGCGGCACGCGTATCGCCCGGACTATCTGGATCTGCCGCGCAATATGCCGTTACTGCGGGCCTCGCAGAAGGGTGAAATCCTGAAAGATGGGACATGGGGTGCGCAGATCCACGACGCCGTCGCGCCGCAAGGCAACGATATGGTGATCGTGAAGACGCGCGTCAGTTCGTTCTACGCAAGCCCGCTCGAGGCGATCCTCTCGGCCCAGGGGATCACCCATCTGGTGCTGACCGGAATTGCGACGGACGGCGTGGTCGAGGGCACGGCGCGCGACGGCGCCGATCGCGGCTATTACATCGTCATCCCGGAGGACACCTGCGCGACGATGTCCGAAGAGGCCCATCGGGTGGTGCTCAAGGGCGTGCTCGGCTTTCTCTCGACGGTCTGCAAGGCCGACGACGTAATCAAGGCGCTGCCGAATTAATGCGGCGTCCGGTAAACTTTGCGGCGGAGAGCTCCTTATGAAAAATCCCGGAAGCGGTGCGTGAACTGGTCGAGAGCGGACCGCTGGGCCATCTGACGACGCTCAATTCTGACGGCAGCCCGCAGGTCACGGTGGTCTGGCTGGGAATCGAGGACGACGAGTTCGTGATCGGTCATATGGGGGTATGGCGGAAGGTCAGGAACATCCGCAGAGATCCCCGCGTCGCACTCTCACTGCTCGGCGCCAAAACCAACGCGCAAGGCTTGCGCGAGTACCTGGTGATCCGGGGCCGCGCACGAGTGACCGAGGGCGGCGCCCCCGCCCTTCTGCAGCGCCTGGCGCGCGTCTATCTCGGGCCCGAGGCCGAGTTTCCGCCGCCGGCCTATCGCGATCGTCCCGGATATATCACGCGCATCACGCCCGAATATTTTGAAGGGGTAGGCCCGTGGAATCCGCCAAAGGCGTAGACAGTTACAGCTCATCATCCAGGTCGACCGGATAGCCGGCGGCGCGCCAGCCCGCAAGACCACCGCGCAACGCACTGGCCTTGGCGACTCCGGCGGATTTGAGCAGGCGCGCCGCACGGACGCTGCTCGCTTCGTGCGGCCAAGTGCAGTATGCGATAACGTCGTTGCCCTCCTGCACCACCAGGAGGCCCCTTACTTGATCGCGACCGCGTTGGGCGGCGACGCGATGCCGCCGTTGAGATGGAGCGGCACTGAGACCAGCATGAATTCGTAACGCTGGTCGTCGGCGCAGTCGGCCGCCAGCTTGTCGAGGACGAACTGCTCGCCGAGCGGTAATCCCAGCAGCGAGAGCGTGCGGTAATGCAGGGCGCCGTCGTCCTTGAAGTCCCACGGCCACGGCTCGACGGCGGGACAGTCGGTGCCGATCGCGGCGACGCAGTTATCCCACATCCAGGCGACCATCTCGCGGCTCGCGTCGACGCCGCAGGCCTTGAGCTTGTTGAGCGGCGCCATCGCGCGCTTCGCCTCGGGGGTGGACTTCAGATAGGCCCCCATCCAGCCGGTGCGGACCAGCAGAATCGAGCCCGGTTTGAGTTCGGTCTTTTGTGCTTTCAATGCGCTCTTCAGATCGTCGAGCGTGTACGTCTCGCTCGCGAGCGGATTCACCGGGCGGCCCGCCTCCTCGCGGTAGCGAAAGGCGTCTATCAGTACACCACGGCCGACGAAGCGGTCAGCCCAATGGTGGAT
The DNA here is from genome assembly GCA_052145175.1 of Binataceae bacterium (SeqCode). Classification (GTDB taxonomy): domain Bacteria; phylum Desulfobacterota; class Binatia; order Binatales; family Binataceae; genus JAJPHI01. Next base: position 69,503 of record JBKQPD010000002.1, on the reverse strand, counting down.
CCCGAGCTTGTTGCTGCGTTTGATCTGGTCCTCGGTGGCGCCGTTATAGAAGGCCTGTGCGCGCTGATTGCCGACGTGCCCCAGCCCGTCCCATTGGCTGCCCTCCTGGGTGTTGTAGCTGTCGAGCAGATCGTCGAAACCGAGCAGCCCGTAGCTCTCGAAGCTCTTCTTGGTGTGCTTGACCGGTTCGCGATCGAAGAGCGGCGGCGAAGCGTAGTTGATCGGCGTATCGAGCCGGAAGACCTTGCCCTTGCGCACCAGTTGCGCCGCCGCGATCACGCCGTCGTCGGTGAGAAAATTGACGCAGCCAACTTCGTCGTCATCGCCGAACACACCCCAGTTCGAATCGGCGGGCGCACCCTGGCGGACCGGCAACTGGGCGAATTTGGGAATTTTGTTGAAATCGATTTTGGCCATCTGATGATCTCCTGTCGGGTCCTTAGGCGCGTTACGCCGACGCGACCGGCATCCTTTGCGTGCAGTCTGGATGCGGTGAGCAGGCCACGCCCGGCCGCGGGTTGTCAAGCGCGGCCAGTCGCATGACGGGAAAGCTGATTGATGCTGCCGGGCGGATCAGCTTTAGTGATCGCTCACGACGGGCGAGCGGAAGAGGAATGTTCATGAACAACTTCGGCAGGCGGCGGCGCGTGCATCGTTTACGCACTATCGCGGCGCTCGCGCTAATCGCGATAGGCGCGGGCGCCTGCGGGCACGGGATTTTTTCGGGGAGCTCCTCGAGTTCGAGTTCGGGGGGCGGCGGTTCGGGAACCGCACGATCGGTTTACGTAACGAATTTTGTCGACCGCGAACTCTCCGCGCTGGCCAACAGCAACGGCACGTTGAGCAGCCCGGCGACAATCGCGGCGGGCGCGGCTGACGGGCCGCTCGGGCTTGTGCTCACGCCGCCCAACTCGTCTGCGCCCGTCGCGCTTTATGTCGCCAACCCCGCCGACAACCTGATCCATCAGTTCACCGTCACTTCGACTGGCAATCTGAGCGCACTCGACACGATCGCCGCCGGCCCCCAGCCACAGCAGGTTGCTGTGACGTCGAACGGCTCGTTCGCCTATGCGATCAACCTCGGGGGGTCGATCTCCGAATACCTGATTAACTCGGCGAGCGGCGTGTTGACCGCCAACGCCCCATCCGCGATCGTGACCGGACTGACCACTCCGGTCAGCGCAGTGGTGAGCAGCTCGTCGTTCCTCTACGTCACGGATCCGAGCGGCGGCCTGGGGCTCGTCCTGACGTTTACGATCGCGAGCGGTGGCGCGCTGTCGTTCACGAGCAGTGCCGCGACCGGCGGATCAAACCCCGGCCAGATGGCGATCGATAGCGTCTCGAACGGGTCGACCTGGGTGTTTGTCGCCGACACGGTCAGCGGCGTGGTCTCGGTGTTTCAGGTGGTGGGCTCGGCGCTTTCGCCCGTCGTTACAATCCCGACGGGCGGAGCCGCGGCGGGCATGGCCCTGGCGACTACCTCGGGCGGCACCTTTCTCTATGTGGCGAATCCTTCCCAGGACTTGGTGACGACTTTCTCGTTGAATACGGCAACGGGGGTTCTCGCGCTGTTCGCGACGACCCCGGGCTTTAACCTGCCGACGGGGCTTGCGGTCGATAATTCCTCGACCACGCTCTTCGTGACTAACAATGGCAATGGAATGGTGTCAACTTTGACGATCGCTTCGACGGGGGCGCTGACCGCGATCAACTCCTTCAACACCGAAAATCCGGCGAACAGCGGTAGCGGACCAGAATATATCGCCGTTACGCCCTGAGCCGTCGGAGTCTCGACGCTGACGCCCGCTCAGACGGCAGCCGCGTGCGGCCGGCTTTCGGCAATTTGCTTGCTGCGAATCTGCACGAGCAACTCGCGCAGCTTGGCGGGGTTGACCGGTTTCTTGAAGAGCGCACCCTTCAGACCTTCCACCCGGCTGCGCTTGATGATGTGGTCTTTGTCGTAATAATAGGCGGTCATCAATATGACCGGGAGTTTCGGCAACTCTTCCTTGACCGCCATGTAAAACTCGTAACCGTCCATCTCGGGCATCACGACGTCGGAGATGACCGCGTCGATTTTGACATTGCGCAGGATACCCAGCGCGGCACTGGGACGCGGCGCGGTATGGACCACACAGCGCTCGGCCCGCAATACGTCAGCGAGCGAAGTCAGCACGGTAAGGTCGTCGTCGAGAACGAGGATCGACATCCCGGTGAGCGGCCATTCGCCACGTGCGGCGGCGTCATGATGACCATTCGCGGGCTTGGCGTTGCCATTTTCGCGTGGCGCCAAATCCGCCATTTTGCGCCCTTGCAGGTAATCCCGGGTTTCATAGACGCCCTTGCGAGTCATCTCGTCGAGCCGCCGGACGATCGCCTGCACGCGTTCGATACCGCAGCGGATCGAATCGAGCCGTTCGCTCTCGGTGACGACCTCGGCCGGGGTCAGATGAGTCTCGACACAGCGGGTCAGGAGGTCGAGATTATTGGTGATCGCTTCCAGCGGATTGTTGATCTCGTGCGCGAGGCTGACCGCGATTTCGCCCGCAGTCGCGAGCTGTTCGCGCTGGCGCATCTGGCGGATATCGCGCGCAAAGCCGATTGAGCCGACTTCGGCGCCGTTCTCGTCATAGATAATCGAACCCGAGATGGCGACGGGAATCTGGTGATTGTCGTTGTCGCAGAGCACGGTCTCGAAGTTCGCGATCCGTCCGCTATCCGACGATTCACGCATCGCCGTCATCACCCGCCGCGCTTCCTCCAGCGACGGATAGATGCGAGTAACTTTTTGCCCAATCATCTCCTGCGAGGTGTAATGAAGATTCTTGCGGGCGCCGTCGTTATAGTAGATCACCGTCCCATCGCGATCGACCGCGATCACGATGTCGGGCGAGCTTTCGACCAGACTTCTCAAATAATTTTGATCAAGGGTGAACATCGACAGAAATTTATCCTGCCCGTTGGCACAGTACGTCGAGCCAAGGTTGCAAGCTGGTTGTTTGAGTGAAGTAGGACGTGGCGGTTTCCGTAATTCCGGCGGCTCCGCGTGGGTTACTCATAGATGAGGTAACATGGTTTCGGCGTCGTCGTTCCACGCTCGCATATGCCTAAGCCCAGCGTAACTCCTCTGCGAGTGCGACTGCAAGCCACCCCGTGGTCACCAATCGACAGGGCGGGGCTATGCGTGTCTACTGGGCTAAGCTGCTCTCAAACGACCCGAAACCGATCTACTTCATTTATCCCGGTCGCGCAATCGAGCAAAGGGCGACTGGCGAAGCCGGCCACAAACTTGGCATGGCGGAAAGTCGAGCACGTTATCGAATCGCGCTTAAAGGAAGAGGGTCGCCGAGCGGGGGGAGCGCCCGGCGACCACGCAGGGAGGAACCGTCAAACACGAGTGATTTCGAGCAAATTCACGTTTTTAGTCGGGTCGGCAAAGACGTGCCAGCCAGCGATCGCTTCGCGCGGGAGTCCGCTGATCAAGCTCTCGAGGCGCGCTTGATCCCGATATTGTGGCCACCAGTCCATAAACGTTTCAAACCAGGCTGCCGCTTGCGCCTGGGGCGCGAGATTACCAATCAAGAGCTTGCCGCCCGGATTCAGCATCGCGAACGCCGCCGCCAGGGTCCGGCGCGCGTCCGCCTCGCTGAGCCGCTCGGCAAGGCTGGCGGTGTAAATAAAATCGAAACGGCCGAGTTGGCCGACTCCATCGTGCAGGATCGCATATCACGGGACTTGCCGCGCCGTCAGCGCCGGGTCGGCCACTTCCGCGGTCACCGTCGCGATCGCCTCAGTTTCCCGATCCAGCGCGACCAGCCGTCCGAGCCGACCCTCGCGGAAAGCCCGGCTCATACGGGCCTCGCGCAGATGACCACACTCGAGCGCGAGGATCGCGGGGCCGTCCACTTGCTCGGCCACGCGATCGATTGCCTGGGCGATCAGGTCGCGGCGCGTACGGAGCGCCCCGGCGGTCGCGCACAACGACGCATAACCATAGATTTGCATCCCCAGCCGCGTCGTGTCGGGGGGTAACGGCCAGGCGCTCGACTCACGATACAGCAGGTCGAGGGTGATCGCGTCCGGCGTATGGCCGCGCGGCCGCAGGAGACTGCGCGCGGTCAGCGGGTCCTGCTCGATCAGGCACATAAAGGGATGCTCGCGAATCCGCGCGACGACCGTTTTCCAGGCTTTCGCGCCGAGGCGGTTACGCAAATCGTCGAGGCGGGCGTCAACGTCGCTCAAAATGGCGAAGACGGCGCTGCCAGAGGCTTGACGCAGCAGGCTGAAGAGGCCGTCCAGGAGTGCAACGAGGTCCGTGAAGCTGCGCACACGGCGGCCGCGAAGCTCAGGCGCCAGATAGCCTGCCGCCAGATTGATCACCTGTGTCGCACCGTTCATCCTCGATAACCTCGACCCTGAGCCGCCCCCTGAGCCAAGCATACAAGGTTCAGGTGTTTTTCTTGAGCAACGATGGTGCCATCTGCAAACAGGAGCGCAACGCTGCGAAAAGCAGTGCCTGATCAAGGAAAAACGACGCTATGGCGGGTTGCCGTAGCCGAGTGGCAAAACTGCGGCGCTCGAATACGGGCCCGGTTGTAAAGAAAATTATGCACCTGGTGAAATAAAATTGAGGCCCGCGGCGTCTAAAACCCTGCGTCATTGTCTGTCGGCATGGACCGTCGGCGGGGCGCAGGCGCAAATACCGCGATCGGGAGATGAATTGCTCGAAGCTGGCCGGGTTGCCATGATGCATTTCTTGCACTTAGAATCGACACGTGGAGAACCATAAATGGCAGCGCCCGTAACCTTCAGCGCGCTAGCGAGCAGCGACTATGTCCTGTCGAGCGCGGAAAACTTTGTGCTCTACGTGCTGCTCGAGGCGGTCGCCGGCGGCGGGGGAGTGGCGGCGGGCGCACGCCTGCCGCTCAACCTTGGGGTCGTGCTCGACCGGTCGGGCTCGATGTACGACGAGCGGCGGCTCGAATTCGTCACCGAGGCGGTGAAATTTCTCGCGGAGAACGCCGCGCCCGACGACAAGATCGCCGTGGTCGCCTTCGCCGATTCGGCTCGCGTGATTGTCCAGCCCGACCAGATTCACGACAAGGCGGCGGTCCGCCGCGCGCTCGACGAGATCGATATGCTCGAGATCGGCGGCGGTACGCAGATGGCCCTCGGGATGCGGGCGGCGATCGACGAGGTGAAGAAGAATCTCGCCCCTAACCGGCTGAATCGCGTGCTGGTGCTGACCGACGGGCAGACCTACGAAGAGACCGCCTGTCTCGATCTCGCCAACCAGAATCGCGATCAGATGTCGTTCTCGGCGATGGGGGTCGGGGTTGAATTCAATGAAAAACTGCTGATGCGGATCGCGCAGGACTCGCACGGCAAGTATCACTTTATCGGCGACGCCGCGGAGATTCCCGGGATCTTCGAGGACGAGCTCGAAGGGCTGCGGGCGGTCAGCCTGCGCAACGGCAAGATCGATTTGACGCTCGCGCAGGGTGTCCAGATTCGCGAGGCGTTCCGCGCCAGTCCGGAGATTTACGGGCTCGGCGCGCCGTTGCTCGAGGAGCGCAAGGTTACCTACGAAATCGGCGATCTCGAATCCGGCGTGCCCGGCTCGGTGCTGCTGACCCTGGTGTTGCCGCCGCGCAAGCCGGGCCCGGTGCGGATCGCGCAGTCGGCCTTCCGCTACGAGATTCCGGGTGGCGGCGAAGGGGCGGCGCCGGTCGACGTGGCGATTGAATACACGCTCGATCGCGCACTGACGAGCAAGCGTAACGGGCGCGTGATGAATCTGGTGGATCAGGTCTCGATCGCGAAGTTGCAGGCCAAGGCCGAAGAGGAATTGAAGCTCGGTAACGTCGATCGCGCGACCCGGCTGCTCGGCAACGCTATCCAGGGCACGCAACGATTGGGCAATATCAAGGCGACGCAGGCGCTCGCGGGTTTGATCGATCAGGTCAAAAAAACCCAGACGCTGCAGACCAAAGCCGCCAAGACCACGTTGCTGCAGGCGCAGGCGGTCGTGCGCAAGACCCAGATGCTCGACCCGGAAGCGTTGAAGAATTTGCAGAAAGAGGATTAACGCTGGCGAAGCCAGAAGAGGGCGCCGGGTACCGGCATTGTGACGGCGATTGAATGCCCGGCGGCGGTTGCGCGAAAGATTACGAGCCTAATGAGGCAGGTGGACGAGGTGCGTAGGAAACTATGATCAAATGCGGCGAATGCGGCTACGAGAACATGGACGGTCTCGACTATTGCGACGGCTGCGGGGCGAAGCTCGCGGCCTCTCCGGCGCCGCCGGCGGAGCCAGCCGCGGCTCCTCACGAAGTTCCGTCCCCGCCCAGTGCCGCGCCGGCGGTCGAAGCCGCGTCGGCGGTTGAGGCTGCGCCGGCCGCTGAAGCTGCGCCGGCCGCGGCGGCAGCGGCCGAAAGCGCTCCTGCCGAAGCCCCGGCGGCTTCGACCGCCCCGACCGGTGAGCTCACGGCGCCGGCCCCGGCGGTTCCGGCTCCGCCGCCGGTCAGCCCGGCGGGCGCGCCCTTCAAGGCGAAGCTCGCGATCATTCGCGGTGGACGGCGCGGTCAGGAGTTCGAGCTCGAAGCCGGCAACAATCTGATTGGCCGCTGGGATCCCGACACCGGATCGTTTCCCGAAGTCGATCTCGACGCCGACGATCCGGAAGCCAAGGTCTCGCGCAAGCACGCTTTGATCCGGATCGAAGGGGGCAAGATCACGGTCGAAGATATCGGCAGTTTGAACGGCACTTACGTGAACCGTCAGCCCCGGCTGCAGCCCGGTAATCCGGCTGAGCTCAAGCACGGCGATGAAGTAATTATCGGGAAAACCTTTCTGAAGTTAACCGTCAGCCCGATTTCCTGAAATGGTTGGGCGGGATTGCGGGCAAAAGCGAGCAATCCCACCAGCGGGCAATCCCTTGACGGTTGGTCGGGGGCCGGTAGTCAGTTGCCATGAATCCAGGTGAGCCGCTTCCCGTCGCCCACCTGCTCGACGGCCGTTATCGCATCAAGAAGGTGCTGGGCCAGGGCGGGATGGGACGGGTCTATCTGGCCAACGACACGCGGCTCGCCAATCGTCCGGTAGCGGCGAAAGAGATGGTCCTGGGCGAAGGAATCCAGGAGCAGAAGGCGATCGAGGACTTCAACCGCGAGGCCAAAGTTCTGGCCAGCCTGTCGCATCCGCATATCCCGCAGGTGATCGATTTTTTTGCCGAGCGCGGCCGTCACTACCTGGTGATGGAGTATGTTTCGGGGAGTGACCTGCAGCATCGGCTCGACGCCCAGGGCGCGGGCGCGCGGCTGCCGGAGCGTCAGGTAGTCGAATGGGCCCGGCAGATCCTCGACGTTTTGCATTTCCTGCATAGCCAGAAGCCACCCCTGGTCTATCGTGACCTCAAACCTGGCAATATCATGATCGATCGCGAGGGGCGGGCGATGCTGATCGATTTCGGGATCGCGCGCTTTCTGCCGCCCGGCGGACGGGGCACGCAGATCGGCTCGGTCGGCTATGCGCCTCCCGAGCAGTATCTGGGCAAGCTCGAACCGCGTTCGGACCTCTATGCGTTGGCCGCCACGATGCACCATCTGTTGACCGGTCGCGACCCCCAACTCGAGCCGCCGTTCAGTTTTCCGCCTTTGCGTCAGCTCGCCCCCGACGTTTCGGTCGCCACCGAGCGAGTCGTCATGAGTGCGCTCGACAAGGAGCTCGACAAGCGCCCCGCGTCCGCGCGCGCGATGGCTGACCTGTTACCCAAGCTGGAGCCCCTCGGTAGTTCATATGGGGATGCGCCGTCGGCGCCAGGTGGCGGCAACGTGATCGGCAAGGCCATGGGGCAGATGGCGACGATTGTGCTCAATCGACCCGCGCCTCCTCAGGCGGTGCCGCGAGCGCTGACGCCGCCGGTGACGCATCCCGACGCGCACGCCAAGACCCGGCCCGGCCTCGGGATCATCGCGCGGCCCACCCCCGCGCAGCCGGCGGTCTCCTCTCAGCCTACCGTTTCCCCGCAGGCTACGACTTCCCCGACCGCGAAGACCCGCGACCTGGGGCTCAAGCGCAACGTGTCATCCGCGGGTGCCTCCAAGCCGGTTGGAGCGGCGGTGCCCAGCCCTACGGTGAAATCTGCGGCGACCCCGGTGCGAAGCCCCGCGCGCGTTGCGCCACCAGCACCCACCCCGACCGTCAAGGCGAGCGCCCCGCCCACGGTTGCGGACGAACTCAAGCCCCGTCCCGGCGGATCCGCCAGAAATGGCGCAGTGCGCAACGGCGCCAAACCGTCGGAGCCGGTCGCGTCGGCGTGGTTGATCGCGGCGAGCGACGGGGCGCGCTTTGGGCTGACGGGCGCGCGGATCGTGATTGGAAGAGTCGAAGCGGGCGCGAGCGGAATCGATATCGACTTGTCCGGGTTGCGCCGCGGTGCGGAGCGCGTCTCGCATCGCCACGCCGAAATAATCAAGCAGGGGACGGAATATTTCATCCGGGATCTGGGGAGTCTCAACGGCACCTACGTCGCCGGACGTGGGCGGCTTGGCCGCGATCAGCTCTACAAGCTGCGCGATCACGACGAAGTGGTGCTTGGCGGCGCCAAGCTCGAGTTCAGGAAGGGCTGACGGCGATGATTACCTGCCCGGAATGTGGCCAGCAGGCCGGCGACGAAGCGAAATTCTGTGATCGGTGCGGCCAGGGCCTGACGGCGGCGGTGCAACGACCGGCCGTCGCGCCGATCACGCCGCTCGAACCCGGCACGACGCTCGCGCACGGTTACAGGATCACGGCGCTAATCCGCCAGTCTTCGCGCGAAAATCGTTATCGGGCGGAGCGCGCAGGCGACGGCGGCGTTTTCGAGTTGCGCGAGCAGGTCGGCCCGCTCGGCCCGGCTGTCGCCCCCGACGATCAGGCCGAAAACGGCGCATCGCCACCTCTGGAGCTCAAACCCGATCCCGCGGGACCGCAGGCCAAGACCGCCGATCTCAAGCTCCGTGAGCGAAATGGGACCGCCAACGGCGCCAACGCACCCGCGATCACTGCCGAATCCGCGTCGGCCCCCGCCGCAGCCGAGGCCGATCCCGTGTCAGCCGCGGTCTTGCCGATGGACGCGGCCGACGCCGCGATCGCGACGGAGGTCATGCTGACCGAACCGGGCTCGACCGAACCCGGTATGTCCGCGGCGGCTTTGCTCGAACCGGCGGCGGCAGTCAACGTTGAAGCTCCAACGCCCGAGGACGCCGACAAAGACTCCGCAGGTCCCGGCAACCAAGGTCCCAATGAAGATCTCGGCGAGGTCTTCGGCCGCGTGCAGGCTCTTTCGCTGACCCTGAACCATCCGGCCCTGCAGCGCGCGGTCGACGGCTTTGCGGAAAACGGACGGGTCTACCTCGCCTATCGCGAGGAACGCCTGACCCCGCTCGCCAATCGCGCGGGCGGGATCAGGATGGAGGAGAGCGAGGCGCTGGGGATTGCGCTCCAGCTCTGCCAGGCCGTGGCGTTCGTCCATCGCCGCGGCTTACGGGTCAACGATATCTGTCCCGCCTCCGTCGCGCTCGGTCCGGACGGCCGCGTCCGGCTGACCGGCCTCGATTACGTGACCAACGACAACGAGTTGCAGAGCGAGCCGGTTTTCAACGACGGTTACACCGCGCCCGAGATCTATCGGGCGAAGCAGGCTGACAAGCGCGCGGATATTTTCGCGATCGGGGCGTTGCTCTACACCTGCCTGACGGGTGAACGGCTCGAGGCGGAAAGCTGGCGCGAGGAGGCCGGATCGATCCGCTTTTATCCTCCCCACGTCGTTACGCCGGCCCTCGAGCAGGCGGTCAGGCGTGCGCTGCTCTTCGACCCCGGGGCGCGCTGGACCACGGTCGAGGCCTTCAAGCAGGAGCTGCTCCGGCTCGCCGGCAGTGTCCGTATCCAGGCGGCGGGGCTGACCGACGTCGGGATGGTGCGTGAGCTGAACGAAGACGCCGTGATGATGGTCGAATACTGGCGTGATTCGCAGATTGATTCCGGCAACGGGTTTCTCTATGTGATCGCCGACGGCATGGGCGGGGCGGAGGCCGGTGAAATAGCCAGCGCGATCGCGGTCGGCGCGATTCGCGAACACGTCGAGCCGCGCTTCGGCGCCCTCGCCGGCGGCGCGCTCGCCCCCCTCCTGCGGGACGCGCTGGAAACGGCGAATCGCCAGGTCCTCGACTACGCGGCAGCCCATCCCGAAGCGCGGGGCATGGGTTCAACCGCCGTTGGCGCCTTGCTCGTTCCGCCCGACGTCGCGATCGCGTGGGTTGGTGACAGCCGGGCCTACCTGTGCCAGGAGAGCGGCTTGCGGCAGATCAGCAAGGACCATTCGCTAGTGCAGCGCCTGATCGAGATCGGGCAGATTTCGGCCGAGGAGGCGCGCCATCACGAGCACAAGAACGTGATTACGCGCTCGCTGGGAGCGCGACCCCATGGTCCAGCGGGGGCGGAGACCGTGGTGACGCGCCTCAAACGCGGTGACCGGCTGATGCTCTGCAGTGACGGACTGACGGCGCATGTCACCGACGCGGCGATCGCGGAAATCCTCCGCCGTCATCGGGAGCCCGGCGCGGCGGCACGCGAACTCGTGGTAGCCGCCAATGCGGGAGGTGGAACTGATAACATATCGGTAGTGGTTATATTTGCTAATTGAAGATGGCCGATACGCCCAAACCGCAGACGAACGGTGACAGCTCGGGGCCCTTGCCCGGACCGCTCGCCCCCGGCACCGTCCTCCAGCATCGCTATGCGATCGAACGCCTGCTCGGCGGCGGCGGAATGGGGATGGTCTACCTTGCCCACGATCAGCGCCTCTCGAACCGCCCGTGCGCGATCAAGGAGATGGTCGATCATTTCATCGATCCGCAACAGCGGATCGAGGCCAATCAATATTTCGCGCAGGAGGCCGACACCCTCGCCCAACTGAAGCATCCCGCGATCCCCGCGATCAGCGACCGTTTCGATGATCAGAATCGCCACTACCTGGTGATGGAGTACGTCGCGGGGCGCAATCTCGAAGAAGAGCTGGCGGTGCGGGGCGGACCGCTGCCCGAAGGACTGGTGATCGACGTCGCCCGTCAACTGAGCGAGGTGTTGAGCTATCTGCATGGCCTCAGTCCGCCGCTCATCTATCGCGACATGAAGCCGTCGAACGTGATGCTGACGGCGGCGGGACGCGCGGTGCTGGTCGACTTCGGGATCGCGCGGCTGTTCAAGGCGCAGCGCAAAGGTACGATGATCGGGACGCTCGGTTTCGCGCCGCCCGAGCAGTACCAGGGTATCGCCGATCCGCGCAGCGATATCTACTCGCTCGGCGCGACCCTGCACTATGTGCTGACGGGGCGCGACCCGGAGAAGTTTCCGCCCTTCAGCTTTCCGCCGGTGCGCGAGCTGCGCCCTGATGTCTCACGCAATCTGGCTGGCGCGATTGATCGGGCGCTGGCCTACGAGATGGCCGGGCGGCCCACGACGATCAGTGAGTTCCGCGACATGCTGCTCTACGGGCGCGGCCTTGAGGGTGCCGGTGGCGCGGCGGTGAATTCGCAAAGCGGTACGGCCGGTCTCACGCTTCCGCCCGAGGCCGCCGCGGAGCTGGAGCCGCTGGTAATTCCGCGCCGGCGGCGGCCGGTCAACCGGCGCCGCCGGATAATCACGCTGGCCGCGTTGTCGCTCGTGCTCGGGGGCCTTGCCTTTGGCGCCACCTACATCTATCAGGATCCGCAATTGCAGGCCCGGCTTGGCGTCGAGCCGTTGATTGATCAATTGCCGTGGAAACACGCGGAACTGGTCGCCGCCGCGGAAAAACATCCTTTGCAGTTTGAACGGATGACGCTCGCCCTCGCCACGCGCGAGGGTTCGCCGCTCGGCCCGCCCCAAGCCAGCTTCACCGATCTTGAACTAACGACGAATCGCTATCTCAAATGGCAGGCCTCCTTCGACAATTCGCTGGCGAAGCTCGGCGAAAGCCTGAACGGTCCGGTCGAGGCGCGTTTTTACGATCCCGCCGGTACCCAGATCGCTTCGAGCAAGGATGAGCGTTTCATCGGCCCGAACGAGACGGCGGTGGATTTCAGCGGCGTCGCGATGATTCCCGACGACAACGGCATCAAGGCGGGGAACTACCGGATCGCGCTTTACAAGGATGACCAGTTAATCGGGCAGTCGGCTTTCGCAGTGACTGAGGACGCAGCGGCGAAGATGGCGACGCTGCGGGCCAAGGCGGAGGCCGATGCCGCCGCGGTGGCGGCGCGGAGTGAAGAGGCGAAGCATCAGGAGGACGCGCGGCGGCTCGCGATGGTCGAGGAGCGCAAGCGCCGGCCGCTGGCGCTTGAAAGTATCGAGTTCATCAACAGCACCAAGGACGGCACGGCCCTTTCCGCCCCGACGAGCACGTTCAGCGTCTCGAAGGTCCTGTACGTCGGCTGGCGGACCGTGTTTCAGAACAGGCTCTTCGGGCTCGACGTCAATCAGTACAGCGTCGACGCCGCGTATATCGGTCCGGACGGGGCGACGCTCGGCAGCGTTGACAATGTGCAGACCGTCCAGCCGGGGCAGTCGCGCGCGGTCTTCAGCGGGCGCGTCGGCAACGCCGCAGGTGGTGCGTTCGTGCCCGGGACCTACACGGTCAATTTTTATCTGAACGGGCAACAGTTCGCCGAGCGTAAGTTCAAGGTGGTGGCCGACGCCGGATCGCCCTATGGCGGTGGCGGCTACAGCGGGGGCGGAGGTGGCTATAGCGGCGGCGCTGGCACCGGCAGCAGCTATGGCGGAGGCGGCCCCGATATGCCGACGCTGGCGACCGGGACGATTAGCGGCATCGGCGGTTTCGGCAATACGCCCCTCGAACTTCGCTTGCGGCCTCAAGCCAACGGTTTTCTTGACGGCGAGATGCGGGTTGGCCTGGCGGGTTACGGCACCGCACGGATTCAGGGGTTTGTCCGCGGCGATCATTTGCAATTCGAGGTGGCCTATGGCGCCAACACGTTTGACTTCGAGGGAGCGCAAAACGGCGACACGTTCAACGGCACCTTTGACGCTACGCCTTCGGGCGCGCATGGTAACTGGACGGCGACGTCCAACTGAGGCTGGGTATCGAGCATTCTTTTGGGGGAGCAAGTATGACGCAGGATGAACAGAAGGCCCGGGCGCGGCGCTTTCTCGAAAATTTCAATGATGCGGACCCGGCGGTCTTCGCCGAGCTTATCACCGAGCATTTCACCTTCGAGATAATGTCGGGCCTGAAGGAATTCCCGCCCGTGCGCGGCCGCCAGAACTTCGCCGCGACCGAGAGCGCGACGCTCAAGCGGCTTTTTCCGGAGGGGCTCAAACTCCGGCTCGGCACGATGACCAGCGAGGGTCCGCACGTGATGGTGTTGGCCGAGGCCGATACGATCGCGGTCAAGGGGCGCCGCTACCATCAGCGCTATGCGTTTTATCTGCGCTTCGAGGGTGATCTGATCGCGGAGGGCCGCGAATACAATGACACCAACCTGGTGCGCGAGGTCTTTCTTACTTAAAACAATCTCACCGGAGCAGGCGCCGGCTCGGGGTTTGACCGGCGTGCCGACAAGGGCGAAACTTCTCAAGTCGGAACCTATGGCGATTAACGTCTCGCGCGAAAAGCTCCTCTTTTACGCCGCCGCCGGCGCGTTGGGCGGCTTTGGCGCGTGGGGCGCGGCCGAGCCGTTCATGGGCGTGCAAAACGTCTATCTTCGCGATCTGCTCTTGGGTGCGATGGTCGGGCTGTTCATCGCGGGGTTCCTGGCCTCGATCGAGGCCTTGAGCGTCGGCCAATGGCGGCAAGCCGTGCGTGGCGCCCAGTCCGGCGTGGTTATCGGCGGGATCGGTGGCGTGGTCGGGTTGCTGGTCGCGGAGTTGACGTTTGGCGTACTGCCGGGGCTGGTCGGACGAATCCTCGGCTGGGCCATTCTGGGCCTGCTCGTCGGCCTGGGGGTGGGCGGGGCGACCCGCTCGAACGCGCGGCGGCGCAACGGCGCGATCGGCGGGCTGATCGGCGGCGCGATCGGGGGACTTTTCTACCAGACCTTGACGGTCGAATTCCCCCAAGCCTTCGGCCGCGCGATCGCGATCATCATCCTGGGCGCCCTCATCGGGTTTTTCATCGGACTGGTCGGCGAGTTGCTCAAGCGGGGCTGGCTGATGGTCGTGCGGAGCCAGAGCCGCAATGCCCGTGAGGGACGTGAATATCCCCTCAGCAAAACGGTGACGACGATCGGACGGGCCGAGGAGAGCGATATTGGCCTGTTCGGCGATCAGAACGTGCTCGCTCAGCACGCGATCGTGCGGAACGAGGGCAAGAACTTTTTCGTCAGTTGCTCGGGCGGTGGTCAAGTCCTGGTCAATCGCCAGCCGGTCAGTGGCCGACAGGCGCTCAAGAGTGGCGACCGGATCGAAGTGGGCGGCACCCTGTTTCTCTTTCGTGAGCGCACCCAGACAGCGCAGGGCTGACCGCGGCGTGTCCCGCTGGATCGGCGCGATTACGGCCTGCGGCCTGCTCGTCGGGCTGGCTGGATGCGCTACGAGTCAGGAGGAGAGCGCTCCGACAGGAACTTCGATCCAGACAGTCCAGTACTACCCGTTTCAGGTAAAGGGCTACGAGAATACCTATCCCAAGCGTCGTGCGGTCGTGATCGCCGCGACGGATAATCGCGATTTCAAAGATGCGGGCGGTGCGGATCATGCACCCAGTGAGGGCCATCCGGCGGTGGGGATGGTGCTCGATCAGCAGGGTAAAGTCTTGCAGCGGCTCTATGGCCCGGCGCTCGAAGCACTGGTGCAGGACGCTATCGCTCACGCGGCCACCGAGGCCGGGATGACGGCGACGACCGTGTCATTACCGCTTAAGCAGGAACTGGCCGCGCGCAACGCCGACTATGTCATCGCGTCCAGGGTCCTGCGCTGCTGGGTGACGAAGAGCCGCGGCGCCGAAGGGCCGGATGGTCCGTCATGGCATGCGGCGGCCGTGGTTACGCTGGAGGCGGCGATCTACAAACCACCCTTCGACGTGGCGTTTTGGCAAGGTCAGGTTTCGGCCATTTACACCGACCCGCCGGCGCCGGTCAACGGCGTCGGCTTCGGTGAGGAGGC
This sequence comes from Binataceae bacterium (SeqCode), assembly GCA_052145175.1. Taxonomy (GTDB): domain Bacteria; phylum Desulfobacterota; class Binatia; order Binatales; family Binataceae; genus JAJPHI01. The sequence continues at coordinate 54,365 of JBKQPD010000002.1, read as the reverse complement.
GGAAATCTACGATCAGCCGGGCGAAGATTTGTCGGTGGCGCTGACCCGCGCCGTCGCGGAGATTTTCAAACGCGACGACCTGCACACGCTGCTCGAGCAGGACACGATACGGGTGCGTTAACTCCATCCGGGCCCGCTTTCGCCAGTTGCGTCCATGCAATAGCCTATTGTTATGGCAGAACTTAAGCGTCAGCCGCCCGGGGATTCAGCGGCGCCGCATATTTCACCTCCGGCCTTGTTACGGACGACCCGCGATGACGCCTGTGTATTGGTTATATTCGGCGGCGCCGGTGACTTGAGTCACAAGAAACTCTTGCCCGCGCTCTACAACCTCGCGCTCGACCAGGGATTACCGGAGCGCTTCGCGATCGTGGCTTTCTCGATGGAAAAGCTCGACGACGAAGGGTACCGGAAATTCGCGCGCGACGGGATCGAGCATTTCTCCCGCCAGCCGCTCACCGAGCAAGGCTGGAATAGCTTCGCGCCGCTGCTCCATTTTGTCTCGGGCAGCTTCGACGAGCCGGCCGACTACCAAAAGCTGAAAGAACGGCTCGCGCAGCTCGATCGCGACCTGGGGACCGGCGGGAATCACGCCTTTTACTTCGCTATCCCGCCGCAATTTATCGACGCCTGCTCGACGGCGATGAGCACCGCCGGGCTGATCACGCCGGGCGCCAGCAATGGAAAATTCACGCGCGTGGTGGTCGAGAAGCCGATTGGCCGCGATCTGCAAACCGCGAGCGAAATCAACGACCGGCTCGCCCGTTATTTCTCCGAGGACCAGATCTTCCGGATCGACCACTATCTCGGTAAGGAGACGGTCGAGAATCTGATGGTCCTGCGGTTTGCGAACGCGATCTTCGAACCGATCTGGACCGCGCGCTTTATCGACCATATCCAGATCGTCGTCGCGGAAGACGAAGGCGTCGGCAGCCGCGCCGGCTATTACGATCAGGCGGGCGCCCTGCGCGACATGGTGCAGAGTCATATCCTGCAGGTGCTCTGCATGATCGCGATGGAGCCGCCGCGCTCGACTCAGCCCGACGCGGTGCGCGACTCCAAGCTCGACGTGATCCGTTCGCTGCGGCCGTTCGATGCGGCTGAGGTTGAGCGCGGCGTAATGCGCGGCCAATACGAGGAAGGGCTGATCAGGGGCGAGAAGGTCAAGGGTTATCGCGACGAGGAGCATATTCCCGCCAATTCGATGACCGAAACCTTCGTCGCGCTCAAGTGCTACATCGAGAACTGGCGCTGGGCCGGGGTCCCGTTTTATCTGCGCACCGGCAAGCGGCTGCCCAAGCGCGCGAGCGAGATCGCCATCTACTTCAAGGGCGTGCCACGCATCCTCTACAACACGCGGCCCGCGCCACCGGTTGCGCAAAACGTGCTCTCGATGCGGATTCAGCCCGACGAGGGCCTGTCGCTCAATATCGTCTCGAAACTGCCGGGCGCGCCGCTGCGGCTCGCGCCCGTGCGGGTCGATTTCCGTAACGCGAGCGTGTCGCCCGAAGCCTACGAGACCCTGCTGCGCGATATCATGTCCGGCGATCAAACGCTCTTCATGCGGCGCGACACGGTCGAAGCGGCCTGGCGTTTTATCGAGAATATCCTTGACGTCTGGGGCTCTTCGATGACCGCGCCGTTTCCCTATGCGGCGGGCTCGTGGGGCCCCACCGAAGCGGCGGTGATGATCGCGAAGGACGGCCGCGCCTGGCGCACGCCGTAACGACAGAGTGATGGCGGCGACGATTCTGGCCGGCGACGTCGGCGGCACCAAGATTCATCTGGGGCTTTACAACGCCGCGGGTGACGCGCTGAGCCCGCTGGCTGATCGGCGCTATGCCACGCGCGACTATCCGAACTTCGAGACCGTGATCAGGGATTTTCTTGGTGGTGAAAGCCGCGTCGCCGCGGCCTGTTGCGGGGTTCCCGGGCCGGTTTACGCCGGCGTCAGCCGCCCGGTGAACATCCCGTGGGAGATTCGTGAGCAGTCGCTTTCCGCCGTCCTGCACGGGGCTCCGGTACGGCTCCTGAACGATCTCGAAGCGACCGCCTGGGGCACGCTTTATCTCACCGACGCGGAAACCGCGGTCCTCCAGGCCGGGCGAGACCGCCAGGATCCCGCCAACAGGGTGGTTATCGCCGCCGGCACCGGGCTGGGTGAGGCAGGCATGGTCCGTATCCACGACGGCTGGCAGGCGGTCGCGAGCGAGGGCGGTCACGCGGATTTTGCGCCGCGCGGCGAGGAGCAGGAGGCGCTGTTGCGTTTTCTCGCGCGTGAGTTCGACCACGTCAGCTTCGAGCGGTTGGCCTCGGGTCCGGGGCTGCATAATATCTATCGATTCGTCGTCGCGCAGGCGCAGGGCCGGGAGCCAGACTGGCTGGCCGCGCGGTTGCGGACGGAGGACCCGTCGGCGGTGGTCGGCGAGGTCGGCGTGACGGGCAGGGAGCCCAACTGTGCACGGGCGCTGATGCTATTCACCGCGATCTATGGCGCGGAGGCGGCTAATCTGGCGCTCAAATATCTGGCCCTGGGTGGCGTTTACGTATGTGGTGGAATCGCACCCAAGATTTTGCCGGCGCTGCGCGGGGGCGGCTTTATCCGCGCGTTTCTCGACAAGGGGCGTATGCGCTCGACGCTCGAGCAAATCCCGGTGCGCGTGTCGCTGAACGAGAATGTTGGCTTGATCGGCGCCGCGCATTCGGCAGCCTCGATGATCGGAGCGATATCAAGTATTAAAAGAATGGAGGACGGTCACTGAACCGCCAGGAGCTAAATTCGATGATTACCGCACGAGTAAAAGAAATTCTGAGTTACTACAGCGCCGAAAACCCGGGCGTGCTGGCGAATCTGGCCCGGATGCTGAATCACGGCCGCTTGGCGGGCGTCGGCCGGATGGTCATCCTGCCGGTCGATCAGGGCTTCGAGCACGGACCGGCGCGCAGTTTTGCGCCGAATCCGGCCGGCTACGATCCCCGCTATCATTTCGAGCTCGCGATCGAGGCCGGCTGTAACGCCTACGCCGCGCCGCTGGGTTTCCTCGAAGCCGGGGCGGCGGAATTCGCCGGTGAGATTCCGCTGATTCTCAAGCTCAATAATCACGACGTGCTGCTCGATGAGCGTGATCCGATTTCCGCGGTTACCGGCAGTGTGAACGACGCCCTGCGCCTGGGCTGCGCGGCGGTCGGCTTCACGATCTATCCCGGGTCGACCGAGCGGCGCGAGATGTACCAGCAACTGCAGGAAATTGCGGAGGAGGCCAAGAGCTGCGGCCTTGCCGTAGTCGTGTGGTCGTATCCGCGCGGCAGCGGTATCAGCAAAGAGGGCGAGACGGCCCTTGACGTCGTAGCCTACGCGGCCCAAATCGCGGCACAACTCGGCGCCAATGTTGTGAAGGTCAAGCTGCCAAGCGCGCACCTCGAGCAGGCCGAAGCGAAAAAAGTCTACGAAGCGACCAAAATTCCGCGCGAAACGCTGGCCGAACGGGTCCGTCACGTGGTGCAGAGCTGCTTCAACGGCCGCCGCATCGTGATCTTTTCCGGCGGTGCGCGCGTCGCCGACGAAAATATCATGACGGAAGTCAAAGCGATCCGTGAGGGTGGCGGCTTCGGCTCGATTATCGGGCGTAACTCCTTCCAGCGGTCGAAGAGCGAGGGACTCGCGCTGCTGCGCCGCGTGATGGACGTCTACGCGAACTGAAACCTGCCTGACGGTAATTGCGCGGGTTGCGCGACGGCTTCCTCACGCAGGTCATCTGCGCTAAGGAAAAGCTCAAGTCGCGCAGCCCGCGCGACGTTTTCACGCGAGGAAGAACCATGCGTTACGATGAATATCAATTTCTGCTCTTTGAACGTCATCCCGACGGTGTCCTGCTGATCACGATCAACCGCCCCGACGTGCTCAACGCCACCAATGGCCGACTCCATTGGGAGTTGGGCCAGGTCTGGCGTGATATCGACGCCGATCCCGAGACCAACGTGGCGATTATCACGGGCAAGGGGCGCGCGTTCTCGGCGGGCGGCGACCTCGACATGATCGAGCAGATGAAGGCGAATCACGCCAACATCTCGCAGGCCATGCGCGAGGCCGGCGACATCGTCTACAACATGATCGATTGCACCAAGCCGATCATCTCCGCGATCAACGGCGTGGCGGTCGGTGCGGGGCTCGCGGTCGCGTTTATGGCGGATATCTCGATTGCGGCGGAGAGCATGCGGATCACCGACGGCCATCTGCGGCTCGGGGTCGCGGCCGGCGACCATGCGGTCATCATCTGGCCACTGCTGTGCGGGATGGCGAAGGCGAAGTACTACCTGATGACGGCGGAATTTATCGACGGCAAGGAGGCCGAGCGGATCGGGCTGGTCAGCCTCTGCGTGCCCAACGATCAGCTCATGGACAAGGCCTTCGCCGTGGCAAGCACCCTGGCGCGCGGACCACAGCAGGCGGCGCGCTTTACCAAGCGCGCGTTGAACAACTGGCTCAAGATGTTCGGTCCGGCTTTCGACGCCTCGCTCGCGATGGAGATGCTCGGGTTTTTCAGCGCCGACGTTGCCGAAGGGGTCGCGGCGGTCAAGGAGAAGCGGCGGCCGGCCTTTCCGCATCTGAAAAAGTGATGCGGGCGGCTGTCTTCAAGGCCCCCGGCGCGGCACTCGAAATTGCCCACGTGCCCGAGCCGGTGGCCGGACCGGGTGAAGTTATCGTACGGGTCAAGGCTTGCGGGATTTGCGGGTCCGACCTTCACGCCGCGGGCTCGCTAACCCTCAAGATGCCCGTCGGCACGATCATGGGTCACGAGTTCGCCGGGGTGGTCGAAGCGGTCGGCGCCGGCGTGAGCGATTTCGCCCTCGGTGACGCGGTTGCCGCGATGTCCTACGTCGCGTGCGGCGAATGCGCGATGTGCCGCGCGGGTGTCGGCGTACGTTGCTTCGCCAGCCGGGCGATGGGTTTTGGCGAGGTTCCGGGCGCCTTTGCGGAGTTCGTGAAGACCCGGCCCGGCAGCATCTTCAAGATGCCGCCCGGGATGAGTTGTACGTCCGGCGCGACGGTCGAGCCGCTGGTGGTCGGACTGCATGGCTTGCGGCGGTCGCGCTTCCAGGCCGGGGAGACCTGCCTTATCATGGGCGCCGGCTCGGTCGGTCTGGTGACCGTGTTGTGGGCGCGCTTTGCCGGCGCGCGCACGATCGTGGTCGCGGAAGTGCAGCTCCCGCGCCGGGATCTGGCGCTCAAGATGGGCGCGGACGCCGCGGTCGATCCGCGGATGCGTAATCCGGCGGCCGAGATGGCGCGGCTTAGCGGGAGCGGGCCGGATGTCGTCTTCGAGTGTATCGGCGCGCAGGGCACCCTCGCGCAAGCGATCAATTACGCGCCGCGCGGAGGACGGGTCGCCGTACTGGGCGCCGCGCTGGAAGACGACGGCTTCCCACCCGCCTCCGCCATGAACCGCGAACTCGACATCTATTTCAGCCTGGGGATCGAGCCCGGGGAAGTCGAGACGGCGATGGCCGCACTCGCCGCCGGCCGTTTTACGACCGCGACGATGATCACGCACACCGTGAGTCTGGCGGATTTGCCCCGCGCGTTCACCGCGATGGCGGAGTCGAAGATCCACGGCAAATTGATGCTGGAGTTTTGAGCGAAGGCCGCACGCGCCCCTGCGGACGCTTTCGACGCCTGCGGGTTTCTGGAATACTACGCGGGTTGCAAATTCTTTCGGTCGGGGGAAGCGAGTGCTGAAGAAGATTGCTTGGGGAGCCGCCGGGCTGCTGTTGGTCGCGTCGATGGCGCTGGAGTTCAGCGTTACCCGGGTCTATGCGGCCAAGGTCGATTGCGACAAAGTGATGGCGGAAGTTAACGCTGGCAAGAAGGGCACCGAGGTCGCCAAGGACTTGGGCATTTCGAGCAGCAGCGTCTATCGTTGCAAGAAGAAGGCAAAGGCGAAGGCTGGGGCCGGTTCCGCCACGGCTGCGGCAAGTCCGGCGGCGGGCGCGAGTCCGGCGTCGGCGGCGTCGCCCGGTACCGCCAAGCCGAAGAAGCACAAGAAGGCCACGTCTGCCGCGAGCCCAAGCCCCGCAGCGGCCGCCTCGCCCGGCATGTAGATTCGTCGGCGCGCGTGACCGGTCCGCACCTCTGCGCTCCGGTCGCGCGCCTATTTCACCGCAGCGGGCGTCAGCAGACGGTCGCGAACCGCAATGTTCGTGGCGGCATCGATCGCTGTCCATGCCATCGCCAGAGCACCGTCAAACAACGCGCGATCAGCCGCGGGCGTGACGCAATGGGCGGTGAACTCGGGCTGGTGGTTCACCGCCGGCAGCGAGTCGATTCCGATCATCGGATGAAGCGACGGTATCCGCAGGGAGACGTTGCCCATATCGGTTGAGGCCGCGGCGTGGGACAGATCCGGTCCGGCGGGCGAAGGGCTGGGGTCGAGCAGCTTGCGTCCTAGCGCCGTCGCGTTGACGCGGTAGAACGCCGCGAGATCGGGATCATGCCGCATCTCGCTATAGGGACGGTCACCGCCCTTGATTTGTACGGTCGCACCCGTCGCGAGCGCCCCCGCCTCGAAGCATCGATGGACCCGCGGGAGGAGCTGCTCCAACTTCTTGAGGCTCTCCGCCCGCACCATGTACTGCGCGGCGGTATGGGCCGGAATTATGTTGGGAGCTTCGCCGCCCTTGGTGATGAAGCCGTGGATACGGTCCGTTGAGCGGATATGCTGACGCAGCAGACCAATCGCCGTCTGCGCCACCGTGAGCGCGTCGGCGGCGTTGATCCCGCGCTCGGGAAACGCGGAGGCGTGCGACGCCTTGCCGGTGTATTCGATATCCAACAGCGCGGCCGCGATTATCGGCGGCACGGTCAGGTCGAACGGCGCCGGATGGACCATCATCGCGGCGTGCACGCCGTCGAAGGCGCCGCGCTCGAGTAATTTGATCTTTCCGCCCAGGACGCCCTCCTCGGCGGGTGTTCCGATCAGGCTTACGGTCAACCCGGCGTCATCGGCCACCGTGGCCGCGGCAATCGCCGCACCGACGCTCATCGCGGCGATAATATTGTGGCCGCAGGCATGTCCTATCCCGGGTAGGCAATCGTACTCGGCACAGAAAGCGATGTGCAGCGGACCCGAGCCGGCCCGCGCGATGACCGCCGTCGGCAGGTTGCAAGCGCCACGGTGCACGTCGAAACCAGCCGCCGCCAGCGCTTCAGCCACCCAGGTCGAGGATTTCTCCTCCTCGAAACCCAGCTCCGGATTGGCGTGGATGCGGCGACTCAGACTGATCAGATCGTCGCGGATCGATTCGAGGCGTGTACGAGCGGCGGCCTTGGCGTCCATCGGTTTCCTTCGCGACCCGAACGGGGTCCGCATGCAGCATACGACAAATGCGTCGCGAGCAAAGCCCTCGCGCTTTGCGTCGGTTGCCGACTACTCATCGCGATCATGGTTGCACGTCTTGTTGAATCGTGCGCGAGCGGCTAAGCCTTGGGGGCATGGCGAAATGTGATCTTTGCGAGTTGACCGAATACACTCCGTGGTACGCCCGTTTCACCCTTCCGTTCAAGTTCACGCTGCTCGACTGCGACTCATGCGACACGCCGATGGCCGTGCTCGGTGATCATCGCACGTCGCCGACCGATGAAGAGCGCGATTTCATGATCGAAGCACTAGCGTTGGTCGCGCGCAAAAAATACGGGGCTGACGGCTTTATCATCGATGGCGTGATGCGGCAGATTCCCGACCATTGTCATATCCACGCACGGCCGAAGCGATGGCCTGGATGGTAGTGACGGATCGCAGCCTAGCGCAACCCGGCAAAGTTCACTCGGGATAAACGCTCGTAGCGTTTGGTCAGTTTTGGCGATTGTGCTATATGCGCCAACCGTAGTGCGTTGCGGCGCGGCGTCTGGGGAATGGATGCTCGCCGCGTGACTTGTTGTCGCTTGCAGGGAGGTTTCTGGGGGACATGACAAACGGGACGACTAACGGGACGGTCAAGTGGTTCAGCCCGAAGAAGGGCTACGGTTTCATCACGCTCACCGACGGCCAGGAGGTCTTCGTTCACTACACGGCTATCGACGGCCAGGGGTTTCGGTCGCTCGAGCAGGGCGATGAGGTGTCATTCGAGGTCGCGCAAGGACCCAAGGGGCTGCAAGCGGCAAAGGTCATGCGCAAGTAGTCCGGCGCCCGCGCAACCGGCCGTTCGGACAGTTGTCGACGGCCGCGAATCAGTCCGCCGCATAGTAACGGCGGGTTTTTCAGCACGCCGTGCCCGACTAGAATAGGGCGCGGAATGGGGAATATTGCTTCGCCCGAAACCTGTGCGCGGGCGACGTCGGCGCCGCCGTCCGTTCGTCGGGGAGAGCGGGCAGTGGCGCTGATCGTTTTGTGCGGGTTCGCGATACGGATCTATCTCAGTCTCACGAGCTACTGCATCTCGGGCGACGGCGCCGCGTACATCGGGATGGCGCGCGAGTTCGCCGCAGGTCAATGGCGCGAGCCGCTGGGCGCGGTCTTCTCGCCCCTGTATCCGCTGCTCATGGCAGGGATGCATGGTCTGGTGCCCGACTGGGAGATGGCCGGCAACTTGGTCTCGACCCTGCTCGGGACCGGCGCGATTCTGAGTATCTATCTGCTGATGCGCGAGGTGTTCGGTCGCCGCGATCTCGCGCTGGGCGCCGCGGCGCTGACCGCGATCCATCCGCAATTGGCCGCATACTCCTCGTCGGTCCGTACTGAGGCCGGATACATCTGCCTGACTACGACGGCGGTCTGGCTGCTCCTCAAGGCAGTCCGCGAGGCACGGGCGCCAGTCGCGGCGCTGGCCGGACTCGTCGCGGGGATGGCCTATCTCTATCGAACGGAAGCGATCGGTCTGATTGCCCTGGGCGCCGCGTACCCGCTTGCCTCCACGCTCGGCTGGCATGACGAGTCGCCAGGCGGATCACTTCCAAGGTCTGGTGCGCTCGGTCTGGTGTTCGCGGTCGCGGCGTCGCTAACGGTGGTCCCTTACATGCTGTTCCTCCATGCCGCGACCGGCAATTGGAGCGTGGGCCGCGAGTTCACCGCCGCGATGATGTACGGGCTGGGCAGCGTGGCTCGCGACCCGGCCGCGTGGCGCCGTCAGGGCTTCGCCGCGGGTGCGTCGCCGCTCGTCGCGCTGGTGCACAACCCGTGGCTGTACCTCGCCAAGGTCCGCGCGGACCTGGTGGTCTCGTTCTATAATTTTGTTCAGGCCGGCGGCCCGGTCGTGATCTTTCTGCTGGTTATTGGCTGTTGGGAACGCGGGCGCCGCATCCTCTCGACTGCGGCGGAAGCTTTTCTGGCGCTGATAGTGATCTTTTATTTCTTTGGCTTCGCGCTGTCGTACACCGGTGCGCGGTTTATGATCCATCTGATTCCTTATACCCTTGGATGGGTGGTGATTGGCGTGGCAGCGTTAACCGGTTCGGTGCGGCGGATCGCGAATTCCGTCGGTTGGCGGATACCAGCGGCGGTCCCGGCCGTGCTCGTTGCGCTGATTCTGCTCCCGCAAACGCTCTGGCCGATCGGTTACGACATGCGCGGCGTGCGCTATGCGGGCGCGCGGATCGCCGCGGATAATCGCGAGGGCCGGGCGGTCGTCGCCCGGGACGGCCGGGTCGCATGGTACGCCGGGGCGCGTTTCGTCGCGCTGCCGGTGAGCCCGGTCGCGAGTCTGTGCGATTGGCTCGCGGTGCGTCGCGAGGCCGGGTATGTCCTAATCGGCAACCACGACGAGCGTCAGTTTGCGATCACCCCCGCTACCGGCTGTCTGCAATTCCTCAAGCGTTATCCGCGCTACGGCACGGGCTACTATGATCTTTTTGCTGTTCGCGGCGCGGGGGCGGCGCGCTGATGGCGGGTTACGAATGCGCCCGCGGCGCCGTTGAGGCGATCACGCCCGCGGGGTTTCACCAGGGCCGTCCCTCCGCAGTGCGTGCCGCTCTGTCCAGTGCGGTCGAAATCTCGATCGTGATCCCGATCCATAACGAGGCGGCGGTGCTCGAAGCGCTTTTTATCCGGCTGAGCCGGGTCCTCGACCAACTCAGGATGACGCACGAGATTATCTGCGTTGACGACGGCAGCACCGACGCGAGCCTCGAGCAGCTCCTGCGTTTCCGCGCCCAGTACCCGGCGCTGCGCGTGGTCAGCCTCTCGCGCAACTTCGGCAAGGATGTCGCGCTCAGTGCCGGGCTCGAACACGCTTGCGGCAATGCGGTGGTTCCGCTCGACGCCGACCTGCAGGATCCGCCCGAGCTGATCGAAGCGATGGTGGCGAAATGGCGCGAAGGGTTCGACGTGGTCTACGCCACGCGTGCCCGGCGCGACGGCGAGAGTATCCTCAAGCGTGCCAGCGCAAGATATTTCTACCGGATCTTTGATCGCATCACGGATTTTCCGATCCCGCGCGATACCGGCGACTTCCGCCTGCTCGACCGCCGCGTCGTCGATGTGCTGGTACGCCTGCCCGAGCGCACGCGCTTCATGAAGGGCCTTTTCGCGTGGGTCGGCTTCCGCCAGACGGCACTGACATTTGATCGCGCGGAACGGATCGGCGGCAAATCGCAATGGAGCTACTGGCGGCTGTGGAACTTCGCGCTCGACGCGGTTACCTCGTTCAGTTCAATGCCGCTCAAGGTCTGGAGCTACCTGGGCGTGGTAATCTCGCTGCTGGCCTTTCTCTACGCGATGTTTCTCGCCGGCCTGAAGATCATCCGCGGGATCGACGTTCCCGGCTACGCCTCGATCATGGTGGCGGTGCTCTTTTTCGGCGGCGTCCAGCTCATCTCGCTCGGAATCATCGGCGAGTATCTGGCGCGCACCTACAATGAGGCCAAAGGGCGACCCCTCTACCTCGTGCGTGAACGCTGGGGTTTCGATGACGACCGCCCTGCGCAACAGCCTTGCGATACACCCTGATTGATGGACCCGAGTCTCTATCCACGGATGGCCGAGGTCGAGGACGCGCACTGGTGGTTCGCCGCCCGTCGCGCGATCTGCGACCGTCTGCTGGACCGCCTCGAACTGCCGGCTGATGCCGCGATTCTCGAGCCTGGATGCGGGACCGGCGGCAACTTCCCGATGCTCGCGCGGCGCGGCCGCGTCTTTGCGATGGATTCAGATGAATCGGCACTGCGGTTTGCCGCTTCACGCAACCTCGCGGAACTCGCGCGCGGCAGCCTGCCGGAGAATATTCCGTTCGCTGATCGGCGTTTCGATCTCGCGATCATGACCGACGTGCTCGAACATCTCGACGATCCGCTGGGCTCGCTACGCGCCCTTCACGCTCGTCTCAAGCCCGGTGGCTGGCTGTTACTGACGGTGCCGGCGCTGCCGTGGCTCTGGAGCGAGCACGACCTGACACACCATCATCGGCGCCGTTACCGCGCCGGTGAGCTGCGGGCGACCGTGACGGCGGCCGGATTCGAGGTCAGCTATTTGAGCCATTACAATTTCATTTTGTTTCCGGCGATCGCGTGCGCCCGGCTGTGGGGCAAGCTCAGGCACGGCGGCGCAGGCGGCGTCAATGGCCGCCATGACCTGGCTATGCCGTCGCTACCGCTGAATCGTCTTCTTTTACTGACTTTCGCCAGCGAACAATACGTGATCGGGCGACTCCGTGTGCCGGCGGGGGTTTCGCTGATCGTGCTTGCCCGCGCTTGAGCTGCGACGCGTCCGCGGAAAGTCCTGCGAGATGACTCAGCCGATTCGTCCATCGCGCATCGTTCTCGAGGCCGCCGGAATCTTCGTCGGCGCCGCGGCCATGCTATTCACGCTGGCGCCCAACGCACCCTTTACGAAAGAGCTGGGCGTTTGCGAATCCGGTGCGGCGCGGGACGTCCTCGCGGGCAATATTCTGCTTCCGCATTTCATCCCCGGCCCGATCGTGCATGTACCGCCGCTCTACTGGTGGATCGCCGCCGTCTGCGTGCATCTGCTCGGATGGACCGAGCTGGCCTTCCGCCTCCCGGCGCTGGCGCCGGCCGCGCTGACCTGCGCGATCGTGTATGCCTGGGCGGCGTCGCGCCTGGGGCGGGAAACCGCCTTATGGAGCACCGTCGCGCTGTTCTTCGGTCATTTTTTCCTCGATGCGGCGCGGCAACCGCGGATGGATGCGCTGCTGGCGATGTTTGTCACCGCGGCCGTCGCGTCGCTCGAATGTGCGATCGTCACGCGAAGGCGCGCGTGGTTCACCACCGCCGCGCTCGCGATCGGCCTCGGCTGCCTGACGAAGGGGATTCTCGGTATCGCGCTGCCCGGGTGCGCGATCGCTTTCTACTTGATCGTTCGCGGCCGCTTTACGCAATTGTTCCGGCTGGACCTGATGGCGGCGTTCACCGTCGGGCTGGCGATCGGACTTGCCTGGTACGTGGCCGGCTACGAAATCGCGGGAAGCAAATTCCTGCAGTGGCAGATCGGGATGAACCTGTGGAGCCGTTTCATTCCGGCGGAGGCGGGTGGCGCAAACTATTGCGTCCATCCGCTTTGGTATTTCGTGCCGCAAATCGCTGGCGGCCTGCTGCCCTGGAGTCTCTACGTGCCGGTCCTTGCGATCGTGCTCGGCGCGCGCTGGCGGAGCGCGCTGCCCGAACCGGTGATCTATGCGCTCTGCTGGTTCGCCGCGATTTTTATCTTCTTCTCGCTTTCGCGCGGCAAATGCCAGGTCTATATCCTGCCCGCCTTTCCGCCGCTCGCCCTGCTGATCGGATGGGTAATCGCGGAAGTGTGCGCCGACACGGTCCAGCCGCTCCAGGTGTCCCGGCTCTTTGATCTGGGATCATTTGCGGTTGCGATCGGTGCGGCGGTGATGGTCGCGGCTGCGCTAGTGGTTATGACGCGCGGCGTGCCGGCGCGGTTGACGATCACGCTTCACCCCACCGACCGGCGCTTCCTCGAGATCTTCGAAGCGCTCGCCGCGACCCGCCATTACGGTTTGCTCAACTGGCTCGTGCTCTCGACGCTCGGTACGCTAATCATTCTGCTTGGCGTCTGGCGCGGAACGCCCGGCCTGCAAGCCTTCGGCGTGCTGATGATCGCGGTTGCGGGTTCGCGCTTCTGGTTTGGCGTGATGAACCCCGCGCTCGCCGACCGCGAGACGCTTAAGCTGTTCGCCCACGAGATTATGGACGTGGTACCGGCTGACGCGCGTATCGGTCATATCGGAATCGAGGACTGCGACATTTACTTCTATTCGCCGCGGCCGATCGAACCGGTGTTTCGTTTCCAATGTGGCGGGCAGTTTCCGCCGTATCTGGTGATTCGCAAGGAACGCTTCGACGCGTTACCGGCCGCGCAGCGCGCGTGCCTCACGCCGATCCTGAGTTCCGAGGCGGTCGACAGCAATGGTCCGCGATTGTTGGTCCACCAAGCTCAGCCGCAACAGTGAAGCATGGACGTGTGGGCGAATTCAGCGAGCGTGGCGTCAGACCTGGGCTACGTAATATTGGGTCCAGAGCAGAAAACTGAGCGGTCCGGCGCGCAGGTGCGCTTCCAGCCATCGCGCGAGCCGCAGCCCCGGCACGCCGCCGAATTCCGCGATCAAGGGAATATACATCCCCGACTTGAAGCGCTCACGAATGCGCAAACCGCGGGCCGTGAGCACCGCGGTCAGTTCGCGTTCCGTCAGCAGGTTAATATGCCCGGTTTCAAAAACCGCCTCGCCATAAATCCGGCGGACCAGATTGATCACGCCGGGCAGAAAGGCGATCTTGCACGCGAGCTCCATCAGGCTGTGGCGTTGCGGGGTCGAGAGGACCAGAATCCCGCCGGGTGCGAGCAACCGGTGCAGTCCGTCGATGACGCGCGCCGTGTCCGGGATATGCTCGAGTACTTCGCTGCAGAGGATCAGGTCGAAACTCGCCTCCGGCAATCGCGATTTCGTGATGTCGTCGGTAATCAGGCGTAGATTAGGGTAGCGGATGAGCAGCGGCCGTGCATGGTCAATATGCGCCTGATCGAGGTCCGCCGCGACCACCTCGCGGTAGCTCTCGGCCAAGGCAGGCAGGTAAACGCCGGCGCCGAAGCCGGTTTCGAGCGCGCGTCCGGGCCGTTCGCGGGCGCAATCCTGAATTTTGGCGATAATCCAGTCGCGGCGCGTGCAATGCAGCCAGCGGCGCGTCGGATTGCGCGAATTGTAGAGCGTTTCGAGCAGCGCGAGCAGTTCGGCTTCGGAGCTGATTGCTCCCTGATTATGCTGGGCTGCGGGCGACATCGCGATACTTACCTGCGCGGAGCAGACCCTGTTCTGCCGGAGCGCGGGCATGGAAGCAAGCGGTCGCGCCCGGACGGCGGACGGGCCAGGGTTTAGCGTCATTGCAACGGGCCGATCAGAACGGGCCGCGGCGGATCAGCGCCAGCCGCCAACTTCTGGCGCTGGCGCTCTACGCGGTCATCTCGATTCTCCTGCTGGGCCGCGTCCTTTTTCGCGGGTTCGCCGCTTTTCACTTGGGCCCGACGGTCGATTCGTCGTTCCTGATGTGGGCGCTGGCATGGTGGCCGTATGCGCTACGACACGGCCTCAATCCGTTCATCTGCCGGTTGATCTGGGCGCCCGCGGGTTTCAATCTCGCGTGGTCGGGCGGCATCCCGCTGGTGAGCCTGATTGCGGCTCCCTTGACGATCAGCGCAGGTCCCGTCGCAACCTACAATGTCCTCTGTCTGGTCGCGCCCGCGCTCGCGGCATGGTGCGCTTTTAGCCTGTGTTATCGACTCGGCGGGCGTTACTATCCGGCGCTGATCGGCGGTTATCTGTTCGGTTTTTCGCCTTACATGCTCGGGCAACTGGCCGGCGGACATCTGAATCTTCTCCTGCTCTTTCCCGCGCCCTTGATCGTTATGATCGTGATCGCGGGCTGGCGACGCGCGATCACTCCGGCGTCCTTGGTCACGACGCTGGCGGCAGCTTTTATTGTCCAATTTCTCTGCTCGATCGAACTGGCCGCGACTTCGGTTATTTTCGGTACGGTTGCGCTGCTGCTTGGTTGGTGGGTCGCTGACCACGAGGGCAGGGCGCGCTTGCGGGATCTGATCGCGCCATTGGCTTTTGCCGCCGGTCTTGGTCTCGTCGTGCTGTCGCCTTATCTCTACTATCTGTTTCTGCCGGGTGCGCCGCACGGGGCGATCAACTCGCCGGGTGGTTATTCCGCTGACCTGGCGAATCTCCTGATTCCGACGCGCACGACCGAGTTGGGCATGGTGCCGGCCTTCCAGATACTCGCGGGCCGCTTTCCGGGAAATACTGGCGAGCGGGACGCCTATCTGGGGTTGCCGCTACTTTTGGTTATTTTCCACTTCGGTTGGACGCGGCGGGGCACGCCAGTAGCGCGCCTGCTGCTCGCCTTGTTCGCGATCATTCTGATTTGCGCGCTCGGTCCACGGCTCCGGATTGCCGGGTGGACCGGGTTCGGGATGCCGTGGAAGCTCGTGATGCATGTTCCGCTGATCAAGAGCGCGCTGCCCGGCCGCTTCATGGCCTATGCGTTTCTGGTCGCCGCGATAATCGCCGCGCTTTGGCTGGCCGATCCAAGGGTATCGCGACGTGCGCGCATGGCGGCCGGAGTTTTGCTGATTGCCGCGTCGCTACCGAATCTTGACGCGCGCACCTGGGCCGCACCCACCAACATACCGGCGTTCTTCGCGGCTGGCAGTTTTCGGCAATATCTGAGACCTGACGAAACCGTGGTCGCGCTGCCGTATGGAATCGACGGTGACTCGATGCTCTGGCAGGCCGCCGCCGGAATGTCGTTCCGGATGGCCGGCGGCTATACGGGAATAACACCGCGCGAGTTCGAGCAATGGCCCGTCGTGCGCGCTTTCATGACCGGAACTTACATCCCGTTCATTACGGAACAGTTGGTGGCCTTCATGGCTGCCCACGGGGCGGACGTTGTGCTGGTTGACGATGCCAACCGGGCCTTCTGGGCGCCGATGCTGGCATCTGTTGATCGGGCGCCGCGAAATGTGGGTGGCGTATGGATCTATCGCACTAGTTCCGCTGCGCTTGCGCACTATCGTGAAAACTCGGCGCTTGAATGGGAGCGTCGCGACGCGGAGGCTCGCTTCATGGCCGAGCTGGCGGCGGCGCATGCCTATTTGAGCGCCGGGCACGATTCGGCCGGGCTCTCGCCTCTGCGGGCGCAACAACTGGGATTTCTGCCGCCCCATTGGGTGAAGGATCGCGACGTGCGCACGGACAATGGGCTCTATCTCGGGCCCTGGCCGGGCGGCGGGGTTGCGATCGGGGTCGTTGCTTCTTACGAGGCAGTGCAACCGTTAATCGCAAAATACCGGCTCCACGCCGTGAAAATCTTTTTTCCCTACCCCAAGGAACTTAACGGCGAACCCACCGGCGATACCTTTCTGCGCTTACTGGTGATCGTGTTCGACCGCGCGACCGTGCTTGGCATTCCGCCGACTGCGGCGACCGGGCAGGCGGGTCCGGCCGGCATCATCGCGAGACTGCGACCGTAACGGTTTGTGCCCTAAATGGGTTCCGCGCTAAGTAAAGATGCCAGTCTGATATCCAATTTCGGATGTCACGTAGAGGAGGAATCAGGATGCTGAAACTGCACGGAACATCGAAGTCGCGCTCCGCCCGCTCGCTCTGGGCGCTCGAAGAGCTTGGTGTTAAATACGAGCACATTCCGGTCGAGGTGGGGAAAGCCAAGAGCCCCGAACATCTGAAGCTCAATCCCGCCGGGCACATCCCGGCGCTCGAAGACGACGGCCATGTCGTCTGGGAGTCGATGGCGATCAACCTGTACCTGGCCGAGAAGTACGGCAAGGCGCCCTTCTGGCCTACGACGCCGGAGGCGCATGCCGATTGTATCAAGTGGAGCTTCTTCGGCATGACGGAGATCGAGCCCCATCTCATGGCACTGTTGACGCAGCGGATTTTTCTCCCGGCGGATCAGCGCGACGAGAAGGCGGCGCAAAAAGCTATCGACGCACTCAAGGCGCCGCTCAAGGTCCTCGATGATCACTTAAAGGGGCGTGAATATCTGCTCGGCAAGGATTTCAGTATCGCGGATCTGAACGTCGCGGCCATTCTGAGCTTCGCGATGCTGGTCAAGCTGGATATGAGCGCTACGCCGAACACGCAGGCGTGGTTGCAGAAGTGTCTTGGCCGCGAGGCCAACCTGCGCGTCCGCAAGTTGGCGTAAACACACCGGTGGAGCGCGCTGCCACGCGAAGCGAGCACCGGGGGGCGGCGGCGTCCGCGCCGCGTGGCCAAATCAAGTCTGTGCGAGCTGCGTTTAGAACCTTAGTCTGAGTTGCGCTCGCCGCAACCGAATCGGGCCGCTCGAGGGCTTATTACCCTGGAGCGGCCCGATAATTTCTCCGCTGACGAGATTATTTTTCGAGTGTCACCTGCAGGGCGTTCAGATTGCGCGCCATCATATTCCAGAAGGCGATCGCCCCCGTGAGATCGACGATATTCTGTTTACCGACCAGCTTCTCCGCTTGCGCGTAAAGGTCATCGCCGACCCGCGCCTTCTGGGTCAGCTCTTCGGCGTAGCGCAGAATTACCTTGTCCTCAGGGCTGAAGAGTGAACTCGACTGGTAATTGCCGACGTTGTCGATCTGCTCCTGGCTCAGGCCGCAGCGCTTGGCGATGTCGATATGCCGCACAAAGCCGTACTCGCAATCACAGCGCTTCATCAGCATCAGGACCGCGAGCTCGCGTACCCGCGGGTCGAGCGCCGACTGATTCATGAAGTAGTTGGCCAGCGGAAAGACCTTGGCGGCCAAGCCGGGGCTGTTGGCGAGCGCCTTGACAACGTTTGGTACGCCGATTCCGAACTGAGACCGAAAACCGTCGTACAGTTTCTTAAGCTCGTCCGTAGCGGCCTCTTCAATGTATGAAACTCGTGGCATCAGCTTTATCCTCCGTTAGAAGCGCGGGCTAGTCCTCGCCGCATTGAATGAGAAAGACTGTTCTTGTCCTCGTGGTTCTTACGCCCGATCCGCGCAAACGTCAAAGGTCGCGCCTTTGACGCCTCCGCGGAGGCGGGCATAGTCTCATCAGTGCCGGAGTCACGCGAACGCACGAGACCGACCGGCAAAAACTCAAGCGAGGTGCAACTATGGGCGCTGCGGAAAACAAGGCATTGGTCCGCAACATGTTTGCGGAACTGTCCAAAGGTAATGGCGAGGCATTCCTGGGCGCGATGGCCGATAATGTCCGCTTCACGATTTGCGGCACGACGAAATTTTCCGGCACTTTCAACGGTAAGCAGGAGTTTATCGGCAAGGTGCTGGGGCCACTCTCGGCCCAACTCGAAGGCGGTTTAACGATCACCCCCGATAACTTCATCGCCGAGGGTGACTTCGTCGCGATGCAGGCGCGCGGCAAATCCAACACGAAATCCGGCGGCACCTACAACAACACTTATTGCCAGATCTTCCGGATCGCGGACGGCAAAGTGCAGGAGGTGACCGAGTACCTCGACACTGAACTAGTGACGAAGGCTTTCGGCAAATAGCTCGACGAAGTTGAGTCTGAGTCAAACGCGACGAGGCGTCCGGCAGCCCGGACGCCTCGTGCGCTGATTCAAACCTGGCGATTAGGCCGCGGCGCGGGTCTGCGTGAAGCGGACGGGCATGTGCTTGATACCCGCGATCAGATTCGACTTGAGGCGTTCGACTTTGCCCGCGAGCTCGATCTGTTCAATCCGCTGCAATATATCCGTCAGCATCAAACGTAGTTCGAGGCGCGCCAGATGAGCTCCGGCGCAGAAGTGCTCGCCCTTGCCAAAGGCGATATGTTCGTTGGGAGTGCGCCCGATGTCGAAGCGGTAGGGATCATCGAAGACCTTCTCGTCACGATTCGCTGAGGGAATCCACAGCGCCACCCGATCGCCTTCCCGGATCTTCGTGCCGGCCAGCTCGCTATCGCTGGTCGCGACGCGCGCGATGTGCGTAAGGGGACTCGTCCAGCGGAGGCACTCTTCCACCGCCGTGGGCATCAAGGCCGGGTTGTTGACTAGCCGCTTACGCTGCTCAGGATTTTCAATCAGCGCGAGCAGACCGCCCGAGATGGCGTTCCGAGTGGTTTCGAGACCGCCCACGATATACAGAAAGCCATTGTGGATGAGCTGGAGTTCGGTGAGAGGCTGACCGTTGACCGTCGCATTGCCGAGCACACTCAACAGATCCTCGCCGGTGCCGCCGCGCCGCTCCAGCGCGAGCTTGGCGCAGTACCTGCCGAGGTTCGCCGCGCCCTCCTGGCGCGTTTCCATCGGCGAACCCGATTCGACCTGATACTCCGGATCTTCCTGACCCACCGACATGTTGCCCCATTTGAACATGTCGGCCCAGTCCTTCCGCGGAATCCCCATGATCTCGCAAATGAAGGCCATCGGCAGCCGCGCCGCCACCTCCACGACAAAATCGCACGCGCCGCGCTCCAGGACGCCATCAAGGATTTCGGCGACCAACTCGTGACCGGGGCTTTCGTACTTGCCGATCGGGCGTGGCAGGAACAGCCGGTTGAAGGCGCGCCGCATCGCGTTGTGGAGTGGCGGGTCCGTCATGATCATCATCTGCCCCGCGCCCTGCATCTCGGGCGTCAATGCTTCCATCTCGGGGCTCGAAGGGACGATCAGGCCGCGCATCGAGCTGAACAGGTTCGGCTCGCTGAAAACCGCGATGATGTCGTCGTAACGGGTGACCGACCAGAACGGGCTGACGATGCCCCGGGTCCAATGGATCGGATCTTCCCGGCGCAATTGCCGCCAGAGCGGATGCGGATCGTTATCGACGAAAAATCCGGAGTCCGTGAGCGCGTGATCGATATTCATGGCGATTCCTTCCGGGTCAAATTGGTAAGCGCAGCCAACTCGCCTGCCGACAGCAGAAACGGCAAGCGGGACGCTGAGCTCGTCCCACTTGCCGCTCCGTTCAGACCAACTGCGTCAATTCGTCAACCGCCCGCTGCCGCTGTGCTGTAGTTGACGACCGCGTCGCGTTTGCCCGACGCAGGTAGCGGACGGGTTCCGGGTGCCTGCTCGAACGGTCCCGGCAACCCAAGCTCCTTCGCGATTTCCCGCATCGCCGGCATCACCTCCTGCCCGAGTAGCCGCAGGTTGGTGCGCCGATCCTGCACCGACATCGGCCCATGATGGTACCAGAAGGCCAGGATACCGGGCCGGAGCGTTTCGAGGAGGGTACGGAGCCGCTTGATTACGGTCTTGGGCGTGCCCGCGATGATCAGACCCAAATCGCGTGACGACTGGTAGTTCGTCTCGATTCCGGCCTTGACCTTCTGCACGTCCGTTTCACCCGGCGTAAAGTGCAGAATCTCGGCGCCGGTACGCGGGTCGGTGAACTGTTTCGCCAGGCGTCTGGTCGCCTCTTTCGAGTTGTACCCCGGCGGGAACATCCATTCGGGCCGCGCGAAGGAGCCAAAGCCGCCGCCATAAACAAAGCCGCGGCCAAGCTCGGTCGCCTTTTCTTCGGTTTCGGCCACGACGACATTCTGCAGATAGCCGAAATTTTCCGGTCCGGCCTGATAGCCCAGCCGCGCCGCCGTATCCGCGTAGAGATTCGACATCTCGACTGTCGGTTCCAGATTCGTGCACAAGGCGACGTAGGGGTAGCGATGCTCGGCGCACCACACCACCGTTTCGGGACTGATCAAGCCGGGAATCCAGATCTGCGGCCGCGGCTTCTGAATCGGCAATTGCCACGGATTTACGAAGCGGTAGTGATAATGCTTGCCTTCGTAACGCCATGGACCAGGTGTGGTCCACGCCTTGACGATGAAGTCGTGAGCCTCATTAAAACGCTCGCGGTTATAGGCCGGGTTGATATTATTGGCGATCTGCTCGCTGCCCGCGCCACGCACAAAACCCGGGACCAGCCGTCCGCCCGAGATCATGTCGATCATCGCCAGCTCTTCCGCCAGGCGCAGCGGATCGGCGACCGGCAGCGGATTTCCGAGCAGCACGATCTTCACCTTCTTGGTGATGCGCGCCAGCACCGCCGCCTCGACGTCCATCACCGAGCCCATACAGAACGGTGTCTGATGGTGCTCGTTGAGCATCACACCGTCGAACCCCAGTTCTTCGGCGTACACGCGCTCGTCAAAATACTCGTTGAAAAGCTGACCGCCCTTGACCGGATCCAGGGCGGCATTGGGCAGCCCGAAATAACTGCTGCCATTGCTGATGATGTCGTCTTCCGAGACGTGGAAATATGGCCGTTCCGAGAAAGTCATTATGTGCATAACGATAGCCTCCCCGAGGGTTTCACTGTTTCACGATCCGCTCTTACGAGCTTCGATCAGATGGTTTCCATTGTCAATCTTTTCGCGATTCCGGCTATCAGCCGCCGAAGTAGCTGCGCGGGTTGTCGACCGTCATCACGCGGATTTTTTCTTCGCTCACGCCGCCTTTGCGCAACGCGGGCAGGATGTGCTTGCTGATATGCGCGTAATTCCAGTCGGGCGAGGCCTTGATCATAGCCTCCGCGCCTTTGGTCATACGCCCGAGCCAGCAGGCGACCGCGTCGTGCGAGAGCATGATCCGGTCAAAGCCGACCGCGAGCAGACCGATGAGCGAGGCGAGGCGCATCTTGTCCGGGCAGATGGGTTCGAGGCCGAAGCGATCGAAACCGAGCCAGGCGCCGCGATTCAGAATGTCGAAGTAGTAGCGCATATTCCCGACGCCGCACGCGTGCCCGATCAGCACGCGGTTGAAATCCACTCCTTCCGACTCGAAGACATCCAGCGTCTCGCGGCCAAAGGGCGCCAGTTCGTTGTTGTGACACAGAATCGGAGCGCTGGTCGCTTTGTGGGCGCGCGCGGCGGCGTGTAGCGCCTTGATCTCCTGTTTGGTGATCTCCTTGTCGTCGGTCCAGCCCGGCACGCCGCCCGTCGCGGTCTTGATAATGCCCGCCTTGATGCCGGTCTTGTTGATTCCTTCCGTCAATTCGCGGACATAGATCTCCGCCATGTCGTCCGCGCCGATCATCCGCATGTGCATCGGATAGCCGAGCGCCTCGTTGTAGACGCCGGTCGCGATGATCACCTTGAGCCCGGACTTCTCCGCGGCTTCCGCCGCGTATTCAGGATCCCGGCCCAATTCCATCGGACACGGGTCGACGAAGCTCGTGACGCCGAGAGTCTTGATTTCTTTCAGTTGTTCGACCAGCTTCGCCATTTCGCGCTTGCGGTCGAAACCGGCGGTATCAAACTCAAACCCCGGCATCCCGGCTGCGAGATGCTCGTGAATCAGCGTGAAACCCAGGTCGCGTGGCTCACATTTTCCCAAAACCGTATTGATAGACATGAATTTCTCCTTGGCTCCTCCTTGGTGTTGGCCGCTCGCCGTCAGCCCTCACGTCTAATACAGCCCGGCGCGTTTGGCGAGGCTCGTGGCGCGTCGTGCGAGCGAAGAAAAAGCGGGGCGTTGCCGCCCCGCTTTGGGATTCCGTGCTGGTCGCCTGGTTCTTAGACCATCGCCTCGGCCGACTTGGCGCCGGTTTGAGCGGACGCGGCCGGGGCCGCCCCGTTCAGCGCCGCGCAGGCATATTGCAGCCATTTTACGGTTGAGATTTCGTCCTGCACGAACAGCTTGAACAGTTCCTTGCTCTCGAGATCTTCCTTGATGTCTTCGGCGATCGCGCAAACCGGCTTGAAGAAGGTGTCGACATCGGGCACCAGGGAATTGAAATAGAGCAGCTTCTGATTGTCGGAAACGTTCGGATCACTCATATATTCGGTAAACTTGCGGCTGGCCTCGGGTACCTGCTCCTTGCACTCGACGCCCAAGTCGCGCATCCGGCGCTCGAAGATCCGGGCATGATAGCCTTCGCGTTCGGCAATCATCCGGATTCCGCTGCGGATGCAATCCGTTTTGCACAGTTTCTCCCACGCGAGGAATGCGGCCTCGCCGTTCGCCTCGCCCGCCCGAAAGCGATCGAGCAACGCCGCTACACCCTCGCGCTCAGAGCCATAATTCTTGCCCATGGCCTGGAAGCCCGGGCGCGCTTGCCCGTTGCCATTGCCATTCTCGAGAGCCGCCATTTCGCTCTCAAAGGTCTGCTCGGTGATGATTCCGGCGCGATACGCCCGTAACAGTTGTTTGAATTCGAAGTCTCGGTTCATCGTAGATGCTCCTATAGTATTTTGGGCGAGAGGAACTCGACGCTTGAATGTAGGGTCCTCGGTGGAAATCTGTCAATCCACAAACACTGTTGAAGGTGTGAACTACCTTTACCTTTTGTCACTTTAACGGCGTTATTCAAGGAAGAGCGGTGATGGCTGAAATCGTTCATAAATTTGTCGAAACCAATGGCATCCGGATGCATGTGGCGGAAGCCGGCGCAGGCTATCCGGTGGTGCTGTGCCACGGCTTTCCGGAACTATGGTACTCGTGGCGGCATCAGCTTCACGCGCTGGCTGCGGCGGGCTTCCGCGTGATCGCTCCGGACCAGCGTGGCTATGGCGAGACCACCGCCCCTGCGCCGACCGACGCCTACACGCAGCGACAACTGGTTGCCGATATCGCCGGGATGCTCGACGCGCTGGGGCTCGCCCAGTGCGTCATCGTCGGTCACGACTGGGGCGGCGCCGTCGCCTGGAACGCCGCCCTGATGGCGCCCGATCGGGTCACCCGGGTCGTCGGCGTCAACACGCCATTCTTTCCGCGCGCGCCGATGAAACCCACGGAGCTGATGAAACTGATCGCTGGCGGCAAATTCCACTACATTTTGTACTTTCAGACGCCCGGCGTCGCCGAGGCCGAACTCGAACGCGACGTCCGCCGCTCCCTGCGCGGGTTCTATCAGGAGCCACGCGAATTCGCCGCCGCGATGGGTGCGGGGGCGTCGCCGGGAGTTTGGGGCCCGGCGGGCGGGGGCATCCTCGATCGCTTGCCTGACCGACCACACGGCGGCTTTCTTACGGCTGAGGATTTCGACGTCTTCGCCCAGGCCTTCGAAAGAACCGGCTTTCGCGGCGGCCTCAATTGGTACCGCTGTATCGATCAAAGCTGGGAAGAGAGCGCCGGCCTTGGGCCGCGCGTTACGCAGCCTGCGCTGATGGTCACTGCGGAGCTGGATCCGGTGCTGCGCCCTGAACTGTGCAATGGGATGGAAGCCTTCGTGCCGAATCTGCGCAAGACGGTGCTGATCAAAGGAGCAGGCCACTGGACGCAGCAGGAAAAACCGGCCGAAGTGAATGCGGCGATCCTCGAGTTTCTGCAGGATTTGCGCGGATGAGGAGTGTCCTAAGGTCCTTTGACCCGGCGCGGCCAAGGAGTCCGATTGCTGAGGGCTACGGTCTGGGTTAAGGTGCGCCTCATATCCATCCGGAGGTAGACCCTTATGCTGAGCTGGAAGATTGGCGATGTGCGCGTGACGCGTTTGCAGGAACAGGCCCCGGTCTGGCCCGGTACAATGATTACCTCGAACGCGACGGCCGATAACGTCAAGCGCGAGGGCGAATGGTTGCAGCCCTACGTCGACGAATCCGGGAAGATCCGCTTGAGTATCCACTCGCTGCTGATCGAATCCGAGGGCAAGCGCATCGTGGTCGACACCTGCGTGGGCAACAATAAGGTGCGTCCCGGCTTCAAGGAGTGGAATGACCTGCGGCTGCCCTTCCTTAAGGATTTCGAGCAGGCGTTTTCACGCGAATCGATCGATATGGTTGTCTGCACGCATCTCCATCTAGACCATGTCGGCTGGAACACCATCCTGGAAAACGACAAGTGGATTCCGACCTTTCCGAACGCCAGATATCTGATGACCAAGCCGGAGTGGGAGTACTGGTCCAAGTTCGACGGCAGCCCGGACTTCAAGAATCCGATCGACGATTCCGTCCGTCCCGTGATCGACGCGAAGCAGGCGGAGCTGGTCGACCCGGCGCATCGCCTGACCGGCGAAGTCTGGCTCGAATCGACCCCCGGCCACACGCCCGGCCATGCCAGCGTGCGGATCTCCTCGCGCGGGGAGAACGCGGTGATTACCGGCGACATGATTCACCATCCAATTCAGATCGCGCATCCGGACTGGGTGTGCGAGTTCGACAACAATCCGGCGCTCGCGGTCGAGACGCGCAAGGGTTTCGTCGAACGCTATTGTGATCAGGCCGTACAGGTCTTCGGTACCCATTTCGCCGGCTCGACCGGCGGGCACATCGCGCGTCGCAGCGGCGCCTTTCGGTTCGAGGGCTAAGGCTTACCAGTCAGGTTAAGCTAATCCGATCGTCGATTTCAGCCGGAGTGCGAACGGCCCGCGGCGGTCGCACTCCGGCCTGCTTGTCACAAACAACTACTGCCGTCAGTCCAGAGCGAGATCCAATTTCATGCAGGCGGTGATGTTCGCTTACGCCCTCTTCACCGGGGTGTTTGTCTTGATCGTCCTGACGATTGCGATCGTGGTTGGAATCTCCGCTCTGATGCGGAAAGTGCGCGGCCCCAGGAAAGGGTCGAAACCTCCCGGACAATCCTGAAGCGGAGCCGGCGCGCGTTTGCACGTGGGTGGACTTCGGCAGTAAGTTGCGCTTGTTGTACCGATAAATCTGCAACGCGAGGTGAACATTATGAGCGTGGAAGAAAACAAGAAGATCGTACTCGGCTTCATCGAAAATATGAGCGCGGGCAAGGGTCCCGAAGCGTTCGGCGCGCTGGCCGATTCCGCCACCTGGTGGGTCGCGGGCAACTTCGCGCTTTCGGGGACGAAGACCAAGGCGCAGTTCGCGGAATTGGCGGGCGGCCTGGCTTCCAAGATCGACGGCGGACTCCGCCTCACCGCCAAAGGCGTGACCGCCGAGGGCGATCGTGTCGCGGTCGAGGCGGAATCGTATGCCAAAATGAAGAACGGCAAGACCTACCAGAACCTCTATCACTTCCTGTTTGTGGTGCGCGACGGCAAGATCCAGTCGGTCAAGGAATATCTCGATACGACGCACGCCGCCGACGTGCTCTGCTCCTGATCGCGACCGCAACACACCGTAATTGAACCGCATTGCGCGGCTGGCCGTGCGTAACCACGGCCGCCTCGCGAGCGGCATCAAGGAGCGCTTTTCTATGTCTATGGAATTCGAAACACTGGCCACGGGCTACGGCTTGCTCGAAGGACCGCGCATTGACGAACGGAACCGGCTTTACTTCAGCGACATCCGGGGTGGCGGGGTTTTCCGGCGCAGTCCGGACGGCAAGATCGAAACCTTGATCCCGGAACGCAAGGCGGTCGGCGGGATTGCGCTGAACGCCGGCGGCGGCCTGATCGTCAGCGGCAAGACGCTCGCTTTCTGGGATGAAAAGAGCGGCAAGCTGCGCGACCTCTTTGCCGAATGGGAAGGCAAGCCGCTGTTCGGCATCAATGATCTGACGACGGACGACCAGGGCAGCGTCTGGTTCGGCACCTTCGGCTTTGATATCCATGCCGGCTTCGACTTCAAGACCAAGCCGCCGGCAGGCGCGCTGTTTCGGATCGACGCGCCCGGCAAAGTGACCAAGCTCGCGGAAGGGGTCGAGGTGACCAACGGGCTGGGCTTCAGTCCCGATCGCAAGCTGCTCTATCACTGCGATTCGCAATCGGGGGTCTGGGTCTATGACGTGCGGTCCGACCGCACCGTCAGCGACCGCCGCCTGTTTGCCAAGGTTCCCGAAGGGGCGCCCGACGGCATGACGGTCGACGCGGAAGGTGGCGTGTGGGCGGCGGTCGTGATGGGTCCGGGCGAAGTGGTGCGCTTCAAGCCCGACGGCACGCTCGATCGGCGGGTCAAGGTGCCGGCGAAATCGGTGACGAGCGTCGCTTTCGGCGGTCCCGATATGCGCGACCTTTACGCGGTTACCGTCAACAACACTAACGATCGCGCATTGAAGGGCACGGTGTTCCGCACGCGCTCGGATATTCCCGGCTTGCCGGTGCCCAACGCGCGCTTCTAGCGGCGCGAGTCCGTGAGCCGCGGCTAAAATAAAAGACGACCGTGCCGGAGGCACGGAACAGGGGGCGGGCGAGTCCGCGAGCCGCGGCCAAAAATCAAAGACCGGGTCGCGGCGACTTCGCCGGGGTCGCCGCGACTCGGAGCGCGCCGCGGGGTCGCGACATCCGCCGGCGTTTGGTCGGGCGCAGGATTGGACCGGACCGCTGTGCTTTGCTCGCTGCGGCTTGAGCGGCACGCGCCGCCTCCCGGTCAGCGTCGTAATGGATCATCACGTAGAAGAGCGCGTTGGCGAGACCAATCTTGCAGAGCGTGAAGACCAGCAGGAACGAGGAGATCAACCAGACCTCGGCCCAACTGTTCGCAAAGCAGGCCACCACCGTACCGCACATCGCGAGCGCCGTCAGCGCGAAGGTCCATAGCAGAATTCGCATCGAGCGGACGGCCTCGCGCGACTCGGAGTCGTCGGGCGTTATCCGCTTGCCGCGGATAAGCGGTGTTCGCCGAGTTAACGGTACGATTGAACCCATTGGGACGGTCTGCCGCGTGCGACGCGCCCTATCTTAGCTCAACTCCGTGTGGCGGATGCAACGCCCCGCGAGGGCGAAAACGCCGGCTCGTCGCGCCGATCACAACGGCGTCCCCGGGAGCGTCAAAGGTCGGAGCCGCCGGCCGCCCGCGGGAAACCGCGCACACCCATCCCGCCGTCGCAATTGATGATGCTGCCGGTCGCGGTCGGCGAATTCTCGCTGGAGGCAAGCAACACATAGTGAGCAGTGTAATCGCGCGGCGCTGGCAGCTTGCCGAGTGGGATGAACTTTTCGACGAAATCGCCGAGCGGGATCGTCGCGATCGACCGGCCTTCCATCCCGAGCGACCGCGGTCCGCGAATATCGGTCGGAATCGCGCCGGGCGCGACCCCGTTAACGCGGATTTTCGGCGCCAGCTCGAACGCCAACTGCCGCACCAGCCCGACGACCGCATGTTTGGATGCGGTATAGAGCGGCCCGCCGCCCGCCACGTAAAAGCCGGCGTTCGAGACCGTATAGATGATGCTGCCCCGCGTCTTCAGCAACTCGGTGACCGCGGCCTTCGCGCCGAGCAGGTAGCCTTTGACATTAATCGCGAAGACCTCGTCGAAGGCTTCACTGATGCGGTCGTCGGGCAGCTTGACGAGCGGCAGTGAAAAATCCCAGATGCCGGCGTTGCCGATAAAGCAGTCGAGACGGCCGAAGCTTGTGACACAATCCGCCACGGCGCGGCGATTGTCGGCGAGCGCAGTGACGTCACCCTCCGTCACGCTCGCGGCGGGGCCGAGTTCCGCGCGCAACTGCGCGCAGGCGGCGGCCGAGCGATCGAGCACCCCGATGCGCGCGCCTTCCTCGAGAAAGCGCGTCACGATCGCGCGGCCCAAACCCGAGCCACCACCCGTGATCAGCGCCACTTTGCCTTCAAGCCAGCCCATCGTGATCCTCCATAGCAGGGTGTTGAGAAAGATCGCTGTAGTGTAGTGAAAACGTGATTTGCTTCAACACCCTGCGAAAGCTGTCTTCCATCCTCAATCTTCTCCCCCTGACCAGGGGGAGATAAAAGAGAGGGCGCAGGCCGTGCGGACTTTCGCGACGGCCTGCTAGAAGAAGAAACTCAGGTTACGCGCGAGCAGCACCGTCTGATCGAGGATGATGCGGCGGTTCGCGATCTGCCAGCCAGCCGCCGTCTCGACTCGCCGGAGCAAGTCGTGCCGCATCCCGGCGAATATCTCGACGTCGCGCTCGAGTCGCGAGCGGTAGAGTAGATAGTAGCAATCCACCTTGAACTCGGCCGGATTCGGCGTCGCGGAAACCACGACGTTGCTGACGAAATGGCGGGTGCGCGACGGCGGGTCCTCGGCCCACGCGGTCCCCGAGCGCAGGCGCCGGATGCGTTGCGCGATACTCTGCTTGTCCTCGTCGAAGAGTTGCGCCTCCTGCGGCGCCGCGAATTCGCGATCGGCCTCGCGCCGCATCCGGTTGTAACGCGTCGGCATCACGTACCGCAGGTCGTCCGCCAGTAGTGCGTACCATTCCTCGAAACGCCGATCGTCAAGCAGCCGGGCTTCGTGATAGAGAAACTGCTCGATCGCGTGATGGAGTTCAGGGGTGGCGGGGGCTTCACTCGCCACTGACTCGCCGGAAATGTCGCGTTTCAACTCCACCGCCATGCTGTTCTCTCCGTCGCCCATTTTCACCGATGATCGACGCGGCCGCAAACGGCCCGCTAGCGTTCCCGATTTCCCGCGACCCTGCTAGGGTTGCGCCACGGAGGGGGCGGCCGAGTCTGCGAGGCGCGGCCGGAATAAAGGCTCATGGCAAAGTCGCGAGCGGTGGTTCAGGTCGGCGATAAGCGCTTCGAGATGCAGAACTTCGAGCTGCCGCCGATCGGCGTTGACGACGCGCTGATGCGGGTCGAAGCGTGTGGCATCTGCGGCAGCGACGTCGATCAGTTCGACGGCAAGCTCAACCGCATCCTCTCGCTCCCGATGATTCCGGGCCACGAGCCGGTCGGCATTATCGAGGCGATCGGACCGGAAGCCGCGCGGCGCTGGGGTGTCGCGGCGGGCGATCGTGTCGTGGTCGAGCCGACCCGGGGATGCGGCCATTGCGGCGCGTGCAAGCGCGGAGACTCGCGCAACTGCCGCGTCGGCCGCCCCGGATGCAAAATCTCGGTGTGCGGCTTTATCCCCACCCACATCCCGCCGGCCCTGTGGGGCGGGATGGCGGAATTCATGTACCTCGATCCGGAGGTCGCCCTGCACAAAGTCGCCCCCGACGTCCCCGCCGAGTTGGCCGCGCTCTATCAACCGGTCGCCGCCGGGATCAGTTGGGCCCATCGCGTGCCTGGCACGCGGGTCGGCGATACGGTGGTGATCTTCGGGGCCGGGCAACGGGGCATCGCCTGCGTCGCCGCCGCGCATGAAGCGGGCGCCGCGCATGTCGCGATAATCGCGCGCCGCCAGAGTGCTCATCGCATTCGGCTGGCCGAAGAGTTCGGCGCCGACGCGACGATCTATGCCGACGAGGATGTTGTCGCGCGGGTCCACGAACTGACCCGGGGCGAGGGCGCCGACGTCGTCGTGGACGTCACCGCCGAAACAACGGAGCCGATCCCCAAGGCGGTCGAGATGGCCCGCCCGGGCGGCACGATCGTGCTGGCCGGCGTCAAGGGTCCGGGCACCGCTATCCAGGGTTTGATCAACGATCGCATTTTCACCAAGGAACTGACGATTAAGGGTGTCAAGAACGCCGATTTCGATTCCTTCGCGATCGCCGTCCGGCTGATCGAATCGCGCAAATATCCCTTCGAAAAGATGCATACGCACAGCTTCAAGCTCGAGGATATCGAGCTCGCGATCCGCACTCTGGCCGGCCGCGTCCCCGGCGAGAACGCCGTATCGGTCTCGCTCGATCCGGCCTTATAAGCGGCAAATACCAATAGTCAAATCAGCCACTATGGCTAATACATTACCCAGGATGGGAGGAGAATAATGGCCGACAAGACAATCGAAATGACCGAACTGTTGAAGGATTCGCCGAAGAATTGGGGCCGCTGGGGCGCCAACGACGAAATCGGCTGTCTCAACTTTCTGACCAGCGCCGAAGTGTTGCGCGGTGTGCGCGCGGTCAAGCAGGGCAAGGTATTCATGCTCGGGGTGCCGGTGGCGCGTCCCGAAGGCGACCCGACCCATCCCCTGCGCTCGCAACCGATTCATACGCTGACCCATGACGAAGGCTCGTATATCTCGGGGCGTGACAAGCCGTTTCCGGGCGGGCTCAAATACTCCGACGACGTGCTCACGATGTTTCCCCAGTCGACTACTCAGTACGACGCACTGGGCCACGCTTGGTACGGCGACAAGCTATATAACGGCTTTGATCCCAAGACTACGATTGGTGGTCTGCAAAAGTGCTCGATTCAGCCCATTGGCGAGAAGGGTATCGCCGGCCGCGGTATTCTGATCGACGCCGCACGCTACAAGGGCAAGAAGCATCTCGATCAGGGCGAAGGCGTGACCCTCGACGATTTACTCGGCGCCGCGAAGAAGCAGGGCGTTGCCTTCGAGAAGCACGATATCATCGTGCTGCATACCGGCTGGTTGAATCGTTTTTACGAAGAGGGCGTCAACGCCTTCTTCCCGGACGGCAAATTCGACGAGCCTGGACTCGAGTACAGTCCGGAGCTGGTCAAATGGTTTCACGAAATGGAGATCGTCTCGATCAGCGCCGATAACGTCGGCTGCGAGCAGGGTTTGAACAAGAAGATCGGCGGCACGGGCGTGCTGCACGGTGCGCTGCTCTGCAACCTCGGCGTTATCTTCAACGAAATCGTGTGGCTGAAGGATCTCGCCGACGATTGCGACAAGGATAAGCAGTACACGTTCCTGTTTACGGGCGCGCCCCTCAAGCTGGTCTACGGCTGTGGCTCGTCAGTCAACCCGATGGCGATCAAGTAGGATCTCTCCCCTAAGAAAGCTCTGCACAAGTGAATGCTCTAGAATCGCTTCGCGTAGATCCTTCGACCCTTCGGCTTCGCTCAGGGCAGGCTCGGCTCGCGATGCTCGCCGGCTCAGGACGACAGATAGGGCTTGTGCAGAGGTTCCCTAACCCCTTCCCTAGGCGGAGAGGGGAACCGGCATTCAACTCTTTTCCCCCTTCCTTCTCAGGGAAGGGGGAAAGGGGGTTAGGTCTCTGCGCGTCCCTTCGCGCCGCTGGGCTGTGAACAGCCCGCGGTGTTGCGCAAGGTTTCGGCGTGATGATTGACGAGCTGGTCGCAGCGTTCGAGCAACGAGGCATCATGACAATGCTGCTCGATCATGTAGCTTAATTCGCCAAGATCGTGGACCAGCAGACGCTGGCAGCGCTCGTACTCGTCGTGCTGCTGGAGCGCCTTGAGCAGGTCGCCGACAACATCCTCGAGTTCGGTCTCTTCGACCTCCAGCGCGATCCCGAGGGCGCGCTCGAGCGGCAACTGCTCGGCGGGCTCCCGCAGATTGCGCTCGATCAGAGTGCGGAGCCGGATGATGACGTCGTCCTGCATCGGGATCGGACTCGGCCGATCGAGGATCCCCTCGAACTCCAGCACGGTCGAGACCAGCTCGAGCGCGCCCACATGCCGCGCCTCATCGCGGGCCATGCCGAACCAGAATTCATGAAGGGCCGGGGTATCCTGAAAGACCTTCGCGAACCGGGCATAGAGCGCCATGCTTTGCCGCTCGAGCCCGATCGTCGTTGCCAGCACTTCCCGTGTCGTCGCCACGAGGAAAGATTAGCCCGCGCTTGCGTCCGGCGTAAAGCTTTACTCGGGGCTCGACTCTTTCGCGGCTGCTAGGGATCTCTGCACAAGTGAATGCTCTGAAATCGCTTCGCGTAGGTCCTTCGACACGGCTATCGCGTTTTGGCCGCGCCTCGCTGACTCGGCCGCCCCCTGGCTCGCCGGCTCAGGATGACATGTAGGGCTTGTGCAGAGGTTCCCTAGAAGTCGCGGCGGTAAGCGACGAAATTCCCGGTCACCCGGGCCCCGAGACTCTCGGCGGTATGCCGCGACGGCCAGTTGTCGTCGAGCACGAGCGTGTAGCCGGCAAAACGCATCCCGGCGCGCGCCATCGCGCTGAACGACCGCGCCGCCATCGCCCGGGCGATCCCGTGGGAACGCGCCGCTTCGACCACGCCGACGTTGATCAGTGCGCCACGGGTGCCACCCCCGCAGTCGGGCGGGATTTTAACGCCGGGCCGTATCCGCGCGAGTAACGCGGTCAAATCGGGCACGGAGAAGACCGCGCCGACCGCCGCGCTGCCCTGTTCCGCGATGACGGAGAGATCCGCGACCGGGCTACCCTGCAAGGGCATCAGCATCGGCCGCACTTCCTCGTGTGAAATGGGATTCCAGCCCCAATGGCGCGTGAAGGCGGCGTTGATCACGTCGGTCCAGGCGTCGACCGCTGCCAGGAAGCCATATTCGCGCCAGCTCTTCAGCGTCACCCCCGCGCGGCGCACCGCGTAGTCCATTTCGCGATAGCGTTCGAGCACTTCCGTGGTGAGGGGTGCGGTGTAGTCGACCATGCCCTTCTCGGTGTAAAAGCGCGCATTTTTGAAATAGCGATGATAGCAGGCCGGATTACCGCGCAGCAGGAACGACGGCAATTGGTCGTAACGATCGATCGCGTAGGGATAGTCAAGAAAAGCGGCGAAACCGCTGCGCGCCGATCGCATCCCGCGTCCGCCGAGCCAGTTGACCGCCTCCGCCAGCAGCGCGGCGACGGCGTCGTCCTCGTCGGGCATCGCCTCGAAATGGATCAATTGTCCGAGCTTCTCATCCCAATGCTCGTTGTAACGATAGTTGACCACGGCGCTGACCCGCGCGACCAGTTTGCCGTCGCGCCATGCGCCGAAGGGCGCCAGTTGCAGATGGGCGGCGATCAGGGTACGTCCCGCCAGCAGCTCCACTTCGTTATGCACGTCGGGCGGCCACCAGGCGTCGCGTGCGGCATAGATTTCGTACGGCAGACGCGCGAACTGCTCGAACGCTTCGGGTGTGCTGGCCTGCTCGACTTGGATACCCACCGCCGTCACGTTAATCGGTTGTTCGGGCGCGGACAATTACCACGATCCGAACTACTGATTCGCGGTATTGGCGCCACTGTCCGCTCCGGTATCGCCCTGGTTGTCGTTCTGATCAGTCTGATCGTTTTGACCATTATCGTTCTGATCGTTCTGCTCAGCCGCGGCGTTGGAGTCGTTGTTCTGATCGGCAGCTTCGTCGCCACCGGGCTGTTGATCAGGCGCGACCTGCTGATCGCCGGTATCCTGACCATTATCCTGCCCATTGTCCTGTCCGGAGTCGCTGGCGGCGCCGCCCATATCTGAATTGTTGTTGTCGTTCTGCGCGTAGAGGGGCAGCCGCACGACGAGTAAGGTTGCGAGCATCACCGCGACCATGATGGTTAGACGCTTCATGCCAAATCCTCCAAAAAACATCCGCCAGTAAACAGGCTTTACCTGCCCACCGGTTAAGTCAATGTCCCCAGCATCGCGCGACATAGCCGCAGCCCAGCGTCCGGCAGGCGGCCGCGTCCGGCGGCTCCCGGGGATAAGTATGGTCACGGCGCGCGACCGCAAGTTGCTCGCCCAAAGCGCCGAGCCGCACCCGGATCGTATCCGGAGCCGGGAGCGGGACGTCGATTACCTCGGGATTCTCGCGCAAGGCGACGATTTGCGCGACGACCGGCGCGCCGTCGAGCGCGGTCATCGCGGCCAGCGCATAGCACTCCATCTGAAGCTGGTAGCGCCGCGCGTCGGCGGCCGTCGCGTATTTGTAATCGCGCACGATCAACCTGTCGCCCGCGTGGGCGATCAGATCGATTTGCCCGCGCACGAAGAGCCCTGGCGCCGCATGCAGCATAAAGGGGATTTCCCGGCCGACGACGGTCTCCGACGCCCGGGTGGCCGCCGCGTAGCGCGACAGGTCGCGCGCGATCATATTGCGTTGGTCGGGCGCGAGCCCGGCCGCACCCCCGAGCCGCTCAGCCAGCTCGGCAATTTCCGCCGCAAGCCTCCCGGCCTCAGCCTCGAACTGCACGCGTTCGAGGATCGCATGGGCGACCAACCCCAGCGCGGCGGTATTATCCCCGCCGCCCGCCTGACTCAAGCTCCGCTCGGGAAGCCCCAGCCCGTGCCGCAGCCAGTATTGCCGCGGGCATCGAGCGAAATCCGCCAGCGCCGTCGGACTAATCATGACGTCGCCCTCGGTCCCGACGCCAAAGGCGAGCCGATGCCGCGCGATTTGGTCCAACTCCCCGTCTCGCGGCTGTGCGGCGACGGTGATTGCGGGTGCGGGCAGGTCTAGCGCGGTGCAATCGGGCTTGCGCAGAACGACGCGTGCGCCATGGCATTCGAGCGCAAGCGGAGCGTCGCCCATCGCCGCGAGGTGTGACCATCCGTCGGCGCCGATAAAGCTCCGCAGATGCACGGACCATCCGGCGGTGCCCGCGCCCTCGCTCACGATCAGGCGGTCGCGCGCCCGGGTCAGCGCGACGTAGAAGATGCGCGCCGCTTCCGCGTCCTCCTCGTCGCGCACGCGGTCGCGATACGCGTCCAGCGCCGCGTGCGGGATCTCGTCGGAGCCGCTGCCGTCGGTGTCGCGGATCAAGAGGCCGTGTTCCGGGTCGAGCAGGGGCGAGCGGTTCTCCGGATTCGGCTTGCGTCCCGCGTCCGCGAGGATCACGACCGGGAATTCGAGCCCCTTGGCCTGATGGATCGTCATCAGGCGCACGACGTCGTCGGTCTCGCCCAGAATCTGCGCCTGCGGCTCATACGGCTCCGCTTCGGTCAATTGCCGCAGATAGGCCACGAAGTCGTGAAAAGTGAAGAAGCGGCGCGTGTCGAACCGCTGGGCCAGCTCGACCACCTTGCGCAAGTTGGCGATGCGCTGGCGCCCGTGGTCCAGCCCCGCCATCACGCTTTCGTAGTCGGTCAGGTCGAGCGCCCGCTCGACCATCGCGGGCAGCGCGAGATGGGCGCGGCTCTCGCGCAGTTCGTGAAGCACGGACCATGCCCGTTCGACCTGATCCCGCTCGGCACCCAGCCAGGCAAAGTCACGCGACCCGGATGCGAACATCGCGGCGAGCGAAGTAAAGCGGGGCGTCGGGCCACGCTCGTGCAACCGCAATCCCAGCTCCAGCAGGCAGTTATCGGAGAGCCCAAAGAAGGGCGAACGGATCGCCGCGGCGAGCCGGAGCGAGTCGCGCGGGTCGTCGACCGCCGCCAGCAAAGCGACCAGGTCGATAACTTCGCGCCGGCCGTAGAACCCGCGTCCCTGCACCGTGTAGCACGGGATCGCGGCGGCGGTCAGGGCGTCCTCGTAGGACGCGATATCCGGGAAGGCGCGAAACAGCACGACAATATCGCGGTAGGCCACCGGCCGGGCCGCCCCGGTCACCGGATCGACAATCGGCTCGTCGCCGGCGACGAGCAGGCGTATCCGGTTGGCGATCGCGCACGCTTCGCGCCGCCGCTTTTCGCCCGCGCGCAGCTTGGCTCCGGATCGCGCATCGTCCGCACTGTCGATCGCGGCGATAATCTCCACTGGATAATCGAGCGTCGTGGCGCGCCGCGCCGTCAGCGCGTGTGCCGGATGCCAATCGATCCGATACGGCGGGCAGGGATCATCATCAACACGCATCGCGACGGCGCCGAGACCATTGACGAAATGGAGAATATTCGGCGTCGAGCGGCGGTTGCCGGTAAGCGGCAGATCGCGCGGGGCGGGTGTGCGCGGCAGATTGAAGACGCGCACGTCGGCGCCGCGAAAGCGGTAGATCGACTGTTTTTCGTCGCCCACGATAAACAGCTCGGGCGCCGGATGCTCATCGTTCGAGGCCGGTGCGGTAAGGGTCGCGACGATCTCATCCTGCAACGCGTTGGTGTCCTGATATTCGTCGACCAGGATCGCGCGCAACTCGCCGCGGTAGCGGGCGGCGACCTCCGGATGGTCGCGCAGCAGGTCACGCGTGCCGATCAGCAGGTCGTCGAAGGTGAGGACACGGTCGTCCGCCTTGGCGCGGTCAAACGCCGCGCCGACCCGCGCCACCAGCCGCGCGACCATCCTCGCGCGCGCCGCCCCGCGATACTCGCCCCAAGCCGTCACGATCAGGCCGCCGAGACCAAAATTCGTGGTGGTGAAATCGACCAGCGTCCGGATCTCGGTGATCTGCGGGCCGATCTTACCGCGCGCTGCGGGCAGCGCCGCGCGGACTTCGCGCAGAATCCCGATCGCCTCGGGTGTGGCGGATTCGTCGAGCGCGAGCACCAGTGGCCGCGCGGTCAGCCACAGCTGCCCCAGATCCTCGAGCGCGCCGGGCTTGGCGTTCCCGGTGTCCAACAGCCGATCGATCAGGCCCACGAGCTGCTCGACGTAGCCGGCGACACGCGCCCCGGTAACGGTTGCGCGCGTGGACTCTTCGGTCTGCGCGACGATCCAATCCACCGTATGACCGGCGCGGCGGGCTTCGATCAGCAGGCGTTGCACGATCTCGATTGCACCTTCGCGATTCGTGCTTCCGCTGAGCCGGCGCGCCCGCAGCAGAAATTGGGCTCCGGGATCGCCCGCCCGGACCGCCTCGATCAGCGTTTCGCGGCAGACCCGCTCGAAGAACGTGCCGCTCTCGTATTCGTCGAGCACCGCGAAATCGGGGTCGAGCCCCGCCGCGAAGGGATTCTCCCGGAGGATACGGGCGCAGAAGGCGTGAATCGTCGAGATCCGGGCAAGCGCCAGCGTGCGCCGGGCGCGCGTCAGATGGAGTCGGCGCTCGGCCGTGCTTGCGCCCGCAACTTCCTCCGTCGCGAGTCGCTCGGCCAGGACCACGCCGATTCGTTGACGCAGGTCGAGCGCCGCCTTTTCGGTGAAGGTGACTGCGGCGAGTGCCGCCGGGTCGAGCGGCGCGCGCCCGGCTCGATCGCCGGCGACCAGCGCGACGAAACGGCGGGCGAGCACCTCGGTCTTGCCCGAGCCGGCCCCGGCGCGCACCACGACGTTGCCCGGTGCGAAGATAGCGGCCTGCTGCTCGGGGTCGAGCACGATTGCGCGCCGTACCCCACCAGCCGTCACGGAACCTGCCGCGCCGCTCATTGCGCACTCCCCTTCGCGAAGCGGCAGACCGGCCGATACGGACAAAAATCGCTGCATTCCAGCGGGTCGACGTCGAAGCGTCCGTCGAGAGCGTCGCCGACCAGTTCACGGACGCGAACGGCGACGTTGCCCGGGCCTTGCGCCGCCGGGTCGAGCAGGTCGAGCGGCACGGGGAGCGGTTTGGTCTCCTTGTCGCGATGCTTGAGGGCGATATAGCCGGCCTGCGCGGTCGCGTTGGGCGCCATCTCGGCGCGAAAGTGGTCGACCGCGCCGAGCAGGTAGACCGGCATCTGCAGGTCGCTCGTCGCGAAGGTGCCGGGCCGCAGCAGCTTGGTCAAACGCTTGAGGCCGGTGGAGGCCTTGTAGTCGATTACACTGAGACGTTCGATCTGGCGGGAGCCGTTGCGATACAGCTCCAGGCGGTCGATCCGTCCCTGCACGGTTATCGGCGGGCCGGGGGGTGTGCTCGGAGGAGCGGGGTCCGTGCTAGGCGCGGCGAGCGCAAAAGCGAATGCAAATTCGTGGAGGATTTGCGTGGGCGACGTAGCCTCAGCCGATCGTACGATTTCGTAACGCACGATCTCGTCGAGCATCGCCACGATCGTCGCCCATTCGAGGTCGAAGAACATGGGATCGCGCGCCGCCGCTCGCTCGCGACGGCGGATCGGTTCGGCGACTTGTGCAATCAGCGCCAACGCCGCGTCGGGACGGCGGAAGTCGGGCTTCGCGTCGAAGTAGTCGCGCAGAATCCGATGCACCAAATCGCCACTTTCGAGGCGCGTCGGTGCGTGATCCACTTCGTCGTCGTCGCGCAGCTTGAGCACGCGATGAGCGAAAAACTTGAAGCCGCAGGACGCAAGTTCGGTCAGTTGACCGGCGCTCCAGCGATAAGCGCGGTCCTCCCCCAGCAGGAAGTTTGTGAGACCCTGTCCCGCCGTGACCCGGCCGTCATACGCCCCCGCCTGCGCGGCTTTGACTGAACCCCGATCCGTGAGTACGTCGCTGAAGGCCGTGTCGTCGTCATTCTTGCCGCCGCGATGCTGGAGCTCCAGCAACTCCTCGCGCGTGGGGATCGCGAGATAGCGCATCCGCTGGCGCTCGATCACGATGCGGTCGGCGATCGCTTGAATTCGCCCGGCGGCGAAACTCCCGGCGGCGAAGGTGTCCGTCAATTCACCCCGTGCCGCCGCCCGGTTGAGAAAGTCGCGCTCATCGAAACAGTTTTCCCGGCTCTCTTCCCAACTCGCTGACGGGCCGCGACTGCTGTCGTTATCCAGGCCGCTAGCGGCGCCCACCAGCCGCGTGACTTCGTCCAGGAAGGGTGATCGCGCGAGGGGCCGGCCGCTTTCGTCTTCCGTGCAGCATGAGAGCACGACCGCCCGCTCGGGCATCGAGAGCGCAAGAAAGAAGAGAAAGGGCTCTTCGCTATTGCGCTGGCCGCGAGTGCGCAGGATCGCGCCCGGGGCGTCGGGGGCACGGTCGCCGAACCGCCGGGCGAGCCTGCTCCGCAGCGCGCGGTTGAGCGCAATCGCGGTGGCATCCGGGACCAGCGGATCCTCGGGACTGTAGCGCGGGAAGACGCCGTCGTTCAGGCCCAGGATGAACAGCCGATCGAAGTCGAGTCCACGCGCGTCGCGGAGCGGGAGCGCACGGACCGCACCACCTTCGGCGGTGCCGGAGGTGACCGCGGTATCGCGCAGGACGGTTTCGAGCGTGGCCGCGAATTCGCGCAATGTGAGCGTCCGCCGCGGCACGACGCGGGCGGCCTCGACCGCTAGTTCGTCGAGTGTTCGCCATAAGGCGGCGGCTCCCGGCGCCCCCTCGCCGGTGAGCGCACCGGCCATAGGATCGAACCCGATCCGCCCGAGCAGGGCCGTCAGGCGCGTGAGATGCTCTCCCATCGTTGCCGGCGGTTCCAGGGTGGCGATTGCGTCGAGCAGCTCCGCCCAGGCCGCCGCCCCGCGCTGGAGCCACTCGGGGCTCACCAGCTCGTGCCGACGCCGCTCGACGCATTCCGCCAGGCTCCGCGTCCGGCGGTCGAGATAGCCGGCTTCGTCGAGCAGCGAGAGATAGCCGGCGGCAGCCGGATGCGCATACGGCCCGGCGCAGAGTCCCGCCAACGCGTCGCGCCGGTAGTCTTCGAGCGGGATCGCGATTAGCTGGAGCAGGGCGCGGGCGGGGCTCGCCGCGCGCAGCGGCTGGCCGATGGCGATCGTTAGCGGAATCCGGTAGCGCCGAAACGCGGCCTCGAGATACTCGCGATAGGGCGTCAGATCGCGCGCGACTATCCCTATTCGATCGAGCGCGATTCGCTCCAGCGACGGCGGGTCGTCGCCCTCCAGCAACCGGCGGATCGCCCGGGCGGTGGCTTCCGCCTCGCCCCGCGGATTCGGCGCCTCGACCATGGTGACGGTCGCGTCCGGCTCCGGCGGCGCTGGATAGACCCCGGTGAAAAGATGCTCGATCACGAAGCCCAGCCGCCCCGGACGCCCCGTCCGGCGCACGAACTCGGGCAACACCTGATCGGCGATCGACTCCTCGCCGGCGAAGCGGTTCCAGGTCAAATCGGCAAAGCGGCTCGCGTCCACCCGGTGCGGCTCGGCCTGGATCGTCAACTGCGCATCGCCGACCAGCCGGATGAGCGCGGCGACCGTCATGAACTGAAGCAGGCTCAGGTCGTAAATCTCGGCGACCAGCAGATGTTCGACGCCCTCCAGATATTGCGGCCGGCGTCCCTCCCGCTCCATCCGATGGAGCAAGTCGAGCGCGGCGGCTTCGCGATCGTGGCGGTCGGCGAGGCCGCGCACCGCGAGCAGTCGAGCGTAGGCGTCGAAGACCGGCGTGAATGCCGCGAGCCGCGCCTGTGCTGTCACCGGCTGCGTTGCGTATGCGCCGCGCCAGTCGGTGGCGGTCAGTGCGGCGCTCTTGAGCTGCCGGATGAGCGCGAGCAGGCGATCGGCCATCCCCGATGTCGCCGCGATTCCCGCGGGCGCCGCCTCCGCTATCGCCTCGAGCGCGACGAGCCGTTCGCCGACCTCGCTCAGCGGCGTGCGCGGGTCGACACTCTCGCGCCAGAGGGCCTCGACAACCTGCGGCAGCGTTGTGACCCGGGAACCCAGGACGCAACCGCCCCGGCTCATCCGCGTCAACTGATCGGTGGCCTTGCGTGCCGTCGGATAGATCGCGAGGGTCGAATCTTTCATCGGGATACAGGGATTATACGCTGGCGGGGGATCACGCGTCAGATCAAGGCTGTGCAGAAATGATACATAGTCACGTTCTGGGATATTGAAGTTGCGTTTGGGTGTCTGGCTTGGCAGCAAAACTAAGCATCAACAAGCAATAATCCAGGCTTTTAATGCCTTTGTTGATGGCTCGTTAGTTGCTTGAGTCTAAAGGCAGCACCAATTCGCACGCATCCGGTTAAGAGGGCGAGTGAGAGCAGGATAGTTATGGCAATGCGGGTATTGTTGATCGACGATTCAGTGATAGTACGCGACGTTTTAAGGAATCATGTCGAGTGTCTGGGTGGCTCGGTGGTCGCTGAAGCCGAAAATACTTTGCAGGCGCTCGATCTTTTTCGCACGGTCGACCCTGATCTGGTGATCCTGGATGTAGCGGTATCGGAAACTGGCGGAATCGGCGCGTTGGCGCTGTTTCGGATCATACGCAGCGAAATTCCCGATATGCCGGTCCTGGTGATCAGCGGACTGGCCCTGCCCGATCTGCGCCGCTCTTTCCTCAAGGAAGGGGCGCTCGATTATCTGTTCAAGCCTTTCAATCCGCGGACCTTCGAGCAGCTTCGCAACCTGCTGGTGGAGCGTTTTCCCGAGCTGGCCCATCCCATGATGCGTGCGCGGAACGCTGGACCGATCGCGCGCGTCGCAGACGTCGGCTAAGCCCGACCCTCCGGGCGGCTTATGGGTGGGAAATGATGGAAAGGATGATGTATTCGTCACCCTCGATCTTGAAGTAGAAACGCCAGCCGCGTGTCACCCGTCCCTGCCATATGTCGTCGGCCTCGCTGTATTTTTTGGCATCCAAGGAAGGATGTCGAAGGTTGGCAAGGAGAAAGCGAAGCTGCTTCGCGAAAGCTTTGCGGATATTCACCGGAAGGCCGGCATAATCTTTGTCGGCTCTTTCGGTGAAGCGGAGCCTCATCTGCCGGGCTTGTTCTTCAGAGGGCGTTTGGTGCGCGCGTCAAGGGCTTTGATCGCGGCGGCGGTGCTGTCGTACGGGCCATGGGTCCTGCCTTCCCTGATATCTTCCAGACCTTCCGCAAGATGCCGGTCAATAAGGCTTTTTGGCGTAAAGATAATTTTCCCCTCTTCCACCTTCGCTTCCAGAACGTCGCCGATCTCCACATGCACCTGTTCGCGGATGTGTTGCGGAATGACGATTTGAAACTTGGTTTTTACGGTAACGATGTCCATCGGTCTTTCGGGTTTGACTGTTGGAAAGTACAACTGAAATGCAGAAATGTCAAATATAAAGTTCATACATGCTAACTGGACGAATGAGGCGGAGAGAGACCCGGTGATGGGATGGGCTCCTCAGCCTTCGGCCGCGAGCTCGTTGGGGGCGCAAGCGTTAGGCACGATTACCCGATCGACCTGCACCGGCTGACCGGGAATGCAGACGACTTCGGCCACCCATCCGGCCTCCGTGCTCGCATAGAGCGGAGCGGGCGTGCCGCAATAGAAGGCGCGCGTGGCGCCATGCGAGACGTCCCCAAAGAGGTGAATATGGCCGAGCGCGATATAGTGATAGCGGCTCGCCGCGATTTCGGCTGGAGTGATCGGCGACGAGCGATAGGTCTCGTTGTCTTCGGTGTAAAACCCGTGCGCCAGGCCGATATTCCAGGTCTCCGCGGTCGGCTCCGGCATCCCCAATAACGGGCGATAATCAGGCGAATGCTCGACCAGGGCGCGGCCCCACAGCCGGGTCGCGAGCTCGGGGAAATCCACCGTCCGCCCGTCAGGTTCAAGGATCAGATGAAGATTGCGCGGCAGCCGGTCGGCGGCCAGCCCGGCATAGATCGAGCGCTCGTCGTGGGCGTCGTGATTGCCGGGGATCATCACCGCGGGCATCCGGGCGGCGGCGATCGTGCTCAGCGCGAAGTCGAGCGCTTCCGCGCTGACCCGGCTCGAGTCGAACAGATCGCCGACGATCAGCAGCAGATCGGCGTCCTGCCGGTTGGCCAGATCGATCACGCCGCGGAAGGCGCCGCGCACGCGCTCGCGAAAATTATCGCCACGTGGTCCACTACCGAAGGTGTCACTCTCCAGATGGACGTCCGATGTATGAATCAGTCGCAGGGGCTTGCTTGGATGGGTCAACGATCGTCTCCGACGCGGGTAGACGCCGTTTAGGAGAGCGCTCAGGCGCCGATCTCCTGCTGGCTCCATGGTATCTTACAATTGTCAGTGGAATGTGGCAATTCCCGACCACTTAAGTCCACCTTGTCACTTATCTATAATTTGCGCACCCTCCCAGGAGTAATCAGATGATTATCGTGATGAAGTCGCACGCGAGCCCGGCCGATATCGCCAATGTGGTGCGGATGGTCGAAGCGCTCGATTATCGGGCCCATGTGATCACCGGGGTCGAACGCACGGTCGTGGCCTGCGTCGGCGAGGAGCGCGGCGAAGCCCATTCGTTGACCCATCTCGAATCCGTGGCCGGGGTCGAACGCGTGATGCCGGTGTTGCGGACCTTCAAGCTGGCGAGCCGCGAGGTCCGGCCCGAGGGCTCGATCATCCAGGTCGGGGGCGTCGCGATCGGCGGTCCGCAGATCACCGTTATCGCGGGTCCCTGCGCCGTCGAAAGCCGGCTCCAGGTCGAAGGCGCGGCCGATGCGGTGAAGGCCGCGGGGGCCCATCTGATGCGCGGCGGCGCCTACAAGCCGCGAACCTCGCCGTACTCCTTCCAGGGGATGGAAGGGGAGGGCGTCACGCTGCTCGAGCATGCCGGGCGGCGGGTCGGCCTGCCGGTCGTGACCGAGATTATGGACGCGCACGATATCGAGCTGGTCGCCGAGCATTCCGACATGTTGCAGGTGGGCGCCCGCAACGCCCAGAATTTCGCTTTATTGCGCGCCTTGGGGCGGATTCGCAAACCAATCCTGCTTAAACGCGGGATGTCGACGCGGATCGAGGAATTCCTCATGGCGGCCGAATATATCCTCTCCGAAGGCAATCCGAACGTCGTGCTCTGCGAGCGCGGGATTCGGACCTTCGAGACCGCGACCCGCAATACGCTCGATCTCAACGCCGTGCCGCTGCTGAAGGAGTGGACCCATCTGCCGGTGGTGGTCGATCCGAGCCACGGCACGGGTCTTTGGTCGCTGGTTACGCCGATGGCGCTGGCGGCGGTCGCGGCCGGCGCCGACGGTCTCCTGATCGAGGTCCATCCCGATCCGCGCGCGGCGCTCTCCGACGGCCCGCAGCAACTGACGCCGGCCAGCTTCAAGGCGCTGATGGCCGCGCTCAAGCCGGTCGCCGAAGCGGTCGGGCGTAGTATCTAGAGGTGCAAGACAGCTCATCCGTCTGCCTAACGGATCTGATGGACATATTTCTCACGCGGCGTGCGCGGCGCTGGGCTGGCGCAAATCGATAGTGACTTGAATCTCGTCATAGGGGACAG
Source organism: Binataceae bacterium (SeqCode) (assembly GCA_052145175.1). Lineage (GTDB taxonomy): Bacteria > Desulfobacterota > Binatia > Binatales > Binataceae > JAJPHI01. Next base: position 10,148 of record JBKQPD010000002.1, on the reverse strand, counting down.
TCGGCGTCCGGGCTCTTCCTCTACCACCATTGGCTTCAAGCCGTACGAGGCCCAGCCGCTCGAGTATCGAGATGTCTGTGCTCACGTTCTTGTAATGACGGCTCAGCAGCCCGGCCAATTCGTTAATCGACGCCGGCCGATAGCGAGCGATCGCCATCAACAGTTCCAGGCGCTTCCCGGTCAGAATCCGGCGAAGCTCCTCAACGCTCTCGAAATAGAGTCCCGACGCCTGCGACGTGCGGTCGCCGTGAGCAATTTGCCGCAACGATTCGCGCAATGCCCTGGACCGCTCAGCGCTCGTACGGATGCCGACTGTAAGGCGCCGTGCCTTCATAGCTTACCCTCCAGAATCAGAGCCACGTCACGCAAAAAGTCGTTCAGCAGCGCGTCCGCATCTACGAACTTGTAACGCATCTCCTGACCGCGCAAATGCCGGTGATGCGACTTGCCCCGGTGAATGTCGTACAGCAACACCACCTTGCCACTCTCAAGATCCACGAGACAAAGGGAGTACCGGAGACCCTCCGGCAAATCGCGGCTCGGCGCGAAGCTTGAGATTCGAACTTCCTGCACATAACGACCGCCTCCCACTACGTCCCGCGCCTCAAAAATCACCGGCGGCATGATGTATGTATTATGGCATCCAGTACCATAGAAAGAGAAGTCGCCAACTCCCGTCGGGCCTAACCGCCAGACGTTCGCCGCAGACTCATGCAGCCTGGTGCGGCGCGGAGCGGCCGCGTTTGACACGCAATAATCGTCCAGCAGCGCGTTCGCGTCATCGGACTCGATGCATTCTTAAGCGAACGCTGGCGTTAAATGGTGGAGTTGAGCCGCGACTGCCTCCGGCGGGTATCTCCGATGTCGGTGACGGCCTCCACCAGTGGGTTGGACCCATCGTGATGACGTGCCATAATTCAGGTTACGCCGGCGTGAACCCGTGATCAGTGAACCTGTGAACGAGTGAAAAAGGCGGGAAACGATCCTTTGGCGTTATGACTATGAAGCTGCGGGTCGATGATATAACTGCCGAATCGCGCGATCTTTCCTTTGCCGAGGCGGAAGGCGAGATCAATCGGGCGCTGGCCAAGGGACCGATCAGCGAGTATCAGCTGGTGCGTCCCGTACAGGTCGAGCTCGCTTATTACCGGGCCGGGACGGAGCTCTTCCTGCAAGGCGTGATCGAAGCCGCGACGCGGGCGAACTGTGCGCGCTGTGCGGAGGACTTCGCCAGCACGACGCGCCGGGAATTCCGGTACGTGCTCGCGCCGAAGGTGCTTGGCTACGACGAGGAAAAGGACCTGCGCCTCGAAGATTTGGAGTTCACGCTGTACGACGGCGACGAAATCGATCTCGCGCCGCTGGTCCGCGAGCAGGTTTTGCTCGCCTTGGTGGAACGGCCGCTGTGCCGCGAGGATTGTGCGGGTCTATGTCCGCGCTGCGGCGCTAATCTTAACGAGGGCCGCTGCGCTTGCCGGAGCGAAACCATTGACCCGCGGCTCGCCGTTTTGCGTAACCTGAAAGTCGGCCGGGCCTGAAAATATTAGCCGCCCAAGGCAGCGGGCGGAGCGAAAAATCAAGCGGAAGAAGATTTCATGCAAGCACCCAAGCGTCGAACCTCCCATTCCAAACGTAACAAGCGCCGCGCTCATGACGCGCTGACCCCGGTTAATCCTCACGCCTGCGCCAACTGTGGCGAGCCGACGCTGCCCCATCGGGTGTGCCGTCACTGCGGGAGTTACCGCGGACGGGAACTCGCGCCGGTTGCTGAGTAGACTCGCGGCCGGACGCGATTCCGGCCGTCGCGCCGATTCCGGCTGTTGGACGATTGAGCGGTGGCGCCTGTCGCGCGCCGTGAAGCCTGAGCAATAACGTGAAGATCGCACTCGACGCGATGGGTGGAGACCTCGCCCCCAAGGCGATAGTCGAGGGAGCCCTTCGCGCGGCGCGCGACTTCGCGATCGCCGTGACGCTGGTCGGCGACCGCGCAACGATTGAACGGGAACTCGCCGACCACGATTACCAGAATCTGCCGATTACGATCGAGCACGCGGCCGAGACCGTCGCGATGGACGACTCACCGCTCGAAGCGGTCCTGGGCAAACGCGAATCGTCGATTCATGTCGGTCTCGAGTTGATCAAGCGCGGCGGCGCCGACGCCTTCGTCAGTGCCGGCAATTCGGGTGCGGTGATGGCGGCCGCGATGGCGATTCTGGGTAATCTGCCGGGCGTCGATCGGCCCGCGATCGCCTCGGCGATGCCGACCACCGCGGGCCTCTGTCTGCTGATCGACGCCGGCGCGAATGTCGACGTCAAGCCGCTCAACCTGATGCAGTTCGGCGTGATGGGCAGCGTCTATTGGAAGCATGTGGCCAAAATCGCCGAGCCGCGCGTCGCGATCCTGGCCAACGGCGAGGAAGCCTCGAAGGGCAGCGACCTGACCCGCTCGGCAGCGGCCGGGCTCGCCACGATGGCGCCGTATCTCAACTATATCGGCTATGTCGAAGGGCGCGACATCAACGCCGCCAAAGCCGACGTGATTGTGACCGACGGCTTCACCGGCAACGTCGCGCTCAAGACGATGGAAGGGTTCGCGACCTTCCTGCTCGGTAATCTGCGCGAGGTGTTCGAGAGCGGGATCGTGCGCAAGCTTGCCTTCCTGTTGATCCGCAAGCGACTGAGCGCGCTGCGCACCAAGCTCGATCCGTCCGAATATGGCGGCGCGCCATTGCTCGGAGTCGCCGGACTCGTGATTATCGCGCATGGCTCGTCGAGCGCCCATGCGATTCGTAATGCGGTCCGCGCGGCGGCCAACGAGGCGCTGGTGCGCAACGTCAACACCGAAATTATCGAGCTTATCGCGCGCTTGCCCGCCGCCGGAACGATCAAGCCCGGCAGCGGCAACAAGGGTATCCGCGGGCTGTTTCTCAAGGTGCGCGATCGGCTCCATCTGCCTCATCCCCATCGCGAAAGCGCGAACGCGAACGAGCCCAGGCCGGTCAGCGCGGCGGACGGTCCGCGAGCCGAAACCCCGTCGGCGCCGGTACGCACCACCGGCGAGCTGCGCCCGGAGGCCAAGGCGCCGGCGCCGCGCAAAATCGTCGCGCCGAATATAGCGACGGCAACGGGCGGGGAGAATGGCGTCGTGCGTGAGCCGGCGCGTAGTGCTGAGCCCGCGGCGGGCGCCGCCGACCCTGAACCGCCTCCAGGCAAGACTCCGCCAGGCAAGACTCCGCCGGCCTGAGGATAAGGGGGCTGTACCACATGAATCTGGCTTTTCTTTTCCCGGGGCAAGGCGCGCAAAAGGTCGGGATGGGCGCCGATCTGGCGCGCGACTTCCGGCCGGCGCAACGGGTCTTCGCGGAAGCCGATGACGCCATAGACTTTGCCCTGTCGCGGCTCTGCTTCAACGGTCCCGAGGAAGAGCTGCGCCTGACGGTCAACACGCAGCCCGCCATCCTGACGATGGCGGTTGCGGCGCTCCGCGTCTTCGAAGCCGACTGCGGGGTCACGCCAATGTTGGCCGCCGGTCACAGCCTAGGTGAATATGCCGCGCTGGTCGCCGCCGGAACCCTGCCCTTTCGCGATGCGGTCCGCGCCGTACGCGAGCGCGGCCGTCTGATGCAGGAGGCTTGCCCCGCCGGGCAGGGTGCGATGGCCGCGCTGGTCGGGCTCGATCTCCCGGCCGTCACGGCGCTTTGCGCGCAAGTCTCGACGGTCCGCGAGCTGGCCGTGCCCGCAAACCTCAACACGCCCGATCAGATCGTGATTTCGGGCCACGCCGGCCCGGTGCGCAAGGCGCTCGAACTTGCCAGGGAGCGCGGCGCCCGGGCGTCGGTCGAGCTGAACGTCAGCGCGCCTTTCCACTCGCCCCTGATGTTGCCGGCGCTGGAAGGGATGGCGCCGGTGCTGGGCGGTATCTCTTTTCACAAGCTCAACTTCGGTGTGATCGCCAACGCGACGGCGCGGGTGAATCGCGAGCCCGGCGCCGTGCCGAAGTTGCTGCTCGAACAGATTACGGCGCCCGTGCGCTGGGCGGAATCGATGCGCCTGATGATCGATTCCGGCGTTACCCGGGCCGTCGAATTCGGTCCGGGCCGGGTGCTCGCGGGGCTGTTGCGCCGGATCGACCGCAACGTCAAGGTCTATGCGACCGAGGACACAACGGCGTTGCGGGCGACGATGACCGCGATCGCGTCCGGCACGTGAGCCACGTTTATAACCGGAATCCGTATTTCTCACGCCGCAGCCAACTTGCCTGAACGGATTCAAGTCCCTAAGCTGCGCTGTTACATCGGCGAACCCGCCGACTGGAGGATGGAGCGAAGATGGCCGTAGACGTGGAATCTAAGGTCCGCGAAATTATCAGCGAACAGCTTGGCGTCTCGGCGGACGAGATCACGCCGGAGGCGTCATTTATCGAAGACCTCGGAGCCGATTCGCTGGATATCGTGGAATTGGTGATGGCGCTCGAGGAGCAATACGGGATCGAAATCTCGGACGAAGATGCCGAGAAAATTCGCACCGTCAAGGATGTTGTTGGTTATATTGAGGCGCACAAGGGCTGATCGTCAGACAACGGTTCAAGTATCGCGCTCCGCTCCCCGGCGTCTTCATGCCGAGGGCGGAGCGCATCGTGGCTAGCCTCGATGCGGTGTCCCTCCTGTCATCACCGCGAAAACCGGGTGGTCGACTCGCGGATGTCGGGGGATGGCGCGACCATCCGCCGCCGCCGCGTGTGCGCCGCCTGCAGTCATCGCTTCACTACCTATGAACGGGTCGAAGCGACGCCGCCGATGGTCGTCAAGAAAGACGGCCGGCGCGAGCCGTACGACCGCAATAAAGTGATAGCGGGTCTGACCAAGGCCTGCGAGAAGCGGCCCGTCTCGATGGAGACGATTGCCGAAATCAGCGATCGGATCGAAGCCGCGGTGGCCGAGCGCGCCGGCAGCGAGGTGCCCAGCTCCTTCATCGGCAGCGCGGTCATGAACGAGCTGCACAATATCGATCAGGTCGCGTATGTGCGTTTCGCCTCGGTCTACCGCTCGTTCAAGGATATCGAAGAGTTCATGCATGAACTCGAAGAGCTGATCGAGCATCGCAAGCACGCCGCCGGCGAGCCCCCGCAGCCCAAGGAAAAAAAGCCCGAGGCTTGAGGGCGCTCCGGCCCGGCGGGATCGAGTGACGACGCGCAGCAAACTTGCGACCCCGTCGCGCGACGAGCGCTACATGCGTGAATGTCTCGCGCTTGCCCGCCCGCTGGTCGGACTGACCACGCCCAACCCTGCCGTCGGCTGCGTGATCGTCCGCGATGACCGGATCGTCGGACGTGGCGCGACGGCGCCCGGCGGCCGCCCGCATGCGGAAACCGTCGCGCTCGCCAAGGCCGGCGCGCGTGCGCGTGGCGCCATCGCGTACGTTTCTTTCGAGCCCTGTGCTCATCAGGGGCAGACCCCGCCCTGCGCCCGTGCGTTGATCAAGGCCGGCGTCGGGCGGGTCGTGATCGGCTGTCGCGATCCCTATCCGTTGGTGCAGGGCCGTGGAATCGCGATGCTGCGGCGGGCGGGGATCAGCACGGTGGTCGGCCTGCTCGAGAACGAAAGCCGGGAGCTCAACGCAGGCTTCATCGCGCGCGTGACTCGCGGCCGGCCGCTGGTGCTCCTGAAGCTCGCCGTCACGCTGGACGGCCGGATCGCCGCGGCCGACGGCGACTCCCGGTGGATTAGTTCCGCGGCGTCGCGCGCGCTGGTCCATCAATGGCGGCGCGAGAGCGACGTCGTGATGGTGGGCGCGGGAACCGTAATCGCCGACAATCCGCGCCTGACCTGCCGCCTCGAAGGCGGTCGCGATCCGGTGCGCCTGATTGTCGATCCCCGTCTGCGCTCCGATCCGGCGTCCCGGATTTTCCATCAGCGCTCCCGTGCCCCGACGATTCTCGCGACCACCGCGGCCAATCAGACAGCGGCCCAGGGGCGCTACGGATCACGGGTCGAGGTGATCGCGGTTGCGCCCGACCACGCGGGTCTGCGGCTGGCCTCCCTGATGCGGGAGTTGGGCCGGCGCGGATGGTGCCGGGTGCTGATGGAAGGCGGGGCGCATCTGGCCGGGGCCGCGCTGCGCGCCGGGATCGTTGATCGCGTCGCGTTTTTTGTGGCGCCGAAAATCCTCGGTGGGGGCCTCGCGGCTATCGAAGGTCTTGCCGCCCCGACCATGCGCGCGGCGCTCCAGCTCGAGCGGATGACCGCGCGCCCGGTCGGCGACGACTGGCTGATCGAGGCCGCTGTCGCGCAAGCGGTGAATTAAGACAGTTCGTCGCCCTCGGTACCGCCGCTTTTCCATTCGCCACGCCCGGTGGTACTATCAGGCAGCGGACAGGACGATTATTTCCGCGGATTCGATGGAAGATATTTTCAGCCACATTCGCGCCGGCAAGATGGTCGTGATGGCGTACGCGGAGCGCGATGACGCCGAGGGCGATCTTGTGATGGCGGCGGAGAAAATCACCCCGGCTCACGTCAACTACATGGCCCAGCATGGGCGGGGGATCGTCTCGGTCGCGCTGCCCGAGCGGCGGATGCGCGAGTTGGGCATCCCGCTGGTGCCGTCGACCTATGCGGACGACGAGTGGGAGCAGGGTGGAGCGCTGGTCGAAGCGCGCGAGGGTGTGACGACCGGCATTTCCGCCGGCGATCGCGCGCGCACGATTCAGGTGCTGGCCTCCGACAAGTCGACGCCCGAGGACCTCGTGATGCCCGGTCACGTGCTGCCGCTGATGGCGCTGACGGGGGGCGTCATGATGCGGACGGGCCGCGCCGAGGGCGCGGTCGATCTGGTGCGCAGCGCGGGGATGCGGCCGGTGGCGGCCCTGTGCGCGATTTTGCGGGAGGATGGCGAATCCGCCCGGTTGGCTGAGTTGCGCGAGTTTGCGCAACATCGATCGTTGCCGTTTTTCCTCCTGGGCGACCTGGTTTCGTACCGCCTGACCAATGAACTCCTCGTGCAACGGGTTGGCGAGAGCAGCTTCACCGTGCCGGCTGGCGAACTGCAGGCCATCGTCTTTCGCAATATCGTCGACGGGCGGGAGCATCTGGCGCTGGTCCATGGCAATGTTGGCGGCGGACGCCCGGCCTTGGTGCGCCTGCACTCGGAGTGTCTGACGGGCGACGTCTTCGGTTCGAGCCGCTGTGACTGCGGCGAGCAATTGAGCGAGTCGATCCGGCGGATCATCGCCGCGGACGCGGGCGTCATTATTTATCTCAATCAAGAGGGCCGCGGCATCGGCCTGGGCAATAAAATCAAGGCCTACGCCTTGCAGGATCAGGGACTCGATACGGTTGAAGCCAACCTCGAATTGGGGTTCAAGGAAGATTTGCGCGATTACGGTATCGGCGCGCAAATCCTCCGGGACCTCGGCGTTGGCGAAGTCCGCCTGTTGACCAACAATCCGCATAAGTTGGAGAGCCTGCAGCGCTATGGCGTCAACGTGCATCGGGAGGCGCTCGAAGTCATCCCCCATCACGGCAATATCGAATACCTGCGCACCAAGCAGGAAAAGCTCGGCCATTTGTTCACCAAGCTCAAGGTTGGGTGAGGCGCAAGGTCGTGACCCCGGGACCGGCGGCCGCGCGGCATCGCCACGGGCGCCTCGCCTGCTGACCAACGGAGCCTGATTAATTCCATGGGACTAAGACATGCGGGACGCGAGCTGGCGCTCAAGGCCCTTTATCAGATTGATATCCGCGGCGAGCTCTCGAACGAGGATTTGGCGCTGTTCTTCGACGCCTTTCCCGCCGACGATCGCATCCGCGTTTTCGCGCTCCGGCTGGTTGACGGCGTGCGGCGGGAACGTGTGATGCTGGATAAGGAGCTGGCCGGGGCGCTCGAACATTGGTCGATTGGCCGCCTGTCGCGCGTCGACCACAATATCCTGCGGCTCGCGCTGTACGAGCTGATGCGGGTGGGCGACATTCCAGCGCGCGTCACGATCGACGAAGCGATCGAACTGGCCAAGGAATACGGCGATAATGAATCCGGGCGCTTCGTCAACGGCGTCCTCGATCAACTCGCCTCACGGCTCGAGCTCAAGGGTAAAGGTGAAGAAAGCAATCCGGGCAAGCGTGCTTCGATCTAAATCCGTCACGTTCATCGGCCTGCTCACCTTGCTGGCCGGCGGGTGCGGTTATCATTTTGCGGCTTCGGGGAGCGGATTGCCGCCACAGGCCAAGACGATTTACGTGGCGACGTTCGGTAACCACACGCGCTTCACCGGGCTCAACGACGAGTTCATGCGCTATATGAAGGACGAGATCGCGAACCACAAGCGCCTCACCGTGGTCGATAGTCCCGACGGCGCGGACCTGGTCCTGAGTGGCGAGGTCCTGTACAACCAGGCGGTCCCGGGCGCCACCAATCCGGTCGCCGAACCGATCGTCTACGAGGAATCGTTGAGCGCCAACGCGACGCTCACCGACGGCCACAACCACACGATCATCTGGATCTCGCACGGACTTGGCGCCGCGGCCGAGGCGCCCGTCGTCGCCAGCGCCGCCATCACCACGTCGCCCTACTTTCTGCAGCAGAACCTGCGGTCCCAGGATATCGCCCAACTGCCCGACATCCAGGTTGCGCAAACCCAGAATGGCGTGGCGCGGACCCAGATGATGCAGGAGCTGGCCCAGGATCTTTACGCGTCGATGTCCGAAGGCTTCTAGTTCACTAGCGGAGCGCGCTGCCGCGCGAAGCGAGCAGGCGAGTCTGCGAGCTGCGTCAAAAATCTTGAATCGCGAATTGAGGAAATAAAATAACGTGGCGGCGGAGAACGCACTGGTCTTTCTCCGCGCACTCGCCGCCGACCGCGCGCCGGCCGCGGTCGTCGTGATCGCCGGGCCGCAGCCCTTTCTGCGGGAGTACGTCCTCGATCGTTTGCGCGAGCGTCTCGCGCGCGACGGTTTCAAGTATCGCTCGTTTCAGGTGGGCGGCGGCGATGGCCTGCGCGAAGTATTGGCCGAGCTTGACGGCGGCGATCTGTTCGCCCCCAAGCGGCTGCTCGCCTGCCGGCTGTTGCGCGGCTATCGCGAGCGCGCGGGCGGCGGCGATGAAGATGCTGACGGGCGGCCCACCTCCGACGCGGGTGGCGAAGCCGCGCTGGCGGCGGCCGCCGAACGGTTGAGCCCCGCGTTACGCCTCGCCGTCGTTTGCGAGCGGGATACCGCGCCGGCCAAGCTTCGGCGGGCCGGCGAAACGCATGGCGTCGTGGTCAATTGCGCCCGCCCTTACGACAATCAGCTTGCCCCCTACGTCGAGCTCTTCGCGCGTAACCTGGGTTTGAAGCTCGCCAGCGCCGCCAGCGATTTGTTGACGGCGCGCCACGGCGGCGACCTCGCGGCCGCCGCGAACGCACTCAGCCGGGCCGCTATTACGGCGGGCGACCGCAAGACGCTCGATGCCGCCGATTTCGGCGAGCCCGGCGCGACCCGGATTCCCGACCTGTTCGAATTGGCCGATGCGATCGCCCGGGGCAACGCGAACGAGTCGCTCGCGCTGTTCGATCGCGCGATTCAGACCGGGCGCGATCCGATCGAACTGCTGGCCGTCGAAATCATACCATTGTTGCGCCGGATGCTGGTGGCGGCCGCGATGCTCGCCGCGCGCAAGGGTCCCCCGATGATCGCGGGCGCGCTCGGTCTGGCGCCGCAAAGCACGATGGTCGCGCGCGCGGTCGAGGGGGCGCGCAGCTTCGGCCTCGAGCGGCTGGGCGCGGCGCATCGGCGCGCCTGCCAGCTCGACGAGCGTCTCAAAACCGGCTTGATCAAAGAGCGCGACGCCGCCGTCGCCGGTCTACTGGTGGATTTGTTAGCTGGCTAGCGCGCGAAAGTTCGCGAACCGGCTCAATAGGTCTTTTGTCATTCTGAGCCCTTCGGCGCTCAGGCGCCTCAAGGGCAGGCTCCGTCCTGCCGAAGCGAAGAATCCCGGATTCCAACATTGAGCCTAAGAGGCCGCTAGATTCTTCGCTACGCAGACTTCGCTCAGAGTTTGTGAATTTTTGTCATTGCGGGGATCGCTTTGCAACGCGTGGGGTGGATGAATGGAGGGGTGCGGCGGAGGTGGAGTGATGGACGAGGACGTGCGGCTGCGGGAACCGAATCGGC
>JBKQPD010000001.1:0-6846 GCA_052145175.1 Binataceae bacterium (SeqCode) | reverse complement strand
AAGTCCACAGGCGGGATATCTCGGCGTGATCCCAGCGCCTGTGGACTTGTGGGCAACCCATCCGACTCCAGTCCAGAGGATTGACTTCTATGACAGTCGCTCCTTTTACCCAACCCGATCTTCCGATGGGGCGAGGATCGCCGCCACTCAATTCCTCAACAACCTTCAGGACATCGCCTTCAGCTTTTAGCGCCTCAGCTACCGACCTGCAGCAAAACGGATGCCGCAGTCCCCTAGTGTAGTGTCCCGTAATTAACTTGCATAATGCTTGCTTGCAGATTCGGCATCACATCCGGTTAAGGAGAGATGCCGGTGGCGATTGGGCGACCCAAGACGGAGCTGGTGGTGAGCGCTGAAGAGCACGCGCAGTTGTCTGCGCTGGCCGCCTCGCGCGCGCTGCCGCACGCGCTGGTGGCGCGGGCCAAGCTGGTGCTGTGGGCGGCGCAGGGCGAGAGCAACACCGCGATCGCTGAGCGGCTGGGCTGGAGCCTGCCGACGGTGGGCAAGTGGCGCGGGCGCTTCGTCGCGCAGCGGCTGGCCGGTCTGCACGATGAATTGCGCCCCGGACGCCCGCGCAGCTACGGCGATGAACAGGTAGCCGCACTGATCAATCGGGTTCTGCGCAGCAAGCCCCAAAACGCCACCCATTGGAGCGTGCGCGCGATGGCCGAAGCAACCGCAATCTCCAAGAGCACCGTGGCGCGCTACTTCGCGCTGTTTGGTCTGCAACCCCATCGTGCCAAGAGCTTCAAGCTCTCCACCGACCCGTTCTTCGTGGAAAAAGTGCGCGACGTGGTGGGCCTGTACCTCAATCCCCCGGACAACGCGCTGGTGTTGTGTGTAGATGAGAAGAGTCAGGTTCAGGCGCTGGAACGCACCCAGCCGGTGCTGCCGATGGGGCTGGGCTATCTCGAAGGGGTAACCCACGACTACTATCGGCACGGCACTACCACGCTGTTCGCGGCGCTTAATGTGCTCGACGGCTCGGTCATCACCCAGTGCAAGCCGCGCCATCGCCATCAGGAGTTTCTCGCGTTCCTCAATCACCTCGACCGCCACGTTCCGGCCGACCTCGAAGTCCATCTGATCGCCGACAACTACGCCACGCACAAACATCCACGGGTCAAAGCCTGGCTCGCACGTCATCCGCGTTTCGTCATCCATTACACGCCGACCTACGCCAGTTGGCTCAACCAAGTTGAGCGCTGGTTCGGGCTCATCACCCAGCAGGCGATCGGGCGCGGCTCGTTTCGCGGCGTACGCCAATTGGTGCAGAAGATCGACCAATACGTCATTCACCATAACCGCCACTGCCGCCCCTTCGCCTGGACCGCCACCGCTGATTCCATCTTCGGCAAGCTTCAACGCCTTTGTAAACTTATGAATGGGACGCAACACTAGCAGGCTGTTGATAAAAGCCTGAATGTCGCGTTGTAGTAATTCGTCAGAGTGAGTAATCCGGGTGGTGGAGGAGGCAGGGATGCGCGGTGCGGACAAACGGCAGCGGGCGATGCTGGTAGTGATCAATCCGGAGCAACGGATCCCACAGGGCCATGCGCTGCGGCGCATCAAAGCCTTGGCTGACGCGGCGCTCAAGGAACTTTCGCCGGTGTTCGATGAGATGTACAGCGCGGTGGGGCGGCCGTCGATTCCGCCCGAGCGGCTGTTGAATGCGTCCTTGCTGATGGCCTTGCATACGGTGCGCAGCGAGCGGCTGTTGTGCGAACAACTCGACTACAACTTTTTGTTCCGCTGGTTTCTGGACCTGGAGGCCGATGAGGCGGCTTTCGACCACTCGACCTTTTCGCGCAATCGGGCGCGGCTGCTGGAGCATGAGATTGCCGGTGCGTTCTTCCGCGCGGTGGTGGCCCAGGCGCGCGGGCTTAACCTGCTCTCGGACGAACACTTCACAGTGGACGGCACCTTGGGCGAGGCGTGGGCCTCGCTCAAAAGCTTCAAGCGCAAGGATGCCGGTCCGAGTGAACCGCCTGATGACCCGAGCAACCCGACGGTGAACTTCCACGGCGAGCGCCGCAGCAACCCGACCCATCAGTCCACGACGGACCCCGAGGCCCGCCTGGCCAAGAAGGGCGCGGGCAAAGAAGCCAAGCTGTGCTACTCGGCCAACGCGCTGATGGAGAACCGCCACGCCCTCTTGGTGGACTTCCAGGTCGAACCGGCCGACGGCTATACCGAGCGCCGTGCGGCCCTTGCGATGATCGACGGAACCTTGCCCGGCAGCCGCCGCATCACGCTGGGCGGCGACAAAGGCTACGACACTCACGACTTTGTGACGGGCTGCCGCGCGCTTGGCGTTACCCCGCACGTGGCCCAGAATGCGGCGCGGCCGGGTGGCTCGGCGCTGGACGCGCGCACGGTGCGGCAGCCGGGTTACGCCCTCAGTCAGTGGATCCGCAAACAGGTCGAGGAGGCCTTCGGCTGGATGAAGACCATCGGCGGCTTGCGCAAGACCCGTTATCGCGGCCGCGAACGGGTGCAACTGCATGCCTACCTGGTCGCCGCCGCCTATAACCTTGTGCGCATCGCACGGCTCGCCCCGGTCGCCACATGACCAGCAGCTTGCCAACCGCCTGCGGCGACCAGCAGCAGCCACAAGCCGCCGACTAACGGCACGGGAACGCTTGCTCTCCCGTTCGGAAAACTATGAAACTGAGTAATCAAACCCTTTCGTCAACAGCCTGCTAGACCAATGGCGTGATCGCCGAACCGGGCACAGATTGACGCGATTACGGTTTCAATGAGTCTTTCCGACGACCGGGGCGCGGTCGTCGCGCGTTGCGCCGCGCGGCGATTTTCTTCTTGTGGCTTTTGACCAAACCGCCCTTGCGGCCATTTTCCCGGTTGGCTCGCTGCTTGGCCGCGCTGCGGACGAGCCCACCTAACCTGCCCAGCGCCACGGCATGAGGATTCTTGCCTTTGCGTTTCTTCATCCATCCGCTCCATCACTCCACCTCCGCGCCTTCGTCAAGGCGCACTGCCCGCCCGATCTTACTATCGATACTAAGCGTTTTGCTTCGTTAAGTCAACATGGCTATCATGCGATTCCCAGCGAATCCTCCATATTTACGAACCGTTTTGTTCAGGGTGACGACGAATCTTAAAACGCGCTGATGCAGGACGCAGGCGGATTCATTCACCGTGTGCAGCAAGCGGTCGGACCGTGGTGGCCTCCCCCTCTCACTTACTGATTCAACCGCGCCGCAGGCCAAAGGACGCCTATAATAGGGCCTGGGGTCAGGTCAGAAAGGGCCGTAGATAAAGGGTCGGGTGGACGGGTAGAGAAAACGGAATGTCCATCGATGCTCAGAGGTAGACTCTATCCAGTAGCTCGGGCAAAGCGCATATTCAGCGAAGCAAAAACTGATAGGTGAAAGCGTTATGGAAAAGGAACCATTTGATCGCTCACAGGTGAGCGCGATGGCCCGTCAGGTCGGAATTGATTTCGGAGCTTCCCTTACTGTAGCGCTGGCGTACATCGGTGATCGCCTCGGCGTCTTTAAGTTGATGGCGGCCGGAGAACCAATGACCTCGCGGCAAATCGCCGAGCGTACCGGACTCAACGAACGTTATATCCGTGAATGGGCCTCAACCATGGCCGCGGCAGGGTATATCGAGTATCACTCCGCCGACGAGACCTTCAGGATGAACCGGGAACAGGCGATGGTGCTGACGCGGGAGGATAACACGTTCTTCACCGGCGGAGCTTTTCAATATGCGGTCGCATGCTATCGGCAGATCGGCAAGCTGATGGACGCCTTTCGCGGGGGCGGCGGCGTGCCTTTCACCGATTTTGGACCGGAGATCGTCGAAGCGATTGAACGCCTGTTCCATGCAGGGTACGAAGCGTGGGTCGCCGAACAGTGGCTCCCGGCCGTGCCCGGTCTTGAAGCAAAACTTCAGGTTGGTATCGAAGTCGCCGAGGTCGGTTGCGGCGCGGGACAATGCATCGTGCCGGTCGCGGCCGCCTATCCAAATTCGCGTTTCACCGGCTATGACGTTGATGCCACCTCGATCACGCGGGCGCGCACGAAGGCCGCACGAGCCGGAATTGCGAATCGTCTCGGCTTTGAACAGGTCGCCGCCGAGAACATTCCCGACGCTGATCGGTTCGATCTCGTGCTCGGGTTCAACTGCATCCACGATATGGCCCATCCACGCGCCGCCTTGGCTGGTATCCGGCGGGCGCTCAAGCCCGGCGGCGTTTTCTTGTGGTCTGAGGCCGACGCCGCGGATCGTCTCGAAGACAATCTCACCCCGGTTGGGCGGACAATGTACGGTGCCAGCACCATGCATTGCATGACCGTGTCGCTGGCGCAGGGAGGCGAGGGCCTGGGTTCAGTGATCGGCGCGAAGCTGGCCCGCGAGCTGGTGCAAGACGCGGGTTTCAGTAATTTCGAGCGCTTGGCGGTGAAGAATCCGTACCACCAGATTTTCGTCATGCGCAAATAGCTGTATTGCTGTCCGCCATTCAACGGTTCTCTGTTGCTACCCTGCGGCGGACCAGTCGGCCCACCCTTACATTTGCTCGATCGCCTTGCGAGCAGTGCGCTCGGCGTATTCGAGCTGACGCTTGTAGCTGCCCTTCTTGCTGAGATCGCGACCGTTGAGGAGCTTGTTCGTGATCTGCTCGAGCGTCACACCATAGCCGGCGGCGTGTCTCGCCCAGGCCAGATCAGCGCGGTGAAGATCGCCCGCATCCATCGGATCAGCGTGAAACTCTTCGATTGGCCTAACCCCCTCGCCTTCTGTGCGTTGGCGTTGCCGCTGGTGCGGTTCCGTGTCCCACACGGTTGCGGGTGCGGCGTTTTTCACGATTCCGGAGAGGAACTCTACCGCTTGGGAATAGACGCGCCCTTTCGCTGATCGCAACCGTGCGAACGGCCGCAGCCCGGAAGGCAAGCCACTCGGGCTTCGGATTTGTGAATCCCGCCAGTCCGAAATGTCTCCAGTCCGCACTTGAGGGATCCCCGCCGAAGCGCGCGGCGAGCTGCTTCGCGACGGCCGTGCTCGTCGTCACATCAAGCACTTGGCCATGGTTCAACCATACCTGGAAGTTATTGGGCGAAGTCTCGACGACGGCCGCCGGTTCGAAGCCTTCCGCCTTCATCCGCTCGATCGCTTCGGCAGTGAGATCATCGAGGAGGCTCAAACTGTGAACACCGGCGGGCCGAATATAAACGTGGGCCCCTTTGGCGTTCTCGTGACGTAGCCACTTCACCGCGTCGACGACCGCGAAGGCGTCCTGTTCTTCCCGCAGGACCATCTCGCCGCCGTCGCGCCGAACGCCGAGGTCGAAACGCGCGCACCCCATCGCGCGTAACTGCGCTCGTACCAGGCGCGCAACGGTCACGGCCGGTTCCACGCTACGCTTTTGCCGCTCGGCCACGGTCGTCATCGTACCGTCAGAAGACCGACCACTTGTCGTCCATCACTAACGGCTCCAGACGCGCGGGGTGCCTTCCCGCCGGTTGCTAGCTGAGACCGAGTTGCGTCTTAAGCGCGCGTTCGACCCCGGCCATATCCTTGGGGTCCAGTTTGCCGATCCGATCTTGTAGTCGCTGCTTGCTGGCCGTAGTGAGCTGATCGGCCATGGCCTTACGGCGCGCGCCGCCCACGTTTACGTAAGCCTCGGCCGGATAGAGTCGTTGCACGTTGCTGGTTACCGGCACGACCTGCACTCGATTGAGCGCGCGGTTGGCGGCGTCGTTGCTGACGACGATCGCGGGTCGTGTCTTCCTGATTTCACCCCCGAGGGAAGGATCGAACGCTACCCACCATACTTCGCCGCGCCGCGGTGCGGCCGGCTCACCGGGGCTCATCCGCTACGTCTCCCACCAGCCCGTCACTCCACAGGGCAGCCTCGGCCTCGCGCTCCTCATCCGCTGCCATCGCCCGGTACCCCTCCTCGAGACGTTCCTGCACCACATGGGGCCGCGCCAGATCGTTCAGGAAGCGGCTGATGTTGCGCGGGCCCACCACCTTGCGTAGGCCGCGGTAGACCGCGTCTTCAACGGTTATCGTTAATTTTCGGTGCGGCTTAGCTATCATACACGTATTCTATACGTGTTGATGGCCGCTCTCAAGGTGCGCGTTTAACCGCGTGGCGCGGCCTTTGCGCGCTCGCCGAGCTTGATCCAAATTGACGTTCGGGCAATCAGGAAACTTCTCCGGGGGCGTTCCCATCGGCCGATCAAGGGTGTGCCACATCGGCGGCGCGATACTCGCCGGCAGATCGAGCCGAAAGCCGCAGCCTTCGCAGCGCCACATTACCGGGCCCTCTTGCTCGTACAAAACGCCATTATCCTCCAGGAATCTCATGCCCTGATCCTCCTTCACGTCCCGCCGAAGCGGTAGGAAAGGATGCCCGCACCTTAAGCGGCGCGGGCATTCCGTAAATAGCGCCCTACAACGGCGCTTCTTCTGAAGCGCTATCGCCGCTGACTTCGGTGGCCTTGGCATCGGCGGGTGGCGTCCCGAGAAATTGTACCAGGCTGGCAATGATCTCGGTGCGCTGGCGCTTGCCACCATTGTTGCGCGCCTCGTACTCGCGGGTGCGCAGCCGCCCCTCGACATAAATCTGACGGCCCTTCTTCAAGTATTCCTTGCAGGTCTCCGCCGCGCGGCCGTAGACCACGATGTGGTGCCAGTCGACGCGCTCGTGGCGGTTACCCTCCTTGTCGGTGAAGACCTCATCGGTGGCGACCGAAAAGTTCGCCACGGGCTGTCCACTCGCAGCTAGCAGCCGCAACTCCGGATCTTGCCCTAAATACCCAATGATCGTTACCCTGTTCAAAGACATTGTACTTACCTCCGCTGTTGGCTCCG